>NZ_JBVHHY010000057.1:0-15195 GCF_055560835.1 Kitasatospora sp. NPDC023120 | reverse complement strand
ACCGCCACACCCTTCGGCGTACCGGTCGAACCCGACGTATAGATCACATACGCCAACGCACCCGACCGCACCGACACCTCAGGCGCCGTCGTCGCGGCCATCGCCAAGTGAGCCGACATCAGCCCACCATCCAACGTGACCAGCCGGACCTTGCCGGCCGGCATGTCACCCAGCGTCTCCTCATCGGTGAGAAGCATCACCGCACGACTGTCACGCAGCACGAACGTCATCCGGTCCGCCGGCATCGCCGGATCCACCGGAAGATACCCGGCACCCGCCTTCCACACCGCCAGGATCGCCGCGATCATCTCCACACCACGCGGCAACGCCAGACCCACCACCGACTCCGCGCCAACACCCTGCGCCACCAGGTAGTTCGCCAGCCGGTTCGCCTTCTCCTCCAGCTCACGGAACGACACCTCGACACCGTCCGCGACCACCGCCACCGCATCCGGCGTACGTGCGACCTGCGCAGCGAACGACTCGTGAACCGGCGCGAACACCACCACCCGATCGGTGTCGTTCCACTCCACCAGCACCCGCTGCCGCTCATCCACGGTCAGCACATCCACCGCACCAACCACAACCGACGGATCCGCCAGCACCAGCGCCAGCACCCGACCCAACCGGCTCGCGATCAGCTCAGCCGAACCCGCATCGAACAGATCCGCCGCAGCCGTCACCGCACCACGAAGCCCCGCCGGCCGACCCTCAGCATCGAACACCTCACCAACCAGCACATCCAGGTCGAACTTCGCCGCCGGACGCGCAGTCATGAGCCGCTCCACCGCCACACCCGACAGCTCCAGCAGCGCCCCGACACCGTCCTCCATGGTGAGGACGATCTGGAACAGCGGGTGGCGGGCCAGCGAGCGCGACGGCGCCAGCTCCTCCACCAGGCGCTCGAACGGCACGTCCTGGTGCGCGAACGCCCCCAGACCCGCCTCACGCACCCGGCCCAGCACCTCGCGGAACGACGGATCACCGGACAGGTCCGTGCGCACCACCAGCGTGTTGACGAAGCAACCCACCAGATCATCCAACGCCTCATCGGTACGACCCGCGATCGCCGACCCGATCGGAATGTCGGTCCCCGCCCCCAGACGCGACAGCAGCACCGCGAGGGCGGCCTGAAGCACCATGAACGGCGTCACACCCTCGGCCCGCGCCACCTCCAGCAGCCGCGCGTGCACCTCCGCCGACACCTCCAGCGGAGCACTGTGCCCACGGTGACTCGCCACCACCGGACGCGGACGGTCGAACGGCAGCCCCAACTCCTCCGGCGAACCCGCCAACGCCTCACGCCAGTACGCCACCTGACGCGACTGCAAGCTCGCCGCGTCCTCGTCCGAACCCAACAACTCACGCTGCCACAGCGCGTAGTCCGCATACTGCACCGGCAGCAGACCCCACTCCGGCGCCCGACCCTCGCAACGCGCCGCGTACGCCACCGAGATGTCCCGGGACAGCGGGCCCATCGACCAACCGTCACCCGCGATGTGGTGCACCAACAGCACCAGCACGTGCTCGGCCGGACCCGCCGCGAACAGCGTCGCCCGCACCGGCACCTCAACCATCAGATCAAACGCATACCCGGCCGCCCGGACCACAGCGGCAGCCAGCTCCGCGGAGCCGTCCGCCTGCTCTGGCAGCGCGCCATCGCCCAGGTCGCCCAGCCGCTGGATCCGCTCGTACACCCCCTCGGGCGCGTCGACCTCGATCACGTCCATGTCCCAGGCCAGCTCGTCCATACTCACGATCTGCTGGTACGGCTCGCCATCGGCCGCCGGGAAGAACGTGCGCAGCGCCTCGTGCCGGCCCAGGACATCCCGCAGCGCCGCACCCAGCGCCTGGCGGTCCAGGCCGCCCGAAAGGCGCAGCACGATCGGTGCGTTGTAGGTCGTGGTGCGTCCCTCGAGCTGGCCCAGGAACCACAGCCGGCGCTGCGCGAACGACAGCGGAATCCGCTCCGGACGCTCGGCAGCCACCAGCGCCGTCCGGGCCTGGTCGGCTCCGCTGAGGCGGGCGGCGAGGCCGGCGACCGTCGGCGCCTCGAAGACGTCGGAGATCTCGATCTCGACGTCGAGCATGGCGCGCACCCGGCTCACCAGTCGGGTCGCGAGCAGCGAGTGACCGCCCAGGTCGAAGAAGCTGTCCTCGACGCCCACGCTCTCCAGGCCCAGCACCTCGGCGAACGCCTCGCACAGGGCCTTCTCCTCGGCGGTGGCGGCCGCCCGGCCGACACCAGCGGTGTACTCCGGGGCGGGGAGCGCGCGGCGGTCGATCTTGCCGTTGATGGTCACCGGCAGCGCGTCCAGCACCACCACGGCCGACGGCACCATGTACTCCGGCAGCCGCCCACCGACGAACGCCCGCACCGACTCCGGCAGGGCGGCGACATCCGCGCCCTCGTCCTCGGCGACGACGTACGCCACCAGCCGGATGTCGCCCGGCACGTCCTCGCGGGCGATCACCGCGGCCTGGGCCACCGCCGGGTGCCCGGCGATCACCGCCTGGACCTCGCCCGGCTCGATCCGGAAGCCGCGCACCTTCACCTGGTCGTCCGCACGACCGGCGAACACCAGCCGGCCGTCCTCGGTCCACTTCACCTGGTCGCCGGTGCGGTACATGCGCCCATCCGTGAACGGGTCCGCCACGAACCGCTCAGCGGTCAGCCCGGCGCGCCCCAGGTAGCCGCGCGCCAGACCCGCACCTGCCACATACAACTCACCGACCACGCCCGGCGCCACCGGGGACAGGTACTCGTCGAGCACGTATACCCGCATGTTCGGGTTAGGTCGGCCGATCGACGGGTCCTCGCCCGCCACCAGCGCGTCGGTCACGGTCGCGCAGACCGTGGTCTCGGTCGGCCCGTAGGCGTTCACGAACTCCCGCCCCGGCGCGAACCGTTCGACCAGATCGGCGCCCAGCGCCTCGCCCGCCGAGATCAGCGTGGTCACTGTGGCCAGGTCCGCCGGCGTGATGACGCTCAGCACCGCGGGCGGCAGCACCGTGTGCGTCACCCCGTGCCGCGCCACCAGCTGGGCCAGCCCGGTGCCCGGCAGCAGCTCGTCCGCCGAGCCCACCACCAGGGCGGCGCCCGAGCACAGCGCGACCATCAGCTCCCAGGTCGCCGCGTCGAACCCGATCGACGCGAACTGCAGCACCCGGCTGCCCGCGCCGATGCCGAACCGCTCAGCGTGGACCGTCATCAGGTTGACCGCACCCATGTGCGCCAGCGCCACGCCCTTCGGCACGCCGGTCGAGCCGGAGGTGTAGATCACGTACGCCAGACCGGCCGGCCGCGCTGCCACCCGAGGGGCCGTCGCCGGGGCCGTCGCCAGCGCCGTCCGCACCAGCGGGGCGTCGACGGCCACGGTCAGCATCCGTCGGACCGGCAGCTCCTCGAGCACCTCCTCGGAGCCCACCAGCGCGACCGCCCGGCTGTCGGCCAGCATGAACGCGATCCGCTCGGCTGGCGCCTGCGGGTCGATCGGCAGGTACGCCCCGCCCGCCTTCAGCACCGCCAGCAGCGACACCACCAGGTCGGCACCGCGCTCCATGCAGACCGCGACCACCGACTCCGCGCCCACACCGCGGTCCGCCAGGTAGTGCGCCAGCCTGTTCGCCCGCTCGTCCAGTGCGCGATAGGTCAGCTCGACACCGTTGCCGACCACCGCGACGGCGTCCGGCGTGCCCGCCACCCGTGCGGCGAACAGCTCCGGCACCGTCACCGCCGGCACCTCGACCGCGGTGTCGTTCCACTCCACCAGCACGCGGTGGCGCTCGACCGGCTCCAGCAGTTCGGCCCGGCTGACCAGCTCGTTCGGGGCCGCCTCGGTGAGCCAGTCCAGCATCTGCAGGAAGCGCCGGGAGATGTCCTTGCCGGACGCGGGGTCGTGCAGATCGGGGTTGACGTCCACGTCGATCTGGATGCCCTGCCCGGCCAGCCGGTCGTAGACGTCGATCCGCACGTCGTCGATGAGGCCCGAGGAGAGGTTCCGCGCGAAGGCGGTGCAGTCGCCCATCGGCCGCGAGTAGTCGAACGGCATCACGTTCACGACCAGGCCGAACAGGTTGCCACCGTCGACCATCCGAAGGTCGCGCAGCATGTCCTCGTGCCGGTACCGCTGGTGCCGCAACGCCTCCCGGAGGGTCTGCGCGGTCTGACGCACCAGTTCCGCGGCGGTGGTGCCGGGCTCGAAGGTGACCCGCACCGGCACCACGTTGGAGGTGTTGCCGGGGGTCGCCAGTTCTTGCTCGCTCCGTCCGCGACCGCGGACCGGGACGCCGACGACCACGTCCCGCTCGCCGGTCAGTCGGTGCTGGTAGAGCGCCGCGGCCGCGATCACGAACCGGGCCAGGTCGGTGTCGTAGCGCCCGGCGGCCGCCTTGACGTTCGCAGCCGCTTCGGGCGCGATGTCCTCGGTGAGCCGCACCGGCGCCGGCGCCAGCCGACGGGTCCGGTAACCGCCACGCGCCACCGCCCCGTCCGGCAGGCCCGACAGCGTCTTGAGCCAGAACTCCCGGTCCGCCTCGAACTCCGCCGACGCCCGATAGGTCCGGTCGGCGTCGAGCAGCACGGACAGCGGCTGCAGCGCCCCGGCCTCGAACGAACGGCCCTCGGTCAGCGCGGTGTAGACCTCGGCCACCCGGTTGGCGACCACCCAGGTGCTGTGCCCGTCGAGCGCCAGGTGGTGGGCTCGCATGTACCAGATGGCTCGGTCATCGGCCAGCTTGAACAACGTGTAGAACGCCGTCGGTCCGGCTTCCAGGTCCATCGGGTGCGTCAGCTCGGTCCGCATCCGCTCCTCGGCCGCCGCCCGCGGATCCGCCTCGGCGGTCAGGTCGACGATCGCGAACGGGTAGTCGCCGGAGTCGTCGACGTACTGCCGCGGCTCCCGGTCCTCGGTCCGGAACCGCAGTCGCAGCGTCTCGGCCTCATCAATGGCGCGCCGCACCGCTGCACCGAACAGGACGAGGTCCAGCTCGCCGGTGATCTCGAGGTATTCACTGACGTTGTACGACGGGTTGTCAGGCGCGAACTGCTGGGCGTACCAGATACCCAGCTGACCCGACATCAGCTCCCGGGACTCACCGTTGAATGCTGCGGCCATGCCTGCCCACCCCAATCGTTCGAATCACCGACTGGACCAGCAGGGGCCAACTGCCATCGAGGCATGCCTTATTGCTGCCCAGCATTCCTCAATGAAGGCCGAATATCTCGTTCTAATTCGCTGTGTGCGTCGCCGCGTCGCCGCGCGGCTGTGGCGCGCAGACTTCGCCGCGTGGCGCCCATTGCCATCCGCCCGGTCGGCAGGGTCGGCGCTTGAAAGGCGCCGGCCTCGCCGGCGCCTTCGGACGCGGCGCGGTGCGCCGTGCCGTTCCGTTGTCGGGCCGAATCCCGGCGGGATCAGCCCGAAGGCCTAGTTCTGCATGGCCTCGATGAGGCTCTTGGGCCGCATGTCGGTCCAGGACTTTTCGATGTAGTCCAGGCAGTCCTGACGTCCGGCCTCGCCGAAGACCTTCTCCCAGCCCGCGGGCACGTCAACGAAGACCGGCCAGAGCGAGTACTGCCCCTCGTCGTTGACCAGTACCAGGTAGTTGGCGTCCGGGTCGTCGAACGGATTGGTCACCTTGCCATCCCTCTCGAGTAGCTTTCCGAAAACGTCGATTGCGGGTCGTCGACCGGCGATGCCTCCGGCTGGCCCGACTTCGGCTGGCGGCATTTCTGCGCGTGGCGCGTCGAAATCGCCGAGCCGGCTGAACAAGTGCGCTGAATCGGGCCCGCGGCCCTTCGTCCGCACTCCGGCGCTCCTCTTTCCTGGAGGCGCCTCGCTCCGTCGCTGACCACTATGCGGCAGCCCCGCAGAGCTGATCAAGAGCGTTCGGCCGTGCTCCGCTGCCGCTCGGGAAGTGCCGAACAAGCGCCGTCCCGCGCTGGTCACGAGCTTGTTCAACCGTGCCTCCGCCGCACTTGAACGCGGTCGGGGGCACTCGGGACCACCGGTCGATCCGCAGTCCGCGGCCTCCGGCACGGCGGCTGCCTGTCAACACCGTTCAACCGGCGCGGCCCGCTGTCGGGCCGATCCGGTCGCGTCCTGGAAAGGCTGCCAGGAGCAGCCGCGGGTGACTATTCTCGCCCTGACGACCACCGGAGCGGTGTCCGATTCAACCGCGTAGCCGGTCGTGAACCGCCGCGTCAACACAGTTCGTTGAACACATCACCCCGCTCGCAGGCCCCGTCGAATCCGGTGCCGTGCGGCCGGAGCCCGGTGAACGCCACGTCGCCTCGCCGCGGCCCGAACCGGGGTGGCGGCACCGGTACCGGATCGCACGATGACCGAGGAGACATCCGCAGCATGCCCTTTGTGGACAGCAACGGCATCCGGCTCGCCTACCAGCGCACCGGCCACGGGGAGAGCGTCCTCCTCATCATGGGTTCAGGCGCGTCCGGCCGGGTCTGGACCATGCATCAGACACCCGCGCTGAACCGGGCGGGGTACCAGACGATCACGTTCGACAACCGGGGCATCAGTCCCTCCGACGCACCTCCCGGCAAGTACGCGCTCGCCGATCTGGTCGCCGACACCAAGGGCCTGATCGAGGCGCTGGACCTCGGTCCGGTCCGCATCGTCGGAACGTCCCTGGGGTCGTTGATCGCCCAGGAGTTGGCCGTCCACCACCCTCACCTGGTCCGGTGCGCGGTCCTGCTGGCCACCCGCTCGAGGTCGGACGCCACCCGGCGTGCCCAGGCGCGGGCGGACCTCGCGTTGCTGGAGGCCGGCATCCGGCTGCCTCCCGCCTACAACGCCGCCAAACAGGTGCTCGAAATGCTCTCGCCGGCAACGTTGAGCAATGACACCGCCATGTCCAGCTGGCTGGAGCTGTTCGAACTGTCCGGCGGCGGCAGTGGCGGACAGGCCTGGATCGACACCGGCACCGATCGCCGCGAGGCGCTGCGAAGGATCACCGCGCCCTGCCGGGTGATCGCCTTCGCCGATGACCTGATCACCCCGCCGCATCTGGCCCTTGAGGTGGCCGGCTCCATCCCGGACTGCGATTACGTGGAGATCCAGGACTGCGGACACCTCGGAAACCTGGAACGTCCCGGCGAGGTCAATGCGGCGGTCATCGAGTTCCTCGACAAGCACTGACGGGAACTCACTCCAAGGCACACTGCCGCATCTCAGAATCCGCTCGGCACGACAGGTCGGCCCTGTCGACAGCCGGGACATCCGCCGACCAGGGGCGGTGCGCGATCCCGCGCACCGCCCCTGGTGCGTTTCGGCCTGTGCACTCAGCCGCACCCACCCGCTTGACGTGGGGCGCTTGACGGCTCATCACACCTAGGCTTCTATTGTACTAGGGTCCTAGATGAATCAGTCGGACGGCGATGGATGGCACCGGCTCGCCTGGACCCGCCGGGACAAGGCGACAACGCCGGATTCTGTCCATGACCACGTGTCACACCAAGAGCAACAGAGGGGAAGAGATGAGCCCCGTATTGGAAGCCGAGGGACTGGGGATGCGGTACGGCCGCCACCACGCCCTGACTGACGTCAATCTGAGCATCCCGGAGGGACGGGTCATCGGCCTGGTCGGCCCCAACGGAGCTGGCAAGTCGACCTTGATGGGGCTGACCAGCGGGCTGCTGCAGCCAACCTCGGGCACGATCCGGGTGCTCGGGACGCGTCCCGGCACGAGTGCGTCGCAGCTGGCCAAGGTCGGATTCGTCGCCCAGGACACGCCCGTGTACGCGGGGTTGACCGTCGCCGACCACCTGCGCCTGGGCGCGCGCCTCAACCCGAGTTGGGACGCCGCGATGGCGGAGCGGCGGATCAAGCAGATCGGCCTGGACCTCACCCAGAAGGCGGGTCGGCTGTCCGGCGGCCAGCGCGCCCAGCTCGCCCTGACCATCGCGGCCGCCAAGCGGCCCGAGCTGGTGATCTTCGACGAGCCGGTCGCCGCCCTGGACCCCCTGGCCCGACGCGGGTTCATGCAGAACCTGATGGAGCTGGTCGCCGAACTCGGTTCGAGCGTGATGCTCTCCTCACACCTTCTCGGCGACCTGGAGCGGGTCTGCGACTACCTGGTCCTGGTGGTCGCCTCCCGGGTCCAGCTGGCCGGGGACGTCGACGACCTGCTGGCCGGCCACTGCCGGCTGACCGGTGCCCGGGGCGCCGAGCTGCCCCCGGCGGTGGAGGTCATTCAGGCCGAACACAGCTCCCGGCAGAGCAACTTGATCGTCCGGATGACCGGCCCGCTGGCCAGCCTCAACTGGACCGCGGAGACCCTGGGCTTGGAGGACCTGGTCCTCGCCTACATGAACCGGGCGGAGTTCGGCACCGGTCAGTACAACGCAGCAGAGAACACGGGGGTCCAGCTGTGATCTGGTTGACTTGGCGCCAGTTCCGCGCTCAGGCGCTGGCGGCGCTCATCGCCGTAGGCCTGATCGCGATCTACCTGGTGGTCCTCGGCCTGCAGATCCGCAGCGCCTACGACTCCGGCGTCGCGGGGTGCCAGTCCCATGGCACCTGCGGTTCCGCCACCGCCGACCTCACGAGTCGCTACGACCTCCAACTCACCCTGCTCAACGGCCTGCTGATCGCCGTTCCCGGCGTCATCGGGATTTTCTGGGGCGCGCCGCTGGTGACCCGCGAGCTGGAGGCGGGCACCCATCGGCTGGTGTGGAACCAGAGCGTGACCCGCGGACGCTGGCTGGCGGTCAAGCTCCTGGTGATCGGGCTGCTCAGCGTTGCCGTGACCGGACTGCTCACCCTGCTGGCGACCTGGAGCGTCAGCCCGATCGACCAGATCTCGGCGGACCGGTTCTCGCCTACGTTGTTCGTCGCCCGCAACATCACGCCGCTGGGCTACGCCGCGTTCGCCTTCGTCCTGGGGACGTGCGTCGGGATCTTCATCCGCCGCACCGTGCCCGCGATGGCCGTGACCCTGGTCGTCTTCGCCGGGGTCCAGGTCCTCATGCCGACGGTCGTCCGGGAGAACCTGGTGCCGGCCTCGCACAGCGTCGTGGCGATCAACGAACAGGTGATGACGCACGTCAACGGCATCAACACCACCGACAACGTGCACCTGTGGGGCTACAAGGTCCCCGGCGGCTGGGTCACCGACACCAGCGCGTTCCTGGACTCGTCCGGCCAGGCGGTCCCCATCTCCCAGCTCCAGGACTGCCTGGACTCGGCGGCCAACTCGCACGCGCTCGGGGCCTGTCTGGAGAAGAAGAACCTCCACGTCAACGCGACCTTCCAGCCCGCGAGCCACTACTGGACGCTGCAGTGGACAGAGACGCTCCTCTTCCTCGTGCTCGCCGGTGTGCTGGCCGCGCTCAGCTTCTGGCGGGTCCGGCTGCGCCTGATCTGAACGTGAACGGGGTCCGGCCGTCGCTCGGTTCCGAGCGACGGCCGGACCCGTTTGCGCAGGTACCGTTCCGTCAGACTGCGATTGCTGCCTCCCGGATCAGGTCCGGTCCGGCGTCCGCGACGGTTCGGGTGCCGGTGAGCGTCATCGCATCCGCCAGCTCGGCGATGATCAGATCCAGCACCCGCTCCGCGCCAGCCTGGCGGCCTGCGGCCAGTCCGTGCAGGATCGGACGCCCCAACAGCACCGCGTCGGCGCCGAGCGCGAGCGCGGCCAGGACGTCCCGGCCACGGCGGATCCCGCCGTCCAGGAGGACGGCGCAGTCGCCCGCGACCGCCGAAGCGATCTCGGGCAGCACCTCCAGCGTCGCCGGGACACCGTCCAACTGCCGGCCGCCGTGGTTCGACACGACGATGCCGTCCGCCCCCGCCGCGACCGCCAGCCGCGCATCGGCAACGCTGAGAACTCCCTTGAGCAGCACGGGAAGCGAGCTCACCGACCGCAGCCACTCGAGCACCGACCAGTCGAGGGCGGGATCGAACTCGGCTTGCGCGTGGCCGCTCGGGGAGGAGAAGCCGGTGCTGGTGAGGTTGGCCGGCTCGATGCCCTGCGGCAGCCGGAAGTCGTTGCGCAGGTCCCGGAGCCGGCGGCCGAGGTGCGGGGCGTCCACGGTGAGCACCAGCGCCTCGAAGCCGGCCCGCTCGGCCCGCTCGATGAGCCGCCGAGTCGTCGAGCGGTCACGGAAGCAGTACACCTGGAGCCAGAGCGGGGAGATGGCTGCCGCGGCGATGTCCTCGAAGGTTCGGCCCGCGAACGTGCTCACGATGAGCGGGATGCCGGCGGTTCCCGCGGCCCGAGCCGTGGCGACCTCGCCCATCGGATCGGCCAGGGTGTGATAGGCCATCGGCGCGATGGCGACCGGCGCCACCCAGTTGCGGTCCAGAATCCGGGCCCCGGTCTCCGATCGGCCGATTCCGGCCAGTACCCTCGGCAGCAGTCGCACCCGGTCGAACGTCTCCGTATTCGCCCTGAGCGTCCACTCCTCACCCGCGCCCCCCTCCAGGAAGTCCCACACAGCAGCATCCATGCGCTCCCGGGCCAGGCGGGCGATTTCGGCCAGCGTGAGGGCGTTCACCGCCGCGGTAACGGAACCCTCGCCGTTCATTCGGCAGCGAGCCGGTCGCGCTCTACCGCTTCGTAGAGGGCCCGAATGTTGGAACTACCGAATCCCCGGGACCCCCGGCGCTGAATGAGCTCGAAGAAGAGCGTGTTGCGCTCGTACGGCGAGCGGCTGAACAGTTGCAGCAGGTATCCCCATTCGTCGCGGTCGGCCAGCACACCGGTGGCCCGCAGCGCCGCGATCTCCTCCTGCACTCCGATGGAGCGCTCGGCGAGCATGTCGTAGTACGTGCCCGGGGTCCTCAGGAACTCCACACCGCGGTCCCGGAACTCATGGACCGAGGGAACGATGTCGTCGACGAGGAATGCGAGATGCTGAACTCCCGGGCCGCCGTTCCTTTCCAGGAACGCGTCGAGTTGTCCGGATCCCTTTTCCGGATCCGGCGCGACGAGCGTGAAGGTAGCGCCCCCCGACGCGCTCCGGACGACGATCGAGTCCATCGCCTGGTCGCCGACTCCAACGTATTCGGAAAAGTAGCGGGAGAGCCCGAAGCCGTCCTCGTAGTAGTCGGCGAATTCCGCCAGGGTGTTCCCCTCGAGGCAGATCGCAACATGGTCCAGCAACCGGAGCCGGCCGGTCGGCCGGATCGGCTCCCCTGAGGTGGCGATCCAGTTATGGCCGCCGGGGAAGGTCGACCCGGGACCGTCGGCAGCGGGAAGGAGCGTATGGGACACGCCGCCGAAGCCCGACAGCACCGGGTTGCCACCCGTGGAGCCGACGATGCTGCCACCGGCTGCCTCCGCCGTCCTGCAGGTTCCACTGACATCGTCACAGGTCAGCGCGATGTCGGCGATTCCCTCCCCGTGCTCGTCCAGGAACTTCCAGATCCCCCGCCCGGAGGTGACCAGCAGGTCCACCCCGCCCTGCCGGAGCAGTACCGAACTCCGGTCGGCCGTCACCGCGTCCGCCACCCGCGTGAAGCCGAAGGATGAGACGAAGTAATCGACAGAAGAGCTCTTATCGATCGTATACAACTCGACGTACGCTATGTCTCGCACAGCCACAGAGAGTCCTCCTAAAGGGGATGGAGAAGGCAGAGGCGCCGTTCATGCGTCAGCCCATCAGCCATCCGCGTGTCCCTTTCCCGTCTGCCTGATGGACGCCCCGGCGCACAGGACCGGTCCAGCCGCGCACATGCCGGCTTCACCTGCCCGCACACCCGGAGCGCGGAGCGGACAGCAGAAGCGAGAACTTCGAGGTTCCGATGCGGAGGAATCCGCCTCCCACCGTGCACGACGCCGTCCGGCAGCACTATGACCCGCAGGGGCTCTGTCGATCAATGCTCATCACCCGGAGGTTGTCTGACAACACGTCGGATCGATATGATCCACGGCCACGCGTTCCGCCACGGTCAACCCAGACAGCCCCACGTCCGGATCCGCGGTGCCTCAGCGGGTCATGCCGCTCATCCGGATACCCAGGAAAGGCGTTGCCGAGCAACACTCCGGCGCCGAAGGCCAGATCGGACGACCGGCGCGTTCAACTGCATCCTCGCCTCAGTTGAGCGCCGCCGAAAGGCCATCGCGATCTCGGGTGATCTCGCTCCCGACCCGCTCTCGCCGGAACCACACGACCTGGCCTTCCTCATCACGAGCCTCCAGATCGAGACGGCGTCACCTGGTGGCGGCTACGCTCGCCTCACACGCCCCGTTCGCGGCTCAACTCGTCATCATTGGCCGATCGGCCCAACATCTTTCCGAGTCACAGGGATATTTCGCCATGCCGCTTCCCGCTATCAATGCCTCGCGTCATTCCATCTCGCTGGTCGACCACCAGCTGATCTCTTCCCACGCTGACGAGATACGCGCCACGCACCGGCTGTACGAGCACCTGATCGGCATTTGGTCCACCGGAGTCATCGAAGCCGCCCAGGACCTAGGAGTGTTCGAAGCGCTGACCACGGCCCCGTCCACTGCGGCCGAGCTGGCAAACCTGCTCAACACTGACCTTCGGGCGACTCGGGTCCTACTCGACGGACTCCACGCCTACGACATCCTCGCGCGGAGCCGCGGCGAAAACGGCCAGGTCGTCTACACACTGCCCACCGAGCTGCACCGGGTGTTCTCGCCCGACAGCCTCTACAGTCTGGCCGGCAAGATCAGCCACGACCGCGCTGTGGCCTGGAACGCCTGGCGCAACCTGGCCGACGCGGTGCGCACTGGCGCGCGGGGCGAGAACGGCGCCGAGCAGCTCAACCAGATCTCCGAGAGCGACTACACCTCGCTGGTGCGCGGTATCAACTTCTGGGCTCCACCGATCACGGCCACGGTGGCCGACACGCTACGCGAGTTCGGCTGGACGGACGGCGACTCCTCGATCCTGCTCGACGTCGGCTGCGGCACCGGGATCTACAGCCACCTCCTGCTGGAAGAGTTTCCCGAGCTGCGCGGCCGAGGCCTGGACGCCGAGCAGATCATCCCTATCGCCACAGAGCAGGCCGCTCGCCTCGGCGTCACGGACCGCTTCGAGCCGGTGGTCTGCGATTTCTGGAACCACGATTGGGGCGTCGGTGTCGATCTGGCGTTGTTCGTGAACATCTTCCATTTGCAGACACCCGACTCCGCCAGGGAACTGCTGCTGAAGTCGGCCAAGTCCCTCTCCGAGGGCGGCGTGGTCGCCATCGTCGACCACATCCTCGACGAGGATGCCGGTGCAGGCTCCATCCAGAATCGATTCTTCCGCCTCTTCGCCGCCTCCATGCTGGCCACCGGCGGCGGCGACTCGTTCAGTGTCCAGGACTACGACCAGTGGCTGGCCGATGCGGGCCTGCGCCGGGTCAGGCTGCTCGACACCCCGATGCATCGCGTCCTGCTCGCCCGTCTCGCCTGACCGGGGCCCGGCGCGGGGCGACACGTGGCGGACCCAGGTGGTCGCTGCAGCTCAGGAGTCCCGCGGCCGGCCGCGGGTCGCCCTGGGCAACAGCTACCCGGTGATCCCCGGCAGAAGGCTCGGTCGCGCCAGGGAACCACGGTCCCCCGCCACCGACGTTGCGTCAGCTCCGGAGGGCACGCGTGGCAGAGCGGAGCTGCCCCTGCCTGCCAGGCAGGGGCAGCTCCGTTGGAACGGTGATGAGCCGACCGGTGTCCGGCTGCCTACTTGCTGCAGTTGGACAGTTCCGTGACGGCTCCCCTGTCAGCAGGGGTCACAGGTCGACCGGCTGAATCCCGGCACTGTCCGGCGTGGCCGACAGCGTGGTGCTGTAGTCGAAGTTGCGTGTGGACGTGGCAACGTTCGGCTGTGCGCAAACGGTCGTCCCCAGCCCGAGGTACGTCGAACCCGACCGCAGGTACCAGCCGGCGCAGTTCGGGCCGAAGATCCCGCCGTCCGGCATGTTGGTCGAGATGTAGCCGCTGATCCGGTAGTTGGTGCCACCCTGCGGGCAGACCGAGATCTGGCCGTAGCCGTAGCTGTTGGAGGCGGTGTAGGTGGCGCAGGGCGTGGTAGTCGTGCTCGAGGCCGCCGCCAGCGAGGCGGGGGCGGCCAACAGAGTCAGGGAGCCGGCGGTGGCAGCCACAGCCAGCGAACGAGCGATGCGATTCATAGTGTTCCTTGTCTTGTCTCCAGTAGGAAAGGGGCCGGCCGCGCATCCCTTCATCCAGGAGCGAGTCGACCTGACGTACCGTCTAATGGTCATTGACGACGTCGAATTGATGGAACCATCACCATGCCGGAAGCACCAGCGAGAGCCGGCTGTTGCATGACTGAACACCGGCGTGGGTGGGGTGGTGCCGGCGGGGCGAGAGCGAGGACGGGGCGATCGGTGGATGACCTCAGCGCACCCGGTGAGGCCGATGACCTTCCCCTCTCCCTGGGCGAGGCGGCTGGCGACCCCGACCCCCGCCAGGGAGAGCGCGAGGTCGACCACTGGGACGAAACTACGACGCAATGGCGAAGCCCACTCGCAGGGCGGCCAGCCGCCGGCGGGAGCGCGGCCAGTCCGGTGGCATGTTTCCCCAGGTCAGCGCACCCGCCCGCGCGGCTTCAGCGGCATCGCGGGCAGGTCCGGGGCGGGCAGGCGGTAACCGGCGTAGCCGTGGACCTCGCCGAAGCGGGTGCCCGTCATCCAGTCCGTGCGGGCCTGGGCGATGTCCTCCGTCGAGCGGCCGATGAAGTTCCACCACATACCAAGCGCGTGTCGGCTCTTCCCGGCTCGGAAGCCTGGAGGACCATCCACGGTCAGCAAATCGTCAGCATCGGACAGGCCACGGATCGACCCCGATCGGCGGCTATCGCTCTCGCGGCACCATGTGATGGATCGCGGTGATCGTCGCCGCCGCGTCGAACCCGAGTACCGGATCGGGCCGGTCGGAGAACAGGTTGGCGTAGAGCGGGCGGTAGTGGGCGACCTTCCGTGCGGTCCGGCCGTCGTTACCGAAGGAAGCCAGCAACTCGCCTTCCCGGCAGGCGAATCCGGCCATGGCCGTATGGTCGATCCAGACCTCGACACCGGAACGGCCCAGCACCAGGCTGCTCTCCTTGCTGCTGGAGCCAGTCAGCCAGCTGCTGCGCAAACGGGCCGAGCCGACCTCGCCCCGGGACCGGAATCCCACCGTGCACCACGCACTCGCGCCTCCGTCCATGTGCTGGGCGGAGGTGAGTCCGGTGAGTTCCACGAAGCGGGTGAGCATGCTGAG
>NZ_JBVHHY010000056.1:0-20050 GCF_055560835.1 Kitasatospora sp. NPDC023120 | reverse complement strand
TCTGGGCGGCCCCGTCCCGTCGGGCTCCCGCGGCGTGCTGGTGGGCCCGGCAGATCGTGGAGTCGACGTTCACCTCCCAGACGATCACTCCCGCCGCATCCGCCCGCGCCTGCAACCCGGCCAGGACCTGGTGCCAGACACCTTGCCGTTGCCAGCGGCGGAACAAGCCGTAGATCGTTTGCCAGGGCCCGTACTCCGGTGGAACGTCCCGCCACGGGGCACCCGTACGCACCCGCCATCGAATGCCGTCGATCAGCCTGCGACGGGACCTCGACGGCCGCCCCATAGCGCCGACCGGCAACAACGGCTCCAGAACGGCCCATTGCTCATCAGAAAGATCTCCACGCCCCACAGCGAAGATCATGAACGCTGCGGGACGTGACGACCATCAGTTCTAAAACACGGCCTAGCCGCTCCAGCGTAGTCACGAGCCTTGCTCAGAATCACTTGTTAGGCCCCCCGAACCAGTGTTGGCGGTGGCGGTCTTCCGAGCGGTGGTCTTCTTGGTCGGAGCCGCCTTTTGGGCGGCGGCCGTCTTCTTCGTGGCGGTAGACGTGGTCTTCTTCGCGGCGGTGGCCGTGGTCTTCTTCGCAGCGATGGTCTTGGCGGGCGCCGTCTTCCTCGCCGTCGTGGTCTTCTTCGTCGCAGCCTTCTTGGCGCCGGCACGCTTTGCGGCCGGGGCTTTGGCAGCACCGGCCTTGCCCGGGGTGAGGGAGCCCTTAGGGGCCTTCTTCACCGCGGGCCCTTCCTTCGGCATCTTCTTGGCGCCGCTGACGAGGTCCTTGAACCCCTGGCCCGGGCGGAACCGCGGCACGGAGGTCTTCTTCACCCTCACGCGCTCACCGGTCTGGGGGTTTCGGGCGTAGCGCGCGGAGCGGTCCACCTTCTCCAAGGTGCCGAAGCCGGTGATCGACACTCGGTCACCGGCTACAACGGCACGCACGATGGTGTCGAGCACTGCGTCGACGGCCTCTGCGGCGGCCTTGCGACCGCCCAGCTGCTCGGCCACCGCCTCTACAAGCTGAGCCTTGTTCATGTCATGTGGGCTCTCGTGAGATCTCGCCGGGCTACGCCAGCCGTTCGTTTACCAAACCTGACGCATAAACAGGTGCCCAGCAACGAGAGGAGGGCCATCCGGAGCAGGGTTGGAGGCCGCCGGTTGCGTCGTCCCAGTGTGCCGAAGAGCCGGCGGGCCGACCGGTGGTCCGAAGCGCCGGACCCGCCGGCTGGGCGGTCCGCCCGGACCGGACGAACCGTCAGATCCTAGGCCCGGTCGGCCGCGGCGGCGCAGGCGGCCTGCGACCAGGGGGCCAGGGGGTCAGGCGGCCTGCGACCGGGGAGCCGGGGTGCCGGGTGCCAGGGCGCGGCGGCGCAGGAGGGCGGGGAGGTGGCTGTGCTCGTCGCGCGGCGGGGTCGGCCCCGGTCGTCGCGTGGCGGGGCTCCGGCGAGGTCCCGGCGGGCGCCCCGTTCGGCGCGCGGTCCTGCTCAGTGCCAGTCGCAGGACGCCTCGCAGCCGGACCGGCCGGCCGGCGGGTCGTCGCCCGCGGTCATTCCCCAGAGCATCAGCGCGACGACGATCAGCGCCAGGACCACGGCCATCACCGTCCCGGGTACGTCACGTCCGCCGTCGGGCCCGTCCGCCATCACGACCACCTCCCCGCCCTCCGTCCATGGGAGTGCACCAGCCGCCCCCGGGTCAAGAGCCCGCCGGGCGGCGGTCAGGACGACAGGCGTCGCTCCAGCGGCGTGCGGAACCGCGGCGCGGCGCCGCCCTCCCGCCATCGAAAGGACCTACACACCCATGTCGAACGCTCCGTGGCTCAATCCGCCTGGCCCCGCACAGAGCGAGGAGCTGATCCACTTCACCGGACGCCCGCACGGCCGACCCTCCACGCCCGGGTGCAGCCCCCTACGGGTGACACTGCCGGTGGCTCACCCCCGGCCGGCGCAGGTCCCGGCGTCGACGAGGTCCTGCCACGCCTTTCCGCCGGCCGCCGGGTCGGAGAGGTCGTAGAAGTTCACCGACATGGCGAACTGGCGCTGCCCGTCCGCCGCGCCGAACATGCCGGTGCTGTAGCCGGGGATGCCGCCGGTGAGGCCCCAGTACAGTCCGCACGGCGTGTCGTACCGCTTGAGGCCGAGACCGTAGTCCTTGCCGCCGCCCAGGCCGGTGGTCCGCTGCATCTCGGCGAGTTCGGCGGGGCGGAGCAGCTTGCCGCCCAGCAGGGCGGCGATGAACCGGTTGAGGTCGGCGGCGGTGGAGATGCCACCCCCGGCCGGGCCGGCCCAGGAGGGGTTCTCCAGGGTGACGTCGGCCGGCCCGGTGGGCAGCTGGAGGTAGCCGTGGGCGTGCGGGCCTGGGATGAACGGCGAGCTGACGGGCATGGAGGTGTGGGTCAGGCCGAGCGGGCGGACGATCCTGCGGTCCACCTCCTCGTTCCAGGTGTGCCCGGTCACCTTCTCGATGATCATCCCGACCAGGACGTAGTTGGTGTTGGAGTAGTTCCAGGCGGTGCCGGGAGCGGCGAGCGGCGGGAACCTGTTGGCGATGTCGACCAGGTCCTGGGCCCGGTAATCCTTCCACCGGCCGCGCTCCGCCCAGTCCGGCTTGGTGTAGTCGAACGCCGGGTCATTGGTGTGGTCGGGCAGACCGCTGGTGTGGTTGAGCAGCTGGCGCACCGTGACGGCGGCGCCGTTCGGCACCTCGCCGGGCAGGAAGCGCTCGATCGGATCGTCCAGGCCCAGCCGGTGCTCACCGACGAGCTGGAGGACCACCGTGGACACGAAGGCCTTGGTGACGCTGCCGATGCGGAAGCGGCCATTCTCGTCGACCGGCGCGCCGGTGGCGACGTCGGAGGTGCCGGCCGCGCCCTTCCAGGTCGGGCGGGAGCCCTCCCGAGCGGCGCCCAGCGCGGCCGAGGCGCCGCCCTGCTTCACCATGGCGGCAACCGCGGCGTCCAGGGAACCCCGATCCACCCGGGGGGCGCTGCTCCCGGCCGTCGGGCTCGGGCCGACGTCGGCCGGGGTGCCCTGCGCCGTCGCCGCCGGTGCCGCGGTGGCCAGCAGGCCCGCACCCACGAGCGCCGTCACGGCCACCCGGAGCCGCCGTCGGCGCCGGCGCGTTCCCGGCATGCCGCGGTCCGACCGAATGCCGCTGTTCCCCGTCATGTGCCCCGCCCTTCCGAACGGGCGGCGCCCTGTCGGCGTCCGCCCCACTGCGTGACACTCTGTCAGTTCGCTCCGGGATCAGTCCTCCGCCCCGGGTACCGTCCGCACCCGATCCCTGCCGTGGTGTCTCCCCCTGGATGGGTAGGCCTCAGGTCGGACACGGCCCGTCGGGTGGCGGCGGGCGTCGGTTCAGTTTCCGGGGGTCGCCTCGCGGTAGCGCCAGCAGGACGAGGGCGGCCTCGCGCGAGGGCACGGCTGATAATTGATCTTGTGGCAGGTCGAGGTGAGTTGACGGACGCGGCATGGGAGCGAATAGAGCCCTGTTGCCGCAGGTGGACGGGCGTGGCCGTCCGTGGCGCGACCATCGACAGGTGGTCAACGGTGTGCTGTGGCGGCTGCGGACCGGGGCCCCGTGGCGTGATTTGCCGGAGCGGTACGGGCCGTGGCAGACCGTCTACGAGCGGTTCGCCCGGTGGGACTCGGACGGCACGCGGGCCCGCTTGCTGGTGCACGTCCAGGTCCGCGACGACGCGGTGGGCCGGGTGGAGTGGACGGTTGCCGTCGACTCCACGATCAACCGGGCACACCAGCACGCGGCCGGCGCCCGCAAAAGGGGGCCGCAGACAGGGATGAACTGGAAGATCCGGGCAGCTCGCAGACGCGTCAGGCCCTCGGCCGGTCCCGAGGCGGATTGACCACCAAAGTCCACCTGGCTGTTGACGGCCGCGGCCCGCCGCTCTCGATCGTGCTCACCGCCGGCAATGTCAACGACGCCACCGCGTTCGGCCAGGTCCTCGACGGGATCCGTGTCCCGCGCACAGGAACGGGCCGCCCGCGCACGACACCGGAGCGCGTGCTGGGCGACAAGGCCTATTCCAGCCGGGCGATCCGCCACCTGCTGCGGCGCCGGGGCATCGCCGTCACGATCCCCGAGCGCCGCGACCAGACGGACAACCGCCGCCGCCGCGGGGCCCTCGGCGGCCGGCCACCCGTCTTCGACCGGGTTCTCTACCGCGACCGGAACGTGGTCGAACGATGCTTCGCCCGCCTGAAGCAGTTCCGCACGATCTCCACCCGCTTCGACAAGCTCGCCGACCGCTACCGCGCCGGAGTCGTCCTGACCTCACTGATTCTCCGGCTCCGCGAACCAGCCAGATGATCATTTGTCAGACAGGCCTTAGGTGGCAGCTTGTGGGGGTACGAGTCCGATCGCCCCGAGGCCCCGGGCGGTGTGGCGCAGGGCATCGCGGTACGTCCTGGTCGGGACGCTCGCCCGGGTTCAACGACGGAGTGCGTCCGAGGGCACACGACGGCGGCGGCCTGGACGGTCAGCCCTTTTCGGGTGCGCCGAGGCCCAGCCGCTGACCGCCGAGATCGGCCGCGCCAGGTCGGCAGGGCGCTGGTGGTGCGGCCGGCTCGGCACCGAAGCTGATGTCGTCCGTGAGGATGCGGGCGGCGGCCTTGGGCCGACCAGTGGCGTAGCAGGGCCAGTCGGGGCAGGCGCCGGAGGTGCGGGGTGCGCTCGATCACGGTGAGGCTGGAGATTGTCAGCGGGCGATGGTCACGGTCAGCGGCTCGTCGGGGCAGCCTGCAGCCAGCTGCTCCATGGCCTCCCGCTCCTTGTTGTCGACGCTCAGGCGCCAGCGGGTCTTCACCGCCGTCCAGTCCGTCAGGTAGGTGCAGCGGTAGGCCTGCAGCGGCGGCAGCCACTCCGTCAGGTCTTTGTCCGCTTTCGCGCGGTTGCTGCGCGCCGACACCGCCACCAGGGCCCGGGCGTCGCCGAGGTCGTTCGCGTAGGCCTCTCGCTCACTGGCGGTCCACGCCGAGGCCCCGCTGTCCCAGGCCTCCGCGAGCGGGACGACGTGGTCCACGTCCAGCTGCCGGGCGTCGGTGAACACCACGTTGTCGTACGGGGAGACCCACATCCCGTTGGCCAGCGCGCACTTCGGTCCGATGGCCGGCGCCTCGACGGCCTCCGCGATCAGGACCTCCGCCCTCGTGTTGCAGCCGTTCTTGTCGGCGTCGATCCAGTGCCGGAACTTGGTGCGCTCGTACCCCTCCCTACTCTCATCCGCCACCCGCAGCGAGGCGATCGCCTCCGACAGCGGCTCCGAGACCGTCTCCCCCACCCGGTGGAGCACCGCCGCGGCGGGCACGGCGGCCTGGGCCGGCGCGGTGGGAAGCACGGTGGCGGTGACAGCCAGGGCGGCAACGAGCACAGGGCGAAGACGCACCGGAGTCCTCCAGAAACTCGACGAGGAAGGTCACCCGGAAAACTCCTTCGCAGCGCCTCCGGTCACCGGCCGGAGCGAGCAGCCACCTGAACGAGCGTCATCGGAGCGACGACGGCCCGGCCCGTGCGATTCTGCCGGTGACATGCCGGTCCGGTAGTCAGGCCGCCAACACGCTTCCGGTAGCCAACTCCCGCACGCTCCCGTCAAGTGACTGAGCAGCGGGCTGTCCGTGCGGTGGAGGCAGAAAAAGGCTTGGACGATTGGTCCGGTGGGCCGGGCCGTCTTCGGGTCGGGGGTCATTTCTCCCAGGCGACGGTACGGCTGAAGAGCTCGTTGACTTGCGCGGCGACGTCCTGGCGGATCGTGGCGAGGGAGACGGCGGCCATCACGGAGAAGGTCCAGCGCAGGCTCGTGGCCATGCCGGGGCTCTCGGCCACGAGCGGGACCAGCGGCAGCAGGACCGCGGCTGCGGCGAACACCGCCGCGGGGGCCAGGCGCGGCATCCACCGCGCGAGGCGTCCCGGCGCCGGGACGTCGGCCGGCGCTCCCGCCAGCAGAGCGGCGCGGTCCCCGGCCAGCAGCGCGCGCAGGCCATTCAGGAGCGAGGCCGTCACCTCGTCGACCACGGCGGCGCTATGGGCCTGGGCGAGGTCGCGCTTGTGGGCACGGAAGACGGCCGCGATCCGCAAGTTCTCCATCCGCAGGGCAGCCGTCACCTCGGGCCCCGCCTCGTGGATCCGTCCCGGGTACATGCCAGCGCGTTCCATCTCCACCGCGATCTCCTCCAGCTGCCGGGTCCAGCCGGCGACGTCCTGGGCGGCGAACCAGCGGTGCCGCTTCGCGTGAAGATCGGCTACCAGCCGTGCAAGCCGGACGCACACCGCGTCGAACGGGCGGCACACCCTGCGAGTCGTCCTGGCCCGCGCCCGGCTGTAGAGCACGGCGTAACCGCTCAGCGCCAGGCAGGCCAAGCACGCCGCCACGAGCCCTGCCCACGACCCGTTAACCCGGGCCTGCGGATCTCCCGGCAGCGGTGTCAACAACCGCTGCCGACCGTGGACCATGACGACCAGGAACATGACCGAGCAGGCGAGGGTGGCCGCGAAGGCCATCAGCCCCTCGGCCCACCTCAGGCCAGGCAGCACCCGACACAGCACGACCGTCCCCACCACCGGCAGGACGAGAACGACCATCAGGGCAACCATCCCCCCAACGACACCGCCCGCGAGGAAGTCGGCCACCTCCCGCCGCGCCGGACGCGGAGGATGACGCACCCACCGGCTGTTCACCGGGACCACCGCCGCTGCCGCGCCGCACAGCCACACCACCCGGCGCGCACTCCAGCTCGCGGCCGTACGCGCGGTGTACCAGCGCAGCAGAACGCCGCGGACCCGGCCGTCCAGCTGCGCCCTCTCCGCCTGCGGTACCGCATCCTTCGCCGCACGGGCCGGGTCCTTCTTGACCTGGACGGCCAGGGTCTCCTTGAAGCGGGTCTGCGGCATCACCCGCAGCACCCGGGTACGGGCAGCATGCACCCACGCGATCAGCGGCATCGTCACGCCCGACACAGTAGAGGCGTACACGCACCGCCACCGGGTTTTCACGGGATCCCACCGCGCCCCAAGGACGTTACCGCCTGCCGTCGTCTTGGCCCGGCCTCGGTCGCATCAAGAGCAGCGGTCGGGGGAGGGTGAGGGTCGGCGGAGAACACGAACCGCTCGATCAGCAGGCGGTGTTCCTCATCGCGTGCCCGATCGGCCTCGCCCGTGCAGCAAAGGGCCGCCCAGGCGTAGGCGTGAGGGTTGGGCTCGGTCAGCACGCGGTCCCACCGGTCGGCGAGGGCGAGGAAGCCCATGGCCAGGGCTTTGACCTGCGAAATTTCAGCCACGAACATGCCACCCGGCGGCGGTCTCAGCCGCCTCAATGACTCACCGCCCTCCGTGCGACGCCGGCGCGCAGGGTCGGCTACGCCAGAGCAGCCATCGCGGCAAACGTCTCGGAGCCGCCAGGGTGCCCCCACAGCGGGACCGGGGACGGCCGTGCTCACGCCGCCGTGTTCGGCCGGCAGCTGCAGAAGGGCCTCGCGCGGCCGGGCGGCGCGGCCCCGGCCGACGCACCGAGCGGTGATGGTCCGAGAGCTCAGGGCGCCGTACCCATCGCCGAGCCCGCTCCAGACCACATTGCTCACGGTCAGGCGCAGCTCGGCGGTGCCGGGCCAGGCGGTGGGGGTGAGGAGGGTGGCTCCGGTAGTACGCAGGCGCTGTTCGAGGCGGGCGAGCTGGCGCGGCGCGGGGGCGCCCGTGGGGCAGGCCAGGAGGATGGTGCAGGCGTCGGCGAGGGCGGAGACGACCTCGCCGAAGTGGTCGCCGGTGTGGTCGGCGACGACGAGGCGTTGGAGCGGCATGCCGAAGGCCTCGGCGGCGGCCAGGCCGAGGTTATGCACAGTTGAGGTGTCTCACGCTCGACGACATAGGCCGCAGCTTCAGAGAGCTTCAAAATCGGACGGCCGACCGGACGTGCCGCCCTGTCTCATCGGTGATTCCTTCGTTCGGGGGACGCGCTGCCACAGGAGGCCATGCAGGCCACCTGCGCGACGCCGACCAGGTGCGACGGAGACCCTCGCCCTGCGGCCGCCCTTCTGATCGTTCTCACAGTCGCCGTCACCCGGGCACTTCCTTCCTGCCAAGCGGGGAAGCGGCACGTTGTCGCAGAACACGTACTGGTAGGTGACGGCCGCCTGGGCGGCCTCTTTGCGGTCAGCCCGTTCCTACCCTGAGCCGGAGTTGGAGCCGACACCCTCCGGGACGGTCGTCGGTATCGATGCCGATCGTCACCGGGCCACGGTCGGTTTCGGCCCAGCTGCGCCCGGTGTTGTGGCACTGGGCGGGGTCGCCATCCGGGTCGTACTGGATGTCGAGGGCGACGTACGTCTGCTTAATCTGCGGCACGGCGAAGGTGAGGTTGCAGCCGCCCGGACGACTGTCGGTGTCGATCCGGACGGCGGGACCGAAGGTTCGGGCATCCCTGCTGATCGGCATCCTGAATGTGCCCTGGTTGCCGCACTGTGCCGGGTCCCCGCCGGGGGTGGAGCGGAGGTCGTAAGTGAGAGACACGCCCTCCAGGTCGTTGTCGGGGTCGTAAACGCCGAACGCCAGCTGGCAGCCGCCCGGACGACTGTCGGTATCGAAACGGATGGCGTCGGTCCAGGTTCTTTCCTCGGCCCATTGATCACCCGTCCTTCCGCCGCACTGGCCGGGAACACCATCGGGGTTGAACCGGATTCCGAGCTCCGCAGGATGGAACAGCCGGATCTGCGCCTGCGCCGGCACAGGCGCAACCGTCGCCGCGACCACCCCGAGTACCGCCAGCCCGCGCGCGATTCTCCTCATGGCACCGATTCCCTCTCGTTCGGAGACATCCTCACTGGAAATCCCAGAGTGGCACGGGCGTGAACACGCCAATCGGAGGTTCCGACCGACATGCCCTTGCGCCATCCGAAAGAGCCAACCCTGCAGCCGTTGCGGACCGGTGCGCCGACGCGGGGTGCCGTTAACGAGCTCAGCATCGAGCTGGGCGAGCTTCTCCTCGGCGGCGGCGAGGCCTACGCTGAGTCCGTCGACCTCTCGTCGCGCTCCCTTCCCAGATGAATCAGCCGGATCTCGGGAAAGCGGTGACCGTTTGGCCCGCGCGCCGGGCGTGTTCGTTCTTGAGCGCCTGGTTCTCGTGGTACAGGTTGGCAGTCACCGTGGCCAGGGCATCGAGCTTGTTCTGCAGCAGGGTGACGTTCTGCTCGATTCGCGCAGCCGGCGACGAAGTTCGGTGATCTCCTCGTCGCGGCGGGCTTCGCTCGGGGTCCGCAGAACGGCCCTGGTCACGCGGGCATTCCAGTCTGCGAGGACAGTCTCGGCGCGGTGGACGGTGGCGTGGCTGACGCCGGCTTCGCGGGCGAGGTTCTCCTTGGTGAGCGCGCCGTCGGTGAGCGCGGCCCGGCCGTCCAGCAGCCGTTCCATGGCGGCGCGGAGTTTGGCCTCGGTGGTGGGCGAGACGGGCATCAGACGTTCTCCTCGGTCTGATCAAGCCGGTTGAACTGGGCGGTGACCGCTCGGACGTCGGCGAGGCGGGTCTCGATGAGCCGGTGGCGTGGTGCGGGCAGCTTGCCGCTGAGCCGCTGGGTGAGGTCCTGCTCTTCGAGGCGCCAGAGGGGGGCGTGCTTGATCGTCAGGACGGAGTTGCGGCATCGAGCGGGCTGGCAGGCGCCGATCAGGGGCTGGTTGCCGCGCCGCTCTTCGGGCAGGGTGTTCTGGCACTCGGCGGTGTCCTGGTTCCACAGGCAGTGGTTGATCGTGCCGAGGTGCAGGTCGGCGAACTCCTCCCGCAAAAGGCTGATCTCCAGGCGCTGGTCGGTGGCCGTGGCCCGCAGGGCCGGGGCCCGGTTGAGCTGGTCGTTGACCGCGTCGAGGCCGGTGTGGAGGCGGTGGGCGCCGGGGCCGACGGCGACGGTGTGCCCGGCGTGGCGGGCGCGCAGAAGGCGGACGAGGCGTTCGTCGGCGGCGGTGGCCAGCTCGTTGTCGAACTCCTTGGCCCAGCGGGTGTCGGTCTGTCCGTAGGCGGCGGTGACGGCGTTGGCCAGCGCGCGGCGGGCGGCGTGTTTGAGCTGGAGGCCGTTGGCGATCTCGCCGTCTGGTTCCGTGCGGGTGATGACGGCCATGGTGCGGCGGAACATGTGCGAGCGCACGAGGGCGTCGGGGATGGGGTCGAGTCCGAGGGTGTCGGCGTCGCGATTGACGGCGGAGATGAAGTAGTCGATGTCGGTGCCCGCCTGGAAGCCGCCGGCACCGTCGTCGCGGACGTGGCCGGAGTGGATTGCGGCGAAGATGTGGGTCTCGTGCCAGGAGAGGCGTTCGGCCCGGGCGACGGCCCGGGCGACGGGTTCGATGATCCACCAGTGGCGGCGCGGCCAGCCCGGCTGGTCCTTGGTCTGGGTGGAGGCGATCGCGGGCGCGCCGTAGTACTGGGTGAGGGCTCCGCGCCGGATCTCCTGGACTTCCTGGGGACGCATACCAGTCAAAAATAGGCAGACGATTGCGGCGGCGGTGCCCAGGTGCCGCATCAACGTGACCGCCTCGGCGAAATCCATGTGCTCTCGCCAGGGATGACCGTTGATCAGGCCAGTGACCGGTACCGGGAGCGGGCATGGTCCCGGTTGCTGCGTGGCCAGTTGGGACAGGCCATGCCGCTTGGTCATCCACTTCACCTGACGCAGACTGGCCCCGGTCATCGCGGCGACGAACGTGCGCGCCAAGACAACCGTGCCAGAGTTCTCGACAGCTGGCAAAGGGGCTCCGGCGTGAACGAGGGGCATCAGGAACGCTTCCAGGGCAGCGCGTCCCGTAGAAGAAGACCTGTTGGCCGCGGCGGTGGCAGCCAAGCGCTGCGTCTGACCCTCGACGGCTGGTGGCTGGAGGGCGGCAGCAACGCCGTGCACGCCACCTGCGATCCGGGCGAGTGCCCCCGCCAGCGCCCCGGGCCCGCTGCCTGGCCGGGCAGTGCGGCGTACCTCGCCGCGCTGCCCGGTGACACGATCCTGGTCCGGCTGCGCTGCCACGCCTGACGTTCCCGCTGAACGGGCCTGGCCGGCCCGCCGACGGCGGACCGGCCAGGAGGGACCGGATCGGGCTCAGCCCCAGCGGTGCATGTTGTTCTCGGCGTCCTCGCAGGCCTGGGCCTGTGCGTCGAGGGCGTTCGCCAGCCGCCAGTTGCCCTGGCTGCGCAGCTGGTGGGCGCGGTCCCGGAGGGCGTTGACGTCGCAGGTGATGGTCCCGGCGGACGCGCTCTGGGCGGGGGCGACGGCGAGCAGCGCGCCGCTGGCGATGGCGGCGGCCAGGGCGACGGTCGTAAAGCGTCGAAGCATGGTTCTCCTTCGAAGAGTGGTGGTACGGGCTCAACCGAGGTTGACTACCCGTCAGTAACCCTAACCCACGTGATCTTGTGTCAATGACCGTCGGGCCTGGGAAGGTGGGGTCGCCCTGGTCAATCCGCTTGGAAAGCATGGAGATTGGCGCCAGATGTATTCGACTATTTGGTGCTTCTCGCCGGGCTGGGGGTTCGCGGAGGGAGCTGTCCGGCGACGATCGCGGCGAGCGAGAGGCCGAAGCCCAGGAGCTGGACCGGGCCGAGCGTCTGGCCGAGGAGGACGGCGCCGAGGGTGGCGGCGACCAGCGGGGAGAGCAGACCGAGTACCGCGACGGAGGTCACCGGCAGGGTGGCGATGCCCTGGAACCAGAGGAGGTAGGTGAGCAGGCCGCCGACCAGGCCCAGCCAGAGGTAGCCGAGGGCGGCCCGGGAGTCGACGGCGGGCGGTGCGCCCTCCGCCAGGGCGGTAATGGGCGCCAGGAACAGCCCCCCGGCGGTGAGTTGCCAGCCGGCGAACGCCAGCGGGCCGACCCCGGCGGGGCGCCCCCAGCGCTTGGTGAGCGTCACGCCGAGCCCCATCGTGACCGCGCTGGCCAGGCCCGCCGCGATCCCGACGGTGTCGAGGGCCGCGTTCGGGCCGATCACGACGAGGCCGACGCCGACCAGGCCCGTCAGCCCCCAGGCGAGACGCCGGGCGGAGAGGCGTTCGTGCAGCACGGTGACGGCCAGGAGGGTGACGACCAGGGGCTGGGCCGCGGACAGGGTGGCGGCGACGCCGCCCAGCAGACGCTCGGCCGCCAGGAACAGGAGCGGCATGAAGAGGCCGATGTTGAGGATGCCGAGCACCGCGGCCTTCCCCCACCAGGCCCCGCGCGGCAGCGAGCGCGATCAGCCCGGCCGGCAGCGCGCGCAGGAGCCCCGCGAAGAGCGGGTGCCCGGGCGGCAGGAACTCGGTGGTGACGACGTAGGTCGTGCCCCACACGGCGGGAGCGAGCACCGTCAGGGCGGTGCGCGGGAGGGTGCCGGCCGTTCCGTGGCCCGGTGGCCGGTGCCGGCGGTTCCGCCGGAGGCCCTGAGGGTGGTCTCACTCGTCATGGCTCGAAGTCTGGCCCGGGAGTGATCGATGAGTCCAAGACATGTTTGTCAGTTCATCGATCACGATCCACGATGGATCCATGGAGCCGGCCTGGAGCGCGGACCCGGCGGGCGCCGGGTCCGCCGGGTCAGCAGGACCGGACGGTCTCGACGTGCGGTCGGGCAGCAGATCGACTGCGCGGCGGGTCTCGATGTCGACCAGGATCGTGGCGTAGACGTGGCCCTTGCGCAGGGCGAACTCGTCGACGCCCAGCACGCGCGGCACCGCGTGCGCCGGATCCGGCAGGGCGCGTGTCAGCCTCAGGAGCGTGGAACGGCTCACCGGGACCGCGAAGGCCTCGGCCAAGCGTGAACCTGCCCGGCCTGCCAGGGCCAGGGCGAGCTGCTGCAGTGCGGTCTGCAGGCCCTGGCTCCGCCGCCCGTGACGGAAGGTCAGCCCAGCCGCCTGCTCGACGAACGTGGCCCGGGGGCAAGCTCGTTCACGGCAACGGAACCGGCGTACCCGTAACTCGACCACCACCCGACGCCCGCCCGCCGCATTGTCGTCCAGCCGCCGAACGTAGCTGCTGTGCACCCGGGTCGAGACGGCTCCGCACGACGGACAGCCCGCCTCGTCGCCGGTGGTGGCGGCGTGGACGGTCACGCGGTCGGCGTGGATGGTCAGGGTGTTGACCGCGATGTCGGCGGTCTGATGGAGCCAGAGGTCTTGGAGGAGATCGTCAGCCACGACCGTTCATGATCGCGGCTCCGGTGACCCTCCGTGGCCCTGGCACGGAAAGTGATCCAGAACCAGTTTTCACCTGTCGCCGAGACGCCCCAGACCACCCGAGATCCCGAAGACAGCGTGGATCAACGACCCCGCCAAGCGCAGGGAACCCGCACCACAAACCTCATAGCGTCACAACCGTCTCACTGGACTTGAAATCTTCCGCTTGCGACTGCGGCCGGACCGAGGACTGGCTTCCGGTCATCCCGGACGGACATCCTGCGGTTGGGTGCAAGTGCGGCCGCATGTGGTGGTGGCCGGGACTATCCCTTGACCAGCTCAAAGCGCAGCTTCCCGAGTACACGGGAGACAACTTCCGCGAGGGGTTCGACCTGAACTCAATGGCGGCCGAGCTCGGGCTCGGTCCTTTCCACCGCAGTTGGTGACCGCGAGGCCGATGGAGCGCGGGGCCGCACTCCGCCCCCGCCTCGCACCGCAGACCCACGTTCGCGAAGCCCTCACGCCGCTTGGCCCGGGCGGGTGGGTGTCCTCTGGCCACGGACACGAGGCCAAGGGCATCCGCGCTGGTCAGAGCCACTCGCGCGCTGATGGCGGCGCCACTGGGCACGGGCGGATTGACGGCTTCGCGTACCCTCTGCGTCCTTCTCCACGGGCAGCTGTGCCCAGTCGACCAGGCCGTCCGACTCCAGCCACCACTGCCGGGCCGGCGCGTACGAGCGATGTCAGGTGATCGGCCAGCGCGGGCACCACCAGGGGTCGATCTCCTCCAGCGCCACCCTGCGCTCCGCGTCGAGCGCCCCCGGCTTGCCCTCGGGCACCTCGGCCCGCCGCCCGCCGCCCTGCCAGCCAGGCCCCGATGGCGTACCCGCCGCCGGCCGCCCGCGCCGCCAGGCCTGCGTAAAGTCGGTTGGCGCAAAAGGGTGGTAACAGCGTTTCCCGTGGGTTACATTGTTACCCATGAGCATGCTCTACCAGGACGCGCAGCGGTTCGGCCAGGACGCCGTACGCGCCGTGATCCTCGACTGCGCCATCACTCTCCTCGTCGCCGAAGGCCCCGCTGCGCTGACCGTGCGCCGGATCGCCGCCGAGATCGGCTCCTCGACCAAGGTGCTGTACACGATGTTCGGCGGGAAGGAGGGGCTGCTCGACGCGCTGTACCGCGAGGGATTCGCGCGGCTGCGCCGTGCGCAGGAGCAAGTGCCACGGGGAGAGGACCCGGTGACCTACCTAACCGCGCTCGGTCGGGCCTATCGGGAGCGCGCGATCGCAGAACCCGCCTACTACCGGGTGATGTTCGAGCAACCGGTGCCCCAATTCCGGCCCAGCGTGGAGGCCTTGGCCATGGCCGAGGGGGCGTTCGGCGCTTCGGTGGCCGCCGTGGAAGCGTGCATGGCGGCCGGGGCCTTCCGACCCGGCGACGCCCACGAGGTCTCCAAGCTCTTCTGGGCGGCCACGCACGGCGCGGTGAGCCTGGAGCTCGCCGGCCACTTCGCCCGGGCCGACGCCGGGCCACGCTACGAGGCGCTGATGGCCGCGCTGGGGCGGGCCTTCGGCGCGGGAACACCGCCAACCGGATGACCAGCAAACCGACATGACCGACCAGCAGCCGACCGACCGACAGTCGACGAACCGCCGGCCGGCGAGCCGAACGACGAGAGGACGACACGATGAGCCGAAACCGCTACCTGTTAGGGAACTTCGCTCCGGTGACCGAGGAGGTCACCGCCTACGACCTGCCCGTCACCGGACGGATCCCAGACCACCTCGACGGCCGCTACCTGCGCAACGGCCCCAATCCGCTGGGCATCGAGGACCCCGCTGCGCACCAGTGGACCCTGGGTGCGGGCATGGTACACGGCGTGCGGATCCGGGACGGGCGCGCCGAGTGGTACCGCAACCGCTGGGTCCGCTCCGGTGCCGTCGCCGACCTGCTCGGCGAACCCCGGCGCGGCACGCCCGTCGACCAGCGACTGGACATCTCCCCGAACGTGCAGGTCGCGGGCCACGCCGGGCGCACCTACGCGCTCACCGAGGGCGGCATCCGCCCGTACGAACTGACCTACGAGCTGGACACGGTGGGCCCGTGCGACCTGGGTGCCACGCCGGAGGGATACAGCGTCAACGCGCACTCGGTGTTCGACCCGCACGCGGGGGAACTGCACTCGCTCGCCTTCCGCTACGGCTCGGACTACGTGCAGCACATCGTGATGGACGCGGTCGGTTCCGTCCGGAGCGCCACCATGATCCCGGTGCCCGGGAACCCGTACATGCACGACTTCGCGCTCACCGAGCGGTTCGTGATGCTGTACGACACCCCGGTGGTGTTCAGCACGGCGCACCTGGCGACCGGCGTGCCCTTCACCTGGGACGAGCGGCGCGCCGCCCGGGTCGGCGTGATGCCGCGCGAGGGCGGCGAGGTGCGGTGGTTCGAACTCGCGCCGCACCTGGTGGGGCACACGCTCAACGCGTACGAGCGGACGGCGGATTCGCTGGTGGTCGATGTCGTCCGGCACCCGCCGGGCATAGACCTGCGGAATCTCGGTGCGAGCCGGCCCACGCTCGACCGCTGGACGGTCGACCTGATGGCCGGGACGGTGAAGGAGGAGCGCCTGGACGACCGGGTCCAGGAGTTTCCGCGCCTCAACTCCCGCTATTCCGGGCGTCCTTACCGCTACGGCTACGCGGCCGCCGTCGAGCTGTACGCGCCGCCGACCGGGCCCGAAGACGACCGCCCGGACGAGGGTTTCAGCAATGCCCTGCTCAAGCACGACCTGCGCCGGGGAACGGTCGAAGCCCATGAGTTCGGGCGGGACGGCGCAGTGGGGGAGGGCGTGTTCGTCCCCGCCGAGTCGCCGACGGCAGAGGATGACGGGTACGTGATGGCGTACGTCTTCAACCAGGCGCGGGGCGCGTCGGACCTGGTGATCATCGCCGCCCAGGACTTCACCGGCGAGCCCGTCGCCCGTGTGCACCTGCCGGTGAGGGTGCCGCTGGGGCTGCACGGGAATTGGGTGCCGGGCGGGGAGCCGGGTGCGCCGGGTCGGGCGTGAGGGGTCACGAGTAGCCCCCTGGGGGCTGCGCCGGGGTTCAGCGGAGGCGGACGCCCGAGGTAGCGGCGAGGTGGCGAAGCTGTTCGGAGGTAGGTCGACACCCCGCGGGGTGACGACCTACCAGTGCGCCATCCCCGCCAATTCCCCGCATGGGACCGGGTCTACGCCTTCTACCGGCGCTGGCGTGACCAGGGCTTGGTCAAGGAACTGCACGACCGGCTGCGGGGCAGGGTTCGCGCGGCGGCCGGGCGGGATCCGGAGCCGACCGCGGGGATCATCGACTCGCAGTCCGTGCGGGCCGCCGCGTCGGTACCGAGGTCCACGTCCGGCTACGACGGCGGGAAGAAGGTGCCGGGGCGCAAGCGGCACATCGTGGGGGACAGCCTCGGGCTGCTGCTGACGGTGGTGGTCACCGCCGCGTCCGTCACCGACCGCGACGCCGCCCGGACGCTGCTGGCCCGGCTGCGTGAGCGGTTCTGGCGGCTGTCCCTGGTGTGGGCGGACGGCGGCTACACCGGCCGCCTGGTCGACCTCGCCGCGCAGGCATGGCGGATCGCGCTGACGGTGGTCAAGCGCAGTGACGACACGTCCGGATTCGTCGTGCTGCCGAAGAGGTGGCTGGTGGAGCGCACCTTCGCTTGGCTGATGCGCTCACGCCGCCTCGCCCGGGACTACGAGTCCCGCTCCGATACCGCCGAGACCATGATCCTCTGGTCGATGACCATGGTCATGAGCCGCCGGCTGGCCCGTCGGCGATGCTGAACCGGCCCGGAACTCCCTCGGTCAGCCAGCCCCGCTCGACCAGGCGCTTCGCCCCGAACCTGGCGGACCATCTGCCGATCGGCACATGTCATCGCGAATGGCTGCCCGAAAGATGTGCCGATCGGCAGATGCCGGCCCCCGGACGGGGCGACCAGGCTGGCAACTGTCGGGCCGCCACCGGGGTGGCCCGGGAAGGAGTCCGGACCATGCCGACCAGGCCCCCCGCCAGACCCACCACGGCCGCGCCCGTCGACCCCGTGACGGCCGACGATCCGCCCGGCGGCACCGGCACGACGGCGCCCGTGCCGCGCTGGGCGGAGAGGGTGGCACGGGCGGTGCCACTCACCGTCTTACCGGCGGGACTGTGGCGGATGGCCATCGCGGTGGGAATCCCCGTCGGTTTCAGCGGGCAGCTCGCCGAGGACTGGCGGCCCGGCTGGCAGACGTCCTCCTACATCACTCTGCTCACCCTTCTCATCGAAGGACTCGCGCTCCTGACGATCGGCCTGGTCAGGCCCTGGGGCGAGCGGATGCCGCGGTGGATTCCGGTCCTGGGTGGTCGGCACATCGCACCCTGGGCGGCGGCCGCTCCCGCACTCCTGGGCGCGCTGGCAGTCACCGCGCTGTTCCTGCGGATGTTCTGGGGTGGCTGGCCGGCCTCCGCGGGAGGAGTCGAGGCTCCGCACGGCGTGGCCGCGTTCGTCATGAATGCCTGCTACGTCCCGATGCTGCTGTGGGGGCCGCTCCTCATCGCGGTGACCATCTCGTACGTCCTCCGCCGCCGTGCCACCTGAACCGCCCGCGTGACGGCGGCCTGGCGCCGGTTCGAGCAGGCCCCGGTGGGTCACCGGTCCGGCAGGACGCGCCAGGCCGTCTCCAGGGGCAGCAGATGACCGGTCACCGAGCGGAGGTCGGCATCGGGCGCGGCGCGCTCGCGCAGGGCCGGCAGGTGTTCGGCGGCGTAGTGCTCGTGAACGGCAGCTCCGGACCACAGGGTGGTGACCAGGTAGCGGTGCGCGTCGAGCCGGGTGACGACGCCGCCGAGCATGCCGCCGGCCTCCGCCATGCCCGGCGCCCACACCTGGCACTGCACGTCGAGGAAGTGCGGCAGGCTGCGGGCCGCGATCGCGAACCGCAGGCGGTCCGCGTCGAGGTCTCCCCGGTTCAAGGCGGCGTAGAGAGAGGCGTGCGAGCGCCTATGCTCGGGCGCCAGGGCCAGCTCGACCAGGGCGCGGACCGGACCGTCAGCGCACAGCAAGGCATCCGACAGCTCGAAGAGTCCGTCCGCACGGCGGGGCATCGCGGCGTACAAGTCCATTCGAAAGGAGGACAGTTCCGCCATTGCCTGCTGGCGAACGGTTTCATGAACGACACTGGACACCGACGGCCTCCGGCTCTGCTGTGCGACTCGACATCACACAGCGTGAGACGGAGGCCGTTGCCTTGTCCGCCGAATCCCCATATGGGTGACCAGCTCGAACAACCTCAAGTCGATCACCAGAGGTAAAACGACAAGCTAAGTGGCTGTTGTCGTTCCGATCTCGGGCGGTGCTGATCGAACGGGAGTCTCGATCGGGCGGCTTTGGCAAGGCCTCGGGCGGCAGCAGATCTAGGCCGAGCGGGGGCGCGATCACACCGCCAGACGGTAACTGTAGTTGTCATTCCTGGAGTCGTGAACTATAGTTGTCGCATGATGCTGCCTGAGATCACCCGAGAAGAACAGGTAGAACTCGACAAGGCTCTGCATGACGCCTTGAACCCATTGGCCTCGGCCATTCGCTCTCGAGAGACCGGGCTTCCCGCGGACCGCATGTGGGACGCGGACCCCGTAGCGGTGGCTCTGTCGGTCCTTGCCGCTTGGAGAACGGTGGACGCGGAGGTCAAGCGACTGACCGCGAACGCGGCAGCGACGGCCGGCTCCTATGGGGCAAGTTACGAGCAGTTGGGAGCCGTGTGGGGCATCACCCGCCAGGGCGCCCGCAAGAAGTGGCCCGACGCCATCACCCGCCCGGCGCTTCCGACAGCGCGCCCGACCAACCTTGAAATCTTCGGTGGGACTGCCGAACTGGTCCAGGCGCCATCCGGCGGCTGGAGCTGGACGGGCGAGGGCGCCGACGGAGCATTTGGTGCGGCCGGCGACGGGGCGTTCTACGCGACCGCGGAGGAAGCCGCAGCCCATGCGGGCGCATTCCTCAAGGAGCATGCAGCTGACACTGTGGGCCAGCCCTGAGCGACTGGTATCGCTCCGCCCCCGTTGCAGGGCTGTCGGCGGCTGCCGCGCGCACCTGGCCAGCTGTACTGACGTGACGGGTCGCGCCGATTCGGCCGCTGCCCCGGTCAGTGGCATCCGCTAGATTCCCCGAATGGTCGAACTGAACTCCCTCCCCGCCACCCGTGACGCCTATGACGTCGTCGCCACGCGCTACGCACAGCACTTCACGGACACTCTGCGCGACCGGCCGCTTGAGCGTGCGTTGCTCGCCGCGTTCGCCGAGTCGGTACGCGCTGGTGGTGAGGGAGAGGTTGCGGATCTGGGCTGCGGACCCGGCCATATCACCGCTCATCTCGGGCGGTTGGGACTGCGGGCTTTCGGTATCGACGCGTCGCCCGTGATGATCGGGCTGGCCCGGGAGGCCAACCCGGAGCTGCGGTTCGAGGTGGGCTCGATGGCCGCGCTCGACATCGCGGACGGCGCGCTGGGCGGTGTACTTTCGCGATCCTCGATCATCCACATCCCACCGCAGGACCTCCCGACTGTGGTCGCCGAGTTCGCCCGGGTCCTGGCCCCTGGCGGTCAGCTGCTGATCAGCTGCTACGCCACCGACGACTCCGCGATCCCGACACAGTCCTTCGACCACTCCGTGATCACGGCCTATCGCTGGTCGCCCGACCACCTGGCGGAGCTGCTGCGTGATGTCGGCGTGAGCGAGATCGCCCGGGTGCTGTGCGAGCCGAAGCCCACCGACAAGCGGCAATTCCGGGAGCTGCAATTGCTCGCGGCCAAGAACTAGTGCAGCGCCGCACTGATCCTGCGAGGGTCTGGATCGCCCCGGCTGTGGCGGCTGGGGCGATCCTGTGCAGGTTGGGCGTCAGTTCTGGAC
>NZ_JBVHHY010000055.1:0-23527 GCF_055560835.1 Kitasatospora sp. NPDC023120 | reverse complement strand
CGGACCGAGGTCGCGGTCGGCACCTCCAGCGAGGCGTCCATGTTGGCGGCGACGGCCTTCGCCGGGCCACGCAGCTGGACCAGCTCGGGGCCGGCAGCGGCGGCGGGCGCGGCCGGGGCCGGGGCGACGGCCTTCTGGGCCGGGGGCGCGGCTTCGACTGCGGGACCAACTGTGCTGAAAGTCGCTTCGGTGCCGGGCTTGTACGAGACGAAGAAGCTCGACCAGGCTCGGTCGACCGAGTTGGGGTCCTGGAGGTACTTCTGGTAAAGCTCATCGACCAGCCACTCGTTGGCGCCGAAGGCCGAAGCCAGGCCGCCTTCCAGGGACTCAGTGGTGCTGGGCGTTTGGGATTCTGGCGACACGGCGACGACAGCCTCTTCTGTTTCCCTTGTTGCACGTTTGGGGTAGATCCTTCGAGGGCACGCTACTTCGCCCGGGAGAGACCGCGCAGGCAATCGGTCTGGAAACCGATGTTGCGCTGGTCTCAACCGCGCGGCTGCTACCGGCCCCCCGGCCACGGTCACAAAAGGTCGCATAAATACCCTTTAGAGCCCGCCCGATCACTGGGTCGATCCAGGCATGGCGAAGCACACGACTTCGCGCTTAGCCAGCTACGCCCTGCAATCGGCAGGTTCGGCCACTGCTTCGGACCGCGATAGATGTGCCGATCCCCCGCCCGGCAGACTTAACAACGCAGACTTAACAACACCGCGTACATCATCGAACCCCCTATCCGCGACACCGCGCCGAACATCCGGATTGGCGGCGCAGGGCGCCAGGCCAATGCTTGACTGTCAACCTAGAGTCGTCAGCGGCCCGAGGTTGGCCTAGCCTCGATCGTTCACGCGGACCTGGATTTTCCGCGTGCGCGCGTCTGCCTCGGATTGTCAGCCGGGGCCTGATTTGACCAATTCGCCCGGGTTGTTGTGGCTGCCTGGCGGTGTCGCACCGGTGGTGCCGGCTTCCATGGGCCGGGGGATTCGCTGCTCCTTTCTGCTCCTTGTCGGGGCAGGGCTCGCCGGTCAGCCGGGGGCAATGAAGGCTTGGATGTGGGCGAAGGCGTCAGCGGCGACGGCGCTCCAGGGCCAGTCGTCGGCGGGTTTGAGGACGCGGCGGCGGCCGCCGCTCACGAGCCGGGCTGGAATGTCGAGGATCCGCAGGCGGATGGTGTTGGGCTCGGCGTGCTGCAACTCGGTTTGGGTGAAGGCGAGTTGCTGGAGCCATACGGTCAGGTCGACGGCGATGGCCGGCATCCGCAGCTGCGAGGAGTCCCGCCGCTTCCACGAACGCGAGCGCGCTGAGGGCAAGCGACACCCACGCGGTCCGCGCCCTGGCGCGACGACGCGTCAACGTCCTGTGGGCCCATTGGCGTCGAAGGTGCGCATCCGTCCGAGCACCCGGTCGGGGCTCGGGCCGTGGAGCTCGTCGACGATGCGGCCGTCGGCGAGGAAGACGACGCGGTCGGCGTATGAGGCCGCCGCCGGGTCGTGGGTGACCATCACGACGGTCTGGCCGAGCTCCCGGACGCACCGGCGCAGCAGGGCGAGGATCTCGGCGGCGGAGCGGGAGTCCAGGTTGCCGGTCGGCTCGTCGGCGAAGACGATCCGGGGCCGGCCGGGGAGGGCGCGGACGAAGGCGACCCGCTGCTGCCGGCCGCCGGAGAGCTGGGCCGGCCGGTGGGGGAGCCGCGAACCGAGGCCGGCCCCGGCGCGGGACCGGCCCTCGGGCTCACTCCTTCGGGGCCTCCGGCTCCTCCACGAAGTCGACCTTCTTGAACTGCCGGTTCATCGACTTGGCCAGGAACCAGGTCGCCACGCCGAGGGCGGCGAAGACGACGAAGCCGAGGAGGCCGGGGGTGACCTTGGCGTCGTCGACGGCGAGGTCAGCGGCGAGGTGGACGAGGTTCACGGAGGCACTCATATCTCTATGGTGGCCCGGCTCACGGGGAGCCGGGCCCTCGGGGGGTGGTTCAGTCGCGCGTGTCGGCGGCCTCGGCGGCCAGGGTGGGGGTGCGCAGGCCGGCGAACAGGTCGTCCTCCGGCAGGTCCACGTCGACCAGCGTACGGGCGAGCTCGTAGTCCTCGGTGGGCCAGACCTCGCGCTGGACCTCCAGCGGCACGCGGAACCACGGGCCGTCCGGGTCGATCTGGGTGGCGTGGGCGATCAGCGCGCGGTCGCGGGTCTCGAACCAGTCGTCGCAGCGGACCCGGGTGGTGATCTCGCGCTCCTTGCGGCCGCTCTTCTCCCAGCCCGCGATCCACTCGCCGTAGGGCGACTCGTGGCCGTGCTCGGTGAGGTACTCGTGCAGGGCACGGATGCGGCCCATCGGGAAGCCGTGGTTGTAGTACAGCTTCAGCGGCTGCCAGGGCTCGCCGGCCTCGGGGTAGGCGTCCGGGTCGCCCGCGGCGTCGAAGGCCAGCATGGTGATCTTGTGGGTCATGATGTGGTCCGGGTGCGGGTACCCGCCGTTCTCGTCGTAGGTCGTGATGACCTGCGGCTTGAACTCGCGGATCAGCCGGACCAGCGGCTCGGCTGCCTCCTTGACGTCCTGCAGGGCGAAGCAGCCCTCCGGCAGCGGGGGCAGCGGGTCCCCCTCGGGCAGGCCGGAGTCCACGAATCCCAGCCAGGCCTGCTTGACGCCGAGGATCGCCCGCGCCTCGTCCATCTCCTTGCGGCGCACCTCGTGGATGTTCTCCTCGATGTACGGGTCCCCCTGGAGCTTGGGGTTGAGAACCGACCCGCGCTCGCCCCCCGTGCAGGTGGCCACGAGCACGTCCACACCCTGCTCGACGTACATGGCCATGGTGGCCGCGCCCTTGCTGGACTCGTCGTCCGGGTGGGCGTGCACCGCCATCAGTCGCAACTGCTCAGTCAACGCCTTGCGTTCCTTCCACATCATCGGGCGTTCCGCGAAGTCCGGGTCTGCCCACCGTACGAACCGCTCACTCCGGGACCGCGTCGCCGCGGGGCCGGCCTGCGGAAGTCGCCGACCCGGCCGAGCCCCGCCCCCGCCGGACCGGCCGCGGGCGTGTCCCTCCTATAGTGACGGACTGGAGGAGCGTCGCATTCCCCCCGCACCACCCGCGCGGCCCCTCCCCCAGGAGAGGACGGAGTCCGATGACTGCAGAGCCCACCGCCACCGCGCTGCCCGAGGGGCGCTACGGACGGGCCGGCGACCGCGATTCGGACCGCCGGCTGAAGGTGGTCGGCGCGGTCTGCGGCGTGCTGGGCCTGGGACTGATCGCTTGGCTGGGCGGCTCCTACCTGCTGCGCGAGACGAAGATCAACGGCTCGGTGCCGACCTTCCAGGTGCTCTCCGACTCCGAGGTCCAGCTGCACCTCGCCGTGCGCAAGGGCGACGGCCAGGCCGGGAGCTGCACGGTCCGCTCCCAGGGCGAGGACCACGCGGTGGTCGGGGTCGCCGACTTCCCGGTCCCGGCGACCGGCTCCAGCTACGACGCGGTGGTCACCCTGCGCACCACGTCCCGCGGCACGACCGCCGAGCTGCTGGGCTGCACGCCCACCGAGTAGGGACGCCCACCGAACAGGACGCCCACCGAGCAGGACGCCCACCGGTAGGACTCGAACGCCTGGCAGGGCGCATATTCGACCGGGGGAACGGGCATCCGTAGAAGGTCGCACTCCGTCCTGTACACCGCGGCGTAACGCCACCGTCAATGGCGCGCCAACGCCCCTCCCGCTTGTCGGCAGGACTTGTTAGGCTCGTGGTTTCGCCCCTTCCGCACCGGATGGTACGGGAGCGGGCGTTGCTTTGTAGTTGAGACCGATATACCACCAACCCTGCTGACGACTCACACCCTCAGCACAGCCCCAGCACCTACGAGGAGCACCCGTGACCCAGACCAGCGAGAACGTGACCTGGCTCACTCAGGCCGGCTACGACCAGCTCAAGGCCGAGCTGGACCACCTGACCGGGCCCTGGCGCATCGAGATCGCCCAGAAGATCGAGGCGGCGCGCGAGGAGGGCGACCTCAAGGAGAACGCCGGCTACCACGCGGCGAAGGAGGAGCAGGGCAAGTACGAGCTGCGCATCCGCCAGCTGACCCAGCTGCTGGAGCGCGCCAAGGTCGGCGAGGCCCCGGCCGACTCGGGCGTGGTGGCCCCGGGCATGGTCGTCACGGTCGCCTTCGACGGCGACGAGGACGACCTGATGGAGTTCCTGCTCGCCTCCCGCGAGGTGGCCGGCTCCGACAACCTGGACGTCTACTCCCCGCAGTCGCCGCTGGGCCGCGCGATCGACGGCAAGAAGATCGGTGACGAGGCCACCTACGACCTGCCGAACGGCAAGCCGGCCATGGTGAAGATCGTCAAGGTCGTGCCGCACGCCGGCTGATCCGGCCCCACGACGCCGAGGGCGGCCGCGCAGTCCGGGACTGCGCGGCCGCCCTTTCGCGTCCCCGGCACCACTCGATCAGGCGGGACCGCTCAGGCGGTGGCCGAACGGTACTTGCGCACCGCGAGCCACGAGAACACCGCGGTGATCACGAGCGACCACATCACCGACACCAGCGCCGCGTGCTGCATCGGCCAGGCGCTGTCCACCGGCCCGACCTGGTTGCCGAACAGCACCCGGCAGGCCTGCACGGTGGCGCTGAACGGGTTCCAGTACGCGATGCCCTGCAGCCACTCCGGCATCGAGCTGACCGGCACGAAGGCGTTGGACACGAAGGTCAGCGGGAACAGCCAGATCAGCCCGGCCGAGGTGGCCGCCTCGGGGCTGCGCACCGACAGGCCGATCAGCGCGCCGATCCAGGAGAAGGCGTAGCCGAGCAGGAGCAGCAGGCCGAAGGCGGCGAGCGCGTTGAGCACCCCGTCGTGGATCCGCCAGCCGACCAGCAGCGCGACCAGGCTCAGCACGATCAGGATGAAGCCGGTCTGGACGAGGTCCGCCAGGGTGCGGCCGACCAGCACCGCCGAGCGGGCCATCGGCAGCGAACGGAAGCGGTCCACCAGGCCCTTGGTCATGTCCTCCGCGATGCCCGCCGAGGCTCCGGCGGTGGCGAAGGTGACGGTCTGGGCGAAGATGCCGGCCATCAGGAACTGGATGTACGTGTGGGAGCTGGAGTCCACGCCGGGGATCCTGATCGCCCCGCCCATCACGTACGAGAACAGCAGCACGAACATGACCGGCTGCATCAGGCCGAAGACGACGATCTCCGGGATGCGGGTCATCCGGCGCAGGTTGCGCTTGGCGACCACCCAGGAGTCGTGCAGGGTGGCGGACAGCCCCCGGCGCTGCCGGGGCACCGCCGCGCCGATGGCGTGCTCGGTGGCGGCGCCCGTCTCGGTGCCCATCTCAGCGCTCCTCTCCGGCCGAGACGGCCTGCCCGCCCCGGCCCTGCTCGCCTCGGCCCTGCGCGTCCCTGCCCTGCGCGTCGCCCTCGCCGCCGGGCCCGCCCTTGCCCGGGCCGCTCCGGCTGCCCCGACCGCCCCGGCCGCGCCCCTTGGCGGCGGCGCCGCCCTCCTCGTCCTGCTGCTCGGCGACATGGCCGGTGAGGGTGAGGAAGACGTCGTCCAGGGTCGGGCGGCGCAGTGCGATGTCGTCGATCTCGATCCCGCGGGTGTCCAGTTCGCGGATGGCGTCGGCGAGCACCCGGGCGCCGCCGCTGATCGGCAGGGTGATCCGGCGGGTGTTCCGCTCCACCGTGGGCTCGCTCAGCGCGTAGCGGGACATCGCCGCGACGGCATCGGCGACCAGGCCGGGCTCGTGCACCACGACCTCGATCCGCTCGCCGCCGATCTGCGCCTTGAGCTGGTCGGCGGTGCCGCGGGCGATGAGCCGGCCGTGGTCGACCACCGCGATGTCGTGGGCGAGCCGGTCGGCCTCCTCCAGGTACTGGGTGGTGAGCAGCAGCGTGGTGCCCTGCTCGACCAGGGTCTCGATGACCCCCCAGAGCGCGAGCCGGTTGCGCGGGTCGAGGCCGGTGGTCGGCTCGTCCAGGAACATCACCGGCGGGCGGACGACCAGCGCGGCGGCGAGGTCCAGGCGGCGGCGCATGCCGCCGGAGTAGGTCTTGGCGGTGCGGTCCTTGGCCTCGGTGAGGTTGAACCACCCCAGCAGTTCGAGCGCGCGGGCCTTCGCGGCGCGGGTGCTCATCTGGTAGAGCTCGCCGACCATCGTGAGGTTCTCGAAGCCGGTCAGGTACTCGTCGACGGCCGCGTACTGACCCGACAGGCCGATCAGGCTGCGGACCTTGTCGGGGTGCTTGAGCACATCGACGCCGGCGACCACCGCGTGGCCGGAGTCGGGGCGGAGCAGGGTGGTGAGGACCCGCACGGTGGTGGTCTTCCCGGCACCGTTCGGGCCGAGCAGCCCGAGCACCGTTCCCTCGGGGACGTCGAGGCTGACGCCGTCCAGGGCTCTTACGTCACCGAAGGTCTTCACCAGGTTCTCGGCTTGGATGGCTGGCGCCATGGCCTGCCTCATCTCCTCGGACGTATGGAGCGATCCGTCCCACTCTGCCCCGTTTTCGGGCGGGCAAGCGACTCGATTTCCGACCCGTGGGACGCGAACGCGATGTATCGCGAGTTTCGCAGTACGCGATATATCGCGTCAAGGGTCACGGCTCCGCCACCGCTCCGGGAGAAGGACAGGGGAGAGCGGACGGATCCGGCGGCTAGCCGGAGACGACGTACCCCGAGTCCCGCAGCTCGCCGACCACCGCCTGACAGTGCTCCGGCCCCTTGGTCTCCAGGTGCAGGTCCACCTCGACCTCGGTCAGCCCCAGCCGCGGGTCGATCCGCACGTGCGCCACGTCCAGCACGTTGGCGTCCAGCCTGGTCAGCACGCCCAGCAGGTCCGCCAGCGAGCCCGGCTTGTCCGCCAGCCGCACCCGCAGCGACAGGTAGCGCCCGGCCGCCGCCAGCCCGTGCCGCAGCACCCGCTGCATCAGCTGCGGGTCGATGTTTCCGCCGGACAGCACCGCCACCACCGGCCCCTCGAAGGAGTCCGGCTGCTCCAGCAGCGCCGCGATCGGAGCCGCCCCGGCCGGCTCGACCACCAGCTTCAGCCGCTCCAGGCCGAGCAGCAGCGCCCGCGACAGCGCGTCCTCGGAGACCGTCCGGATGCCGTCCGCCAGCGTGTTGACCACCTCGAAGGGGATGTCCCCCGGGCGCCCGACCATGATCCCGTCGGCCATGGTGGCGAAGTGCTCCAGCGACACCGGCCGCCCGGCCGCCAGCGAGGGCGGGTACGCGGCCGCGCCGGCCGCCTGCACCCCGACCACCCGGACGTCCGGCCGCAGCGGCTTGACCGCCGCCGCGATCCCGGCCAGCAGCCCGCCGCCGCCCACCCCGACCACGATGGTGCGCACCTCGGGGCACTGCTCCAGGATCTCCAGCCCGACCGTCGCCTGCCCGGTGACCACGTCCCAGTGGTCGAAGGGGTGGATGAACACCGCGCCGCTCGCCTCCGAGTAGCGCTGCGCGGCCTGCAGCGCCTCGTCCACGGTGGCGCCGTGCAGCCGTACGTCGGCGCCGTACTCCCGGGTGGCCGCGACCTTCGGCAGCGGCGCCGCGACCGGCATGAACACCGTCGAGCGCACCCCCAGCAGCGCGGCCGCCAGCGCCACGCCCTGGGCGTGGTTCCCGGCGCTCGCCGCCACCACCCCGCCGGCCCGCTGCACCGGGGAGAGTCCCGCGATCCGCACGTACGCCCCGCGCAGTTTGAACGAGCCGGTGCGCTGCAGGTTCTCGCACTTCAGGTGGACCGGCGCGCCGATCAGCCCGGACAGGTGCCGACTGCCCTCCATCGGGGTAACCCGGGCGATCCCGACGAGCATCTTCTGGGCGCCGCGGACGTCGTCGAGGGTGATCGGCCAGTTGTGCATGCCGCCTAGGTTAGGGCGCGGGGCGGCGGCAATCCGGGACGCCGGGCCTGTTCCCGGGTCCGCCGTGCCCGCGTACGCTGCTGGTTCTGAGCCTCCCTCACCGCACGACGATCGTGAGCCGCGATGACGACGACCTCGCCCCAGGCCACCGACCGCACCGACCCCGTGCACACGCAACTCCAGTACCAGCTCGCGGTGTTCGCGCGCCGCATGGAACAGGTCCGGACCTCCGGCGGCGGGATCGGCGCGCTCGACCGGGCCGCCTACCTGCTGCTCGACCGGCTGGACCGGCACGGGCCCGCCAACGTCAAGGCGCTGGCCGAGTCGCTGGGCGTGGACTCCTCCACGGTGACCCGCCAGGTCGCCCCGCTGGTCGCGGCCGGGCTGGTCGGCCGGGTGCAGGACCCGGCCGACCGCCGCGCCGTACGGCTCGCGCTGACCTCCCACGGCGCCGGACGGCTCGACGAAGTCCGGGACGGCCGGGCCGAGTTGACCCGACGCCTGGTGGCCGACTGGCCACCGGAGGAACAGCGGGCGTTCTGCGCCCTGCTGGCCCGCTTCAACCTCGCGATGGAGTCGTACACGGCGGACCAGCAGGGACAGTGAGGGCAGTCAGGGCGGCGAGGCACGCGAGGTCCGCGAGGCCCGCCGACCGTTTCAGCCCAGCGCCTGCTTGAGGTCGGCCAGCAGGTCGTCGATCGACTCGATGCCGACCGAGACGCGCACCAGGTCGGCAGGCACCTCCAGGGCGGAGCCCGCCACCGAGGCGTGGGTCATCCGCCCCGGGTGCTCGATCAGCGACTCGACGCCGCCGAGCGACTCGCCGAGGGTGAACAGCTGCGCGCGGTTGCAGACCTCGACGGCCGCCTCCTCGCCGCCGGCGACCCGGAACGAGACCATGCCGCCGAAGGACTTCATCTGCTTGGCGGCGATGTCGTGGCCGGGGTGCTCGGGCAGGCCCGGGTACAGCACCTGGCTGACCTTGGGGTGGCTCGCCAGCAGCTCGGCGACCTTCTCCGCGTTGGAGCTGTGGCGGTCCATCCGGACGCCCAGCGTCTTGATGCCGCGCAGCACCAGCCAGGCGTCGAACGGGCCGGAGACGGCGCCCATCGCGTTCTGGTGGTAGGCGACCTCCTCGCCGAGCGCCGCGTCGGCCAGCACCAGCGCACCGCCGACCACGTCCGAGTGGCCGCCCATGTACTTGGTGGTGGAGTGCACGACCGCGTCCGCGCCGAGCGCGATCGGCTGCTGCAGGTACGGGCTGGCGAAGGTGTTGTCGACCACCAGCAGCGCGCCGGCGCCGTGCGCGATCTCGGCGAGCGCGGTCAGGTCGGTGATGCCCAGCAGCGGGTTGGACGGGGTCTCCACCCACACCGCACGGGTGTTGGGGCGCAGCGCCTCGCGGACGGTGGCCAGGTCCTGGGTGTTGGCCACGGAGAACTCGACGCCCCAGCGGGTCAGCACCTTGGCGAAGAGCCGGAAGGTGCCGCCGTACGCGTCGTTGGGGATCACGATGTGGTCGCCCGGCTTGAGGATGGTGCGCAGCAGGGTGTCCTCGGCGGCCAGGCCGGAGGCGAAGGCGAGGCCGCGCGCGCCGCCCTCGAGCGCGGCGAGGCACTCCTCCAGCGCGGTGCGGGTCGGGTTGGCGCTACGGCTGTACTCGTAGCCGCCCCGCAGGCCGCCCACCCCGTCCTGCTTGTAGGTGGACACCTGGTAGATCGGCGTGACGACGGCCCCGGTCTGGGGGTCTGCTTCCTGACCCGCGTGGATGGCGAGGGTCTCGAAGCCCTGGGGAAGCTGGTGCTCGGTCATGGCTCCGAGCCTAACGGCCGAATGCCGTCAAGCCCTCCCGAATCGGAACTCGGTACGAACCCGCAGGTGGGAGCGGGGGTACGGGGCCCGCAAACGGTAGTGCGCCGGCCCTCGACGGCCGCTACCATCTCCACCTGCCGCACACCTGTTCATCACTGTCGGCACCGTTCACCACGTGGCCGTTCACCACGTGACAATCGCGCGCGCCGCCCTGCCGTCGCGCCCCCCGGGGAGGACCACGCATGGGCGCGCCCCAGCGTTCCACTGGCATGAGCACATCCAGCCGAGCCGTCACGGCCGTCGCCCTGCTCGCCGGCTTCTACCTGCTCGCCCTCGGCATCCTCGTGAGCCTGCTCGCCCTCGACATCGCCCTGTTCCAGGCGTCGGGCCACCTCAGCCCGGGGCTGGCCAAGATCTGGGCGCTGTCCGCCGCGATCGGCTACCCGGTGGTCCGGGTGGTGTTCCTGACCCGCCGCCGCAAGGACGACGGCGATCTGCCCGGCGTGCCCCTGACCCGCGAGCAGCAGCCCGCCGTCTGGGGCATGGTCGACCGGATCGCCGAGCGGACGGGCGTCCGCGGACCGGCCGAGATCCGGCTGGTGCCCGAGGTCAACGCGGGCGTGCTGGAGGAGACCAGACTGCTCGGACTGATCCCCGGCAAGCGCCACCTGGTCATCGGCGCCCCGCTGCTGATGGGCCTCACCGAGGGCGAGCTGGAGGCCGTCCTGGCGCACGAGTTCGGCCACTACAGCAACCGGGACGTGCGCCTGGCCGGCGTCACGCTCGCCGGCCGCCGCGCCGTCCTGCACACGGTCGGCGGGCTCCACCAGCGCGCCGACCGGCACCAGGCCGAGGAGGCCGCCAAGCTGGCCGCCAAGGCCGAGAAGCGGCTGGCCAAGGGCCGCAAGCCCTCCACCGTGGAGGCCGGCGGTGGTGTCGACCGGGTCCTCGCCAGGCTCTTCACCCTCTACGCCAAGCTCTACTTCCGGGTCTCCGAGGCGGTCGGCCGCCGCCAGGAGTACGCCGCCGACCAGGTCGCCGCCCAGCTGGCGGGCCGGGACGCCACGGCCGCCGCACTGCGCAAGATCCCGGTGCTGGTCTCCGCCCAGGACTTCTACCTGGGCCGCTACGCCACCATCGGCTGGGACGCGGGTCTGCTCCCGCCCCCCGGCCAGGTCTACGGCGGCCTGGCCCACCTGCTGAGCGACCCGAAGCGCCGTGAGGAGTTCGCCGAGTACGCGCTCGAGCTGCCAGAGGAGCAGCCCGACCCGTACGACTCGCACCCGCCGATCGACCGCCGGGTCGCCGCGATCGAGGCGCTGCCCGACGACGGACGCGGCTCCGGTGCCACCGCGCCGGCCCTCACTCTGCTGCACGACGCCGAGCGGGTGCTGACCGAGCTGGAGGTCGTCTCGCTCGTCCCCGAGGCGGCCCGCAAGCAGCGCGTCGAGTGGCCCGAGCTGGTCCGCACGGCGATGCTGACCCACGCCCGCGAGGCGGCCGTCCCGGCCGGCCGGGCGCTGTCCGAGCTGGGCCTGCCGCCCACCGTGCACGGTCTGCTCGACGCCGTCGACACCGGCCGGGCCTGGGAGTTCACCGACCGGCTGCCCAAGAGCGAGCAGGCCGCCGCCGCGACCGGCCGGGCCGCCCGCGAGTTCGCCCGTCCCGCGCTGCGCGAGGAGCTGGCGCACGCCGCCGTCGTCGCGCTGGCCGAGGCCGGGCTGGCCGGCTGGGAGCTCTCCTGGTCCCGGCCGGCCGAGCTCCGGCTGCCGGACGGCTTCGCGGACGCCTTCGACACGGCCCTCGACGCCGCCTGCACCGACGCGCCGGACACCGCGCCGCTGCGGACCCTGCTCGCCCGGGCCGGCCTCCCGTCGCCCACCGCCCCGGCCGCCTGACCGGGCCGACTGTCCGACCGGCCCGGCGGACCGACCGCCGGGCCGCTGCCGCGTCTCGTCACGGCTCGTTCGTCACGCCACGCCGCGTTCGTCACGCCACGGAAGGAGCTTCCTTGATCGGCATCATCGTGTTCGCCGTCGTCGGCCTCGTCCTGCTGTTCCCGGTCGTCATGACCAGGCTGGCCAAGCGCAAGCTGGCCCAGCTGGAGCGGGCCAAGGCCACCATCGCCCGCCACGAGGCTCGGGTCGCCGAGGAGGAGCGGGCGAAGAGCACCATCGTCCCGGCCGACCACGGGCTGCTGCTCGGCAAGGACCTGGTCCTGTTCGGCGATCCCGGCCCCGAGGAGACGAAGGCTCTCGACGCCGCGAAGGCCGGCGACTGGCGGCCGGTCGCCGCCCACCTCGCCGCCGAGGGCACCCCCGATGTCCGCTGGCGGCGGCTGTTCTGGTCCGCCGACCTGGCGGCGGAGGACGACTCCTGGCTGCGCGCCTGGCGCGCGGAGCGGCCGCAGGACCCGACCGCCGCGCTGCTGAACGCGAACGCGCTGGTCGGCCTGGCCTGGAGGATCCGGTCCAGCGCCCGTGCCAGCGAGGTCTCCCGCGAGCAGTTCGAGGGCTTCCACCGGGTCCTCAAGGAGGCCGACGAGGCGTGCGCGGAGGCGGCCGAGCTCGCCCCCGACGACCCCAACCCGTGGGCCGCCCGGATCGGCGTCGCCATGGGCCACAACTGGTCCAACGACCGGTTCCGGGAGCTCTGGGCCGAGCTGACCGCGCGCGACCCGCACCACTGGGGCGCCACCAACCGGGCACTGCAGTACTGGTGCCAGAAGTGGCACGGCAGCCACGAGCTGATGCACGCCTTCATCGACGAGGCGATCGCCGCCGCCCCGGCCGGCAGCCTGCTCGCGCCGATCAAGCTGGAGGCGTACTGGGAGCAGTTCGCCCGGGACCGCGAGAAGCAGAGCGCGTGGCAGCGGCCGGAGGTCGGCGCCGCCCTGGACGCCGCGCTCGCCGACCTCGCGGCCGCCGACCCCGACCACATCCGCATCACGTACACCCGCGGCTGGCTCGCGTACGGCCTGACCCGGGCGGGCCGGGCGTCCGAGGCCCTGGAGCAGTACCAGGCCCTCGGCCGGTTCATCCCGCCGCCGTTCACCAACTTCAACGATCCCCGGCAGGCCTTCGTCGACCTGCGGATCGACGCGGTCCAGGGAGCGGTCGCGGCGGCCGGGCAGCAGGCCTGACCGCAGCGGGCCCGACAGCGGCGGGCCGGCGGGGAAGCGAACGCGGGGCCGCTCCCGGAATCCGGGGGCGGCCCCGCGCGTTCAATACGGGGCAACCCTCCCTACCCCGCTGGAGCAGGCCGTGCTGTTCGACCGCCACAAGACCTCGCTCGTCCCCGCCGACCGGGCGCTGCCCGGCCGGGAAGCCCCGTCCTTCGAACTGCGCACCCCGCACACCGTGCTCGGCCACCTGTTGCTCGGCCCGTACCCGGAGGGGCTGGAGGTGGCCGACTTCGGGCTGGGCTGCTTCTGGGGCGCCGAGCGGACGTTCTGGCGCCTGCCCGGCGTCTGGACGACGCTGGTCGGCTACCAGGGCGGCTACACCCCGAACCCGACGTACGAGGAGGTGTGCAGCGGGCTGACCGGGCACACCGAGGCGGTCCGGGTGGTGTACGACCCGGCGGTGGTCTCCTACGAGCGGCTGCTGAAGACCTTCTGGGAGGCGCACGACCCGACCCAGGGCAACCGCCAGGGCAACGACGTGGGCACCCAGTACCGCTCCGCGGTCTACACCCACTCCCCCGCCCAGGCCGAGGCCGCGGCGGCCTCCCGGGACGCCTTCCAGCCGGCCCTGACCGCCCTCGGCTACGGCCCGATCACCACCGAGATCGCCCCGGCCGGCCCGTTCTTCCCGGCCGAGCCGTACCACCAGCAGTACCTGTCGGAGGCCAAGAACCCCAACGGCTACTGCGGTCTCGGCGGCACCGGCGCCTCCTGCCCGATCGGCGTGGCCCGCACCCAGGGCTGACCGCCGGCGGGCAGGGAACGACGGGGAGCGGCCACCCGAGGGGTGACCGCTCCCCGGTGCGGGCGCAGACTGGAAAGGCCAGCAGGGGCGGCCCGGCCCCGGCGACTTCATGGTCTGCCCGCCCGGGCACGACGCCTGGGTCCTCGGCGACGAGTCCTGCGTGGTCATCGACTGGCAGGGGTTCGCGGACTACGCGAAGCGCTGAGGCACTTCGTGACCGGGGCGCACCGCCCCGGTCACCCGGCCACCGGTCAGACGGCGCTGCCGGCCTTCCAGTCGGCCCAGCCCATGTTCCAGCCGTTCAGCCCGTTGTCCGGGGCGACGGTCTTGTCGCCGGAGTTCACGACCTCGACCACGTCGCCGACCATCGAGGACTTGTAGAACTTGTAGCCGTCCGTGCCGGCGTCCTGCGCGCCCTTGGCGTCCTGCAGGCCGACGCAGCCGTGGCTGGTGTTCTGGCCGCCGAAGATCGACGCCGAGGACCAGTAGTTGCCGTGGATGAAGGTGCCCGAGGTGGTGAGGCGCTGGGCGTGCGGCACGTCCGCGATGTCGTACTCGCTGCCCAGGTTGACGGTCTGCGAGTTCATCCGGGTCTGCGTGTACTGCTCGGAGATGACCATCTTGCCGCCCCAGGTGGTGTGCTCGGGCGAGCCGCCGGAGATCTTGTAGACGGCGCTGACCTGGCCGTCGGTGGTGACGGTGAGCTTCTTGGTGGCGAGGTCGGCGACGCTGGTCTGGGCGCGGCCGACGGTGAAGCGGACGTCCTTGGACTGGGTGCCGAACACGCCCTTGGCGCCCTCGACGTCCTTGAGCCGCAGCTTGAGGGTGACCTTGGTGCCCTTGGCCCAGTACTCCTGCGGCCGGAAGTCGAGGCGGGTGCTGGAGAACCAGTGGCCGACGATCTCGACGCCCGGCTCGGCTATCACGGTGATCGCCGCCTGGACGGCCTTGCGGTCGGTGATCGGCTTGCTGAAGTTGATCGAGACGGGCATGCCGACGCCGACCGTCGAGCCGTCCTCGGGGGTGAAGTAGCCGACGAAGGTGTTGGCCGGGGTCGCGGTGGTGAAGACGGCGTTGGAGTCCGCCTCCAGCTTGTCCTTGTCCACGGCGACGGCGGCGACGGTGTACTTGGTCCCGCTCGCGGGGGCGGCCGCCGAGGTCCAGCCGGTGTTGTCCGCGGAGAGCTGGCCGGCCAGCTCCTTGCCGGTGGAGTCGGTGACCTTGACGCTGCTCAGGGTGCCGTTGCTGACGGTGACCTTGACCGGATCGCTGAAGCTGGCGGAGGTGGCCCCGTCGGCGGGGGTGACGGTGATCACGGCGGCGGAGGTCTTCGGGGTGCCGCCGCTCCCGGCGCCCGCGCCCGGGTTGCCGCTCGCGCTGCCGCCGGAGCCGCTGCCGCCGCCGTTGTCGCTGTTGTCGTTGCAGGCCGCGAGCAGCAGGACGGGCGCTCCGATCAGTCCCGCGAGCACACCGCGTCGGCTCCAGCTTCCTCCGGCCGCCCGCCCCTGAACGTCCCGTGCCGTCACGTCGCGTCTCCCTGCTGATCATCCGGGCATTTACGGATACAGAAACGCAATCCGCCCGTTCACGGTTCCATCACCGAAGGGTAAGCGATCGTATGAGATGACCAAACTTCCCCCCGAACAGGGACAAAACGCCCGGCCTGCCGTGGCAGACCGGGCGTTTTGCGGGCGGGTGGTGACGGCGCGCCGTCGCTACTCGGCGGATCCGTCCACCGCGTACTCGTCCCACTCCTCGCTGTCGGGGTCGAACTCGGTCTGCGCCGACTCCCAGGTCGCCGAGGCGAGCTCCACCCCGGGGACGTCGCCGAGCAGCGCGACGGGGTCGATGAAGTGGGCGAGCGAACCCGACGGGTCCACCTCGATGGCCTCGACGGACTGCGCGCGCTCCTCGTCGTCGAGGTACTCGTCCTCGGTCACCGCCTGCAGGGCCGCCGCCTTGAGGGCGCCCTCGTCGGTGATCTCCGCGATGAGCTCGATCTTGACCCGGACGTAGCGCGGGGCGTCCTGGTCGGTCGTTTCAGTGCTGGTCATGCGTGCGAGCGTACGGGAACGGCGGCCCACCCGGGGCACGGGACGTGGGCGCGGAGAGCGGGCCCGGGCGCGGAAAGCGGGCACGGGCGGCCCGGGGACGAACGGAAGGGCCGGCCCCTCAGAGAAGGACCGGCCCCACCGTCTCCCCGCATGGGCTCCCCCACCCGGGAGCCGCGGGGACGCGCCGTACGGCGCGGTGCGGCCGCGGGAGCCGCCACACCCTGTGACCCCGGCCGGAGCCGGGCAGGGGCGGGACGACGGCGCCTCCCGCGAAGGGAGGACACAGCGGCCGGGTCAGGGCCACCCGATGTGTCCTGAGTCGACCGCGGTCGCCGGGGAGCCGCTCCCGGACGGTTGCCGTCGCCTCGTTCGGCGTCGTGCCGTTGACCACAACGATGACGGACCGTTGTTAACCACGTGCTGCGGGCAGGTGACGCCGGTGTACCACTTCGCCCGTGGACGAACCCTCCGGATCCGTCCACGGGCGAGCGGCGGTGACCTCGCGTCAGTGCGCGGCGCGACCGGTCAGGTAGCCCAGGAGGTCCTGGCGGGTGACGATGCCCTGCGGCTTGCCCTCGACCAGCACGACGGCCGCGTCGGCCTTCTCCAGCACGGTCATCAGGTTGGTGACGGTCTCGCCCGAGCCGACCACCGGCAGCGGCTTGGACATCACCTTGTCGAGCGTGTCGGTCAGCTCGATCTCCTTGGCGAAGATGCCCTCCAGCAGCAGCTTCTCCACCACCGAGCCGATGACCTCACCGGCCATGATGTCCGGGTGCCCGGCGCCCGGGGAGACCACCGGCATCTGCGAGACGCCGTACTCGCGCAGCACCCGGACCGCCTCGGCGACCGTCTCGTTCGGGTGCATGTGGACGAACTGCGGGACGCCGCCCTGCTCGATGGACTCCTTGCGGGCCAGCACCTCGCCGATGTGCGCCTCGTCGGTGGAGGAGGGCAGGAAGCCGTAGTCGGCCATCCAGTCGTCGTTGAAGATCTTGGACAGGTAGCCGCGGCCGCCGTCCGGCAGCAGCACCACGACGACGTCGTCCGGCCCGAGCTTCTTGGCGACCTCCAGCGCGGCCACCACGGCCATGCCGCAGGAGCCGCCGACCAGCAGGCCCTCCTCCTTGGCCAGGCGGCGGGTCATCTGGAACGAGTCCTTGTCGGAGACGGCGACGATCTCGTCCGCGACGTTGCGGTCGTAGGCGGTCGGCCAGAAGTCCTCACCGACGCCCTCGACCAGGTACGGCCGGCCGGTGCCGCCCGAGTAGACCGAGCCCTCCGGGTCGGCGCCGATCACCTTGACCTTGCCGCCGGAGGCCTCCTTCAGGTAGTTGCCGGTGCCGGAGATGGTGCCGCCGGTGCCGACGCCCGCCACGAAGTGGGTGATCCTGCCGTCGGTCTGCTCCCACAGCTCCGGGCCGGTGGAGTAGTAGTGCGAGGCCGGGTTGTCCGGGTTCGAGTACTGGTCCGGCTTCCAGGCGTTCGGGGTCTCCCGGACCAGGCGGTCGGAGACGTTGTAGTAGGAGTCCGGGTGCTCCGGGGCGACAGCGGTCGGGCAGACGACGACCTCGGCGCCGTACGCGCGGAGGGTGTTGATCTTGTCGGTCGAGACCTTGTCAGGACAGACGAAGATGCACTTGTAGCCCTTCTGCTGGGCCACGATCGCCAGACCGACACCGGTGTTGCCGGAGGTCGGCTCGACGATGGTGCCGCCCGGCTTGAGGGCGCCCGAGGCCTCGGCGGCCTCGATCATGCGCATCGCGATGCGGTCCTTCACCGAGCCACCGGGGTTGAAGTACTCGACCTTCGCCAGCACTGTCGCGCTGATGCCCTCGGTGACCTTGTTCAGCTTGACCAGCGGCGTGTTGCCGACCAGGTCGATGATCGAGTTGTGGTACCGCACGGGGGTCCTCCCGGTCTGTGGGCATGCGAGTGCTTTCGGTACTCCAAAGGGTAGGCCGTGGCGCGCACCCGGACTGCCCTTCCGCCCCTGCAGCCACAACCGCCCTCCCCGGCGGCTACCTCCCCCGGCCCCGCGCAGCGGCCCCCCACCTCCGCCCAATGGCCCACCCGCACCGGTACTGCCGCCCTCCACGCGGGTAGGAGGGGGGTACGACCCCGCTGGGGGCGGCACGAGGACGTGAAGGGGGTCCGGATGCCAGGCGCACACGACTCGCGGGCCCGGGTGGCCCGGCGGATCGCCACCGCGGCGGCGTACGGCGGCGGCGGACTCGGACTGCTCGGCGTGGGCCTGGTGGGCCTGCTGCTGACCGAGAGCAAGCTCGCCATCCAGGCCATCGGCGTCCTGGAGACCGCCCCACCCAAGGCCGACGGCGTGTACGGCGAGGCCTTCGCCGACCACGCCGCCGCCCCGCAGCCGCCGCTCGTGCTGGCCGTCCTCGGCGACTCCACCGGTGCCGGGCTCGGCGTGGCACGGGGCCGGGAGACCCCGGGCGCCCTGCTCGCCGCCGGCCTGGCCTCGGTGGCCGAGCGCCCGGTCCGGCTGGTCAACGTGGCCCGCTCCGGCGGCCGCTCGGCCGACCTCTCCGGCCAGCTGGAGCAAGCCCTGCCGCACCACCCGGACGTCGCGGTGATCATGGTCGGCGCCAACGACGTGACCCGGCACAGCCCCGCCCAGCTGGCCGTCCGCCAGCTCGGCGAGGCCGTCGCCGCACTGCATGCCAACGGCTGCGAGGTCGTCGTCGGCACCTGCCCGGACCTCGGCACGATCAAGCCGGTGCGCCCGCCGCTGCGCTGGGTGGCCCGCCGACTGAGCCGGCAGCTGGCCGCCGCGCAGACCATCGCGGTGGTGGAGGCGGGCGGCCGGACGGTCTCGCTGGGCTCGCTGCTGGGCCCGGAGTTCGCCGCCCGCCCGGAGATGTTCTCCGCCGACCGCTACCACCCCTCGGCCCAGGGCTACGCGACCGCCGCGATGGCCGTGCTGCCCTCGGTCTGCGCGGCGCTCGGCCTCTGGCCGGAGGAGGAGCGCCCGAACGCGCCGGTCCCAGGCGAGACGGTGCTGCCGGTCGCGGTGGCCGCCGCCGCGGCGGCCGGGCGGTCGGGCACCGAGGTGGCGGCCGTGGAGGCGGCGGGCGCCGGCCACCGCTGGGCCCTGCTGCGCCGGCGGCTGCGGATCGGGCTGCCCGGCTCGGCCGTGTTCGGCGCGGCGGTCGCCGGCTCGGGCGACGCCGAAGGGTCCCGTCCGGCCCCGGACCCCGACCCGGCCCCGGCCCCTCCCGCGGGCCCCGGGAATACGTCGGCCAGCTCACACGCTGGCGCGGGTGACGCTTGACCTACCAAGCGGTAACTTTCCTCCCGGACGTCAGGTCCGCAGTCACCCAGCGAGGAGCCCGTCATGCCCGAAGCCGTCATCGTCAGCGCCGCCCGTTCGCCGATCGGCCGGGCTTTCAAGGGCTCGCTGAAGGACGTCCGCCCGGACGACCTGACCGCCCACATCATCCAGGCCGCCCTTGCCAAGGTGCCGGAGCTCGACCCGCGCCAGATCGACGACCTGATGCTGGGCTGCGGCCTGCCCGGCGGCGAGCAGGGCCACAACCTCGCCCGCATCGTGGCCGTCCAGATGGGCATGGACTACCTGCCCGGCGCCACCATCACCCGCTACTGCTCCTCCTCGCTGCAGACCACGCGGATGGCGCTGCACGCGATCAAGGCGGGCGAGGGCGACGTCTTCATCTCGGCCGGCGTGGAGACCGTCTCGCGCAGCATCCACGGCACCTCGGACGGCATGCCGGGCACCATGAACCCGCTCTTCGACGAGGCCCAGGCCCGCACCGCCAAGCGCGCCGAGGAGGGCGGCGGCGAGTGGCACGACCCGCGCGAGGACGGCCTGCTGCCGGACGCGTACATCGCGATGGGCCAGACCGCCGAGAACCTGGCCGCGCTCAAGGGCATCACCCGCGCCGAGCAGGACGAGTTCGGCGTCCGCTCGCAGAACCTCGCCGAGGCCGCCATCAAGGCCGGCTTCTGGGAGCGCGAGATCACCCCGGTGACGCTCCCGGACGGCACCGTGGTCAGCACCGACGACGGCCCGCGCGCCGGCGTCACGCTGGAGGGCGTCTCGGGCCTGAAGCCGGTGTTCCGCCCGGACGGCACCGTGACCGCCGGTAACTGCTGCCCGCTGAACGACGGTGCGGCCGCGCTGGTCATCATGTCCGACACCAAGGCCCGCGAGCTCGGCATCACCCCGCTCGCCCGGGTGGTCTCCACCGGTGTCAGCGCCCTCTCCCCCGAGATCATGGGCTACGGCCCGGTCGAGGCCTCCAAGCAGGCGCTCCGGCGGGCCGGCCTGACCATCGACGACATCGACCTGGTCGAGATCAACGAGGCCTTCGCGGCCCAGGTGATCCCCTCCTACCGCGACCTCGGCATCGACCTGGACAAGCTGAACGTCAATGGCGGCGCGATCGCGGTCGGCCACCCCTTCGGCATGACCGGCGCCCGGATCACCACCACGCTGATCAACTCCCTGCAGTGGCACGACAAGCAGTTCGGTCTGGAGACCATGTGCGTCGGCGGCGGCCAGGGCATGGCGATGGTCATCGAGCGCCTCAGCTGACCCTCCCCACCCCCTCCGAAGGGTCTGGACCACCCATTTGGAGTGACACTGCGTAATTGAGGGCCGGATCACACCGCGAGGTCGATCCGGCCCTCTTTCCGTTCGTTTTCGACCCGGAAATCGACACTGCGGAGCGGATCAACTCCACTGCGTAGAACGGTGTTACCTAACAATTTGGGGACAAGAGCGAAAGTCCGGGATGAATTAGACATTCGCCACTGCGGTAACACCCCCGGATGCGGCAGTGTGGACACGTAACCCCGTTCCGCTCCTCGCTAGGAGTACGTTCCGTGAGCGCCGTCTACACCATCCTGCTGCTGATCCTGATCGCCCTGTCGACCGCCGTGCTGCTCCGCCTCCGGGCAATCTCCCGCCGACTGGACGCCCGGGCAACGGCCCTGCCCGCGCCGGTGGACGAGGCCGCGATACGCCGGGCCGTCGCCGAGGCGCTCGCCGCCGACCGCGAGCGGGAGATCACCGAGGCCCGCGCGTTCTGGGCCGAGCAGGAGGCCCGCGCGGCCGAGGACGCGCCGCTGTTCGACTCCCCGTTCACCGGAGTGTTCTCCGGCACCGACGAGTGGCCGCTCTTCTTCCCCCGCCCCACCGGCCCGCAGGACGCCGCCGACAACGCCGGGACGATGGACCCGGAATTCGGCGAGGCGCTGCGCTCCGCGCTGGAGGACCTGATCAACGAGGGCGGCACCGGCTCGGCCGAGCCCGGCACCGACGGCGGCGCACCGCTGCGCCCCGGCCACCCGGCGGGCGAGGCCGGGAAGGACACCCGGGCCCGCCGTGAGGCCGACCTGCTGGCCACCGGCCTGGAGGCCGGGCTGCTGGACACCGACCCGGCCGTCGAGGAGGCCCCGGTCGCCGCGCCAGACCCGCGCCGCCACCCCTCGCACCCCGACTTCGTGCCGAGCCAGGCGCCGTCCCGTGAGTGGACCGACACCCGGCTGGCCACCCTCGCCGAGGAGGGCGTCGCCCTGACCGACGTCCGCCCTGGCCCGCTGGGCACCCTGGACGTGTACGCCTTCGCCGACGGCACCACGCTCTGCGTGGCCCCGGGCGACCGGGAGGCCGCCTACCGGCTGATCGACGCGGTCCGCGCCGGTGAGCACGTCCGGCTGCTCGGCGGCTCGCGGTTCTCCGGCTCGTACTCGCTGACCTTCTCCACCGACGAGGAGGCCGTCTACGTGCTCGCCGACCGGGTGGTCGCCAGCATCTGACGCCGGTTCAGCAGCACCACTCAGCAGCACCGCTCAGCAGTACGCGCGCCGAAGGCCGGCCGGGTCAAGGGGTTACCGACCCGGCCGGCCTTCGGCGTGTCCGGCTCCGGGGCGGCTCAGGCGCAGAGCGCCGCCGTCCCGCGCACCGCCGCCACCGCCCCGGCCAGCACCTCGGCGACGGCCGCGGACCCGTCCGGCAGTGCCACCTCGGCGCCCTCGGGCAGCACCGCGAGCGCGGCCGCCAGGTCGTGCCCGGCGACGGCCAGCTGGTCCCCGGCGGCGAAGGCCCCGGCGTCCGGGAAGTCCCGCTCCGGCCCGCCCTCCGCCGCCAGAGCCAGCGCGGCCAGCCGCCGGGCCAGGTCCAGCGCGGCCGCCGCCCGCGAGGCGTACCCGGGCACGGCGCCCAGCAGCTTGCTCTGCGGCAGCGAGCGGAAACGATCCGCCAGGGAGTCGACGGCTTCGACCAGGGGCTCTACGTCATGCATGGCAGCGAGCCTAGGCGAAAAGCCGCCGGGCCCCGGAGCGATCGGCTCCGGGGCCCGGCGGCAGTGGTTCACGGCGGGAGGCCGCGTCAGTCGTCGCCGCGCAGGATCGCGATCAGTCGCAGCAGCTCCATATAGATCCAGACCAGCGACAGGGTCAGCCCGAAGGCGGCCCGCCAGGACTCGCGCTGCGGGGCGCCCTGGGCGATGGCCTCCTCGACCGCCGCGAAGTCCAGCGACAGGAAGAAGGCGCCCAGGCCGACGCCGACCAGGCCGACCACGATGCCCAGCGGGCCCGAGCGCAGGCCCATGTCCGCGTGGAAGAACACCGACGCGACCAGGTTGACCAGCATCAGCAGCACGAAGCCCAGGGCGATCGCGATGCCGATCCGGGTGTAGCGCGGGGTGACCCGGATCCTGCCGCTCTTGTAGGCGAACAGCATCGCCGCGAAGACCGCCGCCGTGCCCAGCACCGCCTGGATCACGATGCCGTTCAGCACGGTGTTGAAGGCGTGCGAGACGGCGCCGAGCGCGAAGCCCTGGAGCGCCGCGTACGTCAGGATCAGCGCCGGGCTGACGCTGCGCTTGAAGGCGATGCCCAGGTAGACGATGAAGGCGACCATCGAAGCCGCGCCCGCGTAGCCGTAGTTCTCGAACGGCAGCGTGAACCAGGCCACCGCACCGGCGGCGACCATGGTCAGCAGCGTCATCGCGGTGCGGGCGACCACGTCGTCCAGCGTCATCCGCCCGGTGGCCGCCGGACCGGCTGACGGCCCGTTGTACAGCTCGTACAGCTGCTCGTCGGTCATCGGGGCCTGGCCCGGCTGGGCGTACTGCGTCCCCGCGTAGGGGTTGTGACCGGGCTGGGTGTTGGCACCGAACCCCGCGTAGCCGGAGTCGCGGGTGAAGGACCCCTCCCGCGAGAAGACCGGGTTGCTGCTTCTCATTGCTCATTCCCTCCGTGGCGGCACTGCACCGCCCGTGCACAAGGGTAATGGCTTGGCAAAAATTCCGGCATACGCCGCGAGGAGGATCCGGTGAACGACGCCCGGCGGGGACGCCGTCGGCGCCCCCGCGGGTCGATCGGTGCCCGGAGCCGGACTCGAACCGGCACGGCCTCACGGCCAAGCAGTTTTAAGCTGCCCGTGTCTGCGTTCCACCATCCGGGCGTCCTGCGAAACCACCCTGAGCCTAGTCGCCCGGATCACTCTTTCGCATGTTCCCAGCCCCGCAAGTTGTCATGTTTCCTTGCCATCTGACGAACTGTTTGGGATTCGGCCACGAAGCATAGCGGTTCCGGCCACCCGCGGGACGCCGACCGGCCCTCAGGGTTCCCGTCATACCGCAGGAGGATGGGCACATCGCCGCGTACACCCAGCGGCGGTCGGGCCAACCGTCCGGTGGAGCGACGCCAGACCATGATCACGTCGCGGAGCATGGAGGTAAAGCCCACGAACGCAAGGAGCCCCCCGTGACCCCGTCGACCGCAACCGCCGTCCGCACCGGCCGGGCGGCCGCCCGCGCCACCGGCCTGAACAAGGTCTACGGGGAGGGGGAGACCCGCGTCGTCGCCCTGGACAACGTCAGCGTCGCCT
>NZ_JBVHHY010000054.1:0-24050 GCF_055560835.1 Kitasatospora sp. NPDC023120 | reverse complement strand
GACGTGTACCGCGACCTGCTGCCAGCTGAACCCGGCTACCTACAGAGCCGATCGAACGCACTCGACAGCGACCGTTGGCGGCACCAGATGACCGCTGGCGGCTGGTTCGCCGACGTCGCCGTCGAGGTCATCGAATGGCACCAGACACTGACCGCGCACACCGCTCGTGAGCTGTGGTCGACATTTCCGAACATCGCCGAGCTCGCCCCACCCGCCCGCGAGCAGTTCCTGACCCGGCTCGCCGAGCTCATCGAAAACGAGCACGGCGGCACAGTCGATGACCCACGTCTGACGGCCGTCTACACCGCGGCCCGCACCACGACGTGATCGATCGACCAGCACCAGCATCGACCGGCCGGCTCGACGCCCACCAGCAAGATCACGATCTACGGCTGGAGTACTAGGCACCGCAGGGCGTGTCGTTGATCTTCAACGAGTGCGTGACGTCGTTGAGCTGGTACGAGCGCAGGTCATGGATCGAGCCACCGTCACTTCCCACACACACGTGCCGGCCGAAGTAGTTGTCCTTCTGATAGACCCGCGCCGTCCGGCCCGAGTTGTTGATCACCGAGCTTCCCGCCCCACGGATGTAGTCCGGCAGATGCCGAACACTCCCGTCGACGGCCCGCTTGACGTACGGCTGCCCCACAAAGTCGATCTCCGGGTAGATACACACGAACCCACGCGGGCACGCGATCTTGTCCCGGTGCTGCGCCGGCACGGCCTCAGCAGGCGCGGCACCGGCCAGCACCGTGGCAAGGACCACGGCCCCACTGGCAAACCCCAACGACGTACGGACACGCATGCTCCGCATGTGATTTCCCTTCGGTAGTCCTCGTGCGGCTCGGCGGTGGCCTGGTGCCAAGCGTCGCTGTGCGGCAGGCGAGGCAGAGTAGGAACGGCCTCGAAGGACCTGTCCAGCCGAATCGTTTCGGCATGCGGCCGGGATTCGGGATTCACACGAAGGAGTTATCCGAGGGGCGCTCCCTTTCGAAGACAGCACCAGCCGCACCGGCCTGACACCGGTGGAGCGATGGGTGCGGAATCGGCCGGACCGGTCGGTGCTCGGCGGCAATGTGCCCGGCCACTCCCCAGGGGCCGTCCGGGAGCGGTGCGGTCCAGCCGACCGATTGTCCGTGGTGGAGCAACTGGTGGACGCCGTTAGCCTGCGGGTCGTCCCAGGAAGCCGGCAGCCAGCCCTCACCGAACGTCAGGTCCAGGTCGTCCAGGCGGTCCGACTCGCCGAAGCGAACCGTCGGATCGGTGCACTCGGCGGGGCGCAGCGCCCCGAAGGCCTCCGCCTGCTGGTCAGTCGGCGCGGCCGGGGCTGGCACTGGAACCACTACAAGATCTCCGGCCCGCAGCGCCGCCGCCCGGTGAACACGCGGTCAGCGAGGGATGCGCCCGCCGCGCCACGACGTCGCAGGAACGCGCGGTCGGCGACCGCGCGCTGGGCGCCTGCCTTGCCCGGTTCAGCGCCCGGGTACCACGCAGGTGGCCGGGGTCTTCTACTTTTGGGCCCGGTTTATGAAACCGCCGCAGGTCAGAGGCCTGCGGCGGGACGGCCGGGGCCGGTCAGATCTGCCGGTCCGGGTCGGAGAAGGTCAGGCCGCCGGGCGAGAGGCGGCGGCGGGCGGGCGGGGCGGGTACGGCAACGGTTTCGCCGGGGGGCTGGCGGAAGTCGGCGCCCTGCTCGACCGGCAGCAGCCGGCGCCCACCGGACTGGGCGGGAAGGGGCGCGTTGGCGGCAGGGTCGGAGAAGGCGGGCAGCGAGAGGCTGCGGCGGTCGGTCATGATCTCCAGTCTCGCAGCCCCGGCGGGCAAAGGAGGCCAAAGCGCTGCTAGATCTTCGGCGACTTGGGGGCGATGGACGGCTGGTAGCGGCCGAACCGCGTCCCTGCGGGGGCCCGGCGTCAGGCTGGCTGCGTCTCACGGGTGCACAGGTGAGCGGTGGGGCAGGTCGGGCAGCCGCGGACGTCGACCAGGTCGGCGACGGCGTCGAAGAGTTCCTGGGCGCGCTCGACGGAGCCGACACCCTTGAAGCCGGCGTACTCCTCGGCGGTGCCGGTGGTGCCCTCGGCCAGGTGGGCGCGCAGGTAGGCGAGCGCGGCGAACTTCTCGGCGCCCAGGGTCTGCGGGTCGCCGGGGATGCACGTCTTGGGGACGAGGTCGCTGGGGATGTCGCCGCCGAACAGCCACGGGTCGCCGGGCTTGGTGGGCTTGCCGACGACCACGCGCAGCACGGTGTCGTCCTCGCCGTTCGGCTCGACCAGCAGCATGCCGTTGGCGTGGAGCTCGTGGACCGCGTTGCGCACGTCCACCACCCCGGCCGCGCCGCCGAGCATGGCCGCGAGTTCGCCGGCGGGCAGGTTCCCGACGCTGCCGTCCGTGTGGCGCAGCCGCAGGGCGCCGCCGTCGATGGCCATGTCCAGCCACGCGGCCTGCACCGGGATCTTCGGCCCGTAGACGGGGCGCAGCCGGGCCAGGCGGTGCATCAGGTCGAGGGCTTGCGCGGAGAGGGTGGGGTCGGCGGCGGCCTGCTCGGGGTTGAGGCCGGGGGCCGGTGTCATCCACCGGTCGTAGCCGGGCGGCTGGAGCTGCTGGAGGGTGTACTGGGCGGCGACCCGCTCCCGGCGCGGCTTGCCCGGCTTCTTGCGTCCCACGGTGGTGTCCTCCCAGCTCAGCGTGCGGTGACCGAGCCATTGAACACCGACCGCGGTCGACCGATTCCCCCGGGTAGCAGCACGGAGTCGGCCGAGGCCGAGGCAGGCGGACCGGCTTCCGAAGCGGGGTTCGTCACTGGGATGGGTCGCCCGGGTGGGTGCGGTCGAACCACTGGATGAACTCATAAACGGTGCCGATCCGGGCGACGCGTTCGTGGAGAGCCTTCTGGTCGTGGCCGGGGACGAACCAGCCGGTAGTGGTGGTCTCCCCGCACCCGCAGGCGCAGGCCTTCACGTCGTGGGCGGAGTCGATGTAGGTGACGGGGTTGCGCACGGTGGCCGAGACCGGGGAGGGCTGGCCGACGTAGGCGTCGTGGATGGGGTGGCCAGCGGACAGGACGGTGCCCTCGATGGCCCGGCGGCTGCCGGTGACCTGGACGAGCCGGTCGATCTTGACCGCCTGGCGGACAACGCCGTCGGCGGCGAGCAGCAGGAAGCGCTCGCGGTCGGCCCTGGCCCCAAGAACCCATGCGCCGCGGCCGGCCTCGTAGGTCTGCTCGTCGCTCATCCCCGGTTCCCAGCCGATGTGGCTGCGCCCGAGGGGATCGTCCGCTTTCGCCGCGGCCCGAGGACCCAGCTTGATGTGGATCATCCATCCTCCCGATACCTAGGTCTGCTTGGCCCCAAGGGTATTCGATATGCTTCCCCCAGAGCGCGGATAGTTGCTACTCCTTACCGGCTCATCTATCAACTATTTGGGGTGGATCGGAGCAGTGGTGGAGCAATGGGAGGGCGCCCCGGCGGCCTTGTCGGACGCCGAGATCAGCCGGGTCCTGAGCGGGGTGATCCTTCCGGCCTGGGCCGGTGGTGCGGTGCCGCGGGAGAAGCCGGTGGCGCTGCTCGTGGCAGGTCCGCCCGGCAGCGGGAAGACCACCCTCGGCGACCTGTTGATGCCGGTCCTCGGTCAGCGCGGCGGCGCGGTGCGTGTCGGCGCCGACCTCTACAAGGCGACGCACCGGCACTATGAGGCGCTGCTCGCGCAGGACGTGCGCACCGCTGGTGTCCTCGTCCGGCCTGAAACCCGCCGCTGGCAGGCTGCCGTGGAGGAACACGTGCGTGCCCGCCGTCTGGACGCGCTCGTGGAGACCGCCCTCGCCGACCCCGGCGAGGCCCGTGCCCAGGCGCAGGCGTACCGGGCGGCCGGGCACCGGATCGAGGTGGTCGCCGTGGCGTGCGCCCTGGCGTGGAGTCAGCTGGGCATGCTGGAGCGCTACCTCGGCGACGGCGACGGGGCCGGGCGGTACGTGTCGTGGGCCAACCACGACGAGTGCGCCCGCCAGCTGGCCCGCACCCTGGAGGTGCTGGAGCAAGAGCACCTGGTCGACCGGATCACGGTGGTCCGGCGCGGCCTGGAATCCCTGTACCGCAACGAGCTCGTCGACGGAACGTGGGCGCGGCCGCCCGGCGCGGCTCGGGCGGTGGAGGCCGAGCGGGCCAGGTGGTGGGACGCGGCGGAGACCGCGTCCTTTCGCCGGTCCCTGGCGGGTGCCGAGCGCGCCTTGGTGCGGGCGGAAACCCGGCTGCCCGCCGACCAGGTGCTGGCCGTAACACGGGACGCGGAGCGGTGCGCGGCGCTGGCCGAGCCGGTGCGGCGCACCGCCCAGCCGATCGCCGAGCCGCCCGGCGTCGACTACCACCGGCTGTCTGCCGACGAACACGAGTGGACCTTCCAGAACCTGATCGTCCCGGACCTCGGGGAGATCGTGGCGCAGGAGCGGCCCGTCGTCGTGTACGTGATGGGGGCGCCCGGCGCGGGCAAGACCCAGGCGACGATGATGGTGCGCCGGGCGCTGCGCGATCGGCGTCCGGTGTGGATCTCCGGCGGGATGTTCAAGGCGGCCCACCCGGACTACTTCCGGCTGCTGCGCGAGCACCCGCGCACCGCCTCCGCCCGGATCCGCACCGACTACAAGGCCTGGCAGGCCCGGGCCGAGAAGTTGGTGCGGGAGCGGCGCGCGGATGCCGTGATCGAGATCGCCCCCGGCAGTGCGAGCGCCTTCCTCGACGACGCCGCCGCCTGGCGCCGGGCCGGGTACCGCATCGAGTTGCTGGTGCTGGACGTCCGCGCGGCCGACAGCCGCCAGGGCACCGCCCTGCGCTACGCCGAGGTCAGCCGGGGCGGCACCCGCCCGGGCCGGTTCACCACCGCGAGCGGGCACAACCGGTGCCTGGCCGCCGTGCTGGAGTGCGTCCAGGCCGTCGAGGAGCAGCGCCTAGTCGACCACCTCAGCGTGGTGCGGCGCGACGGCACCGCCGTCTTCCGCAACGCGCTCGGCGTCGACGGCCGGTGGAGTGGTCTGGCCGGTGCCGCACTCGCTACCCGGGCGGGGCAGGTGCGGCCCTACGGCGAGCAGGAGGCCCGCCAGTTCCTCGCCCGCCAACGCGAGCTGCGCGCGGCGTTGCCGCAGTACCGGCGGGAGGTCGACGCGATCACCCGCCTCGCCTGGCCGTTGCTGCCGCCCTCGCTCCAGCCCGGCCTCCTCGCCTTCGCCCCGCCCGTGGCGCTCCCGGCGCCGCGCTCCTACTCGCCGGTGATCTCGCTGAGCTTGGCGTCGTAGTCGGCCTCGAGCCGCTCCAGCTCCCGGCTGCTCGCTTCCGGCAGGTCGCGCAGCGCCTTGGTGCAGGCGGCGCGCTCGGCCAGCAGCCGCTCGACGCGGTCGGGGTCGGGCGCGGGGCGCCGGCGCTCGGCGTGGATCTGCTCGGTGTACCAGGCCGCCACCTGCTCAATCTTCTCTCCGATCCGGTGGAAAGCGCCGGCATCCCCGATGCCGTCCGGCCTGCCCGGATCGCCGGAGGTGTGGCCGGGGAGTTCATGGTCGTGCACGGGGAACCGCCTCGTTACTCGAAAGTGCGCAGGCCAGGGTGGCGCGGCGTGTCGCCGACTGACCCGGGCGATGTGCCGGATCCACGATGATGGGACCGGCCCGGATCACCGGGCCTGACGCAGCGCGGGGAGTCGCAGGTGGTAACGCAGGCCGAGACCGGCACGCAGCAGGAACGCGTCGTGGGACGGGTGTTCACGGTGCGCCTGGACCCGCACGGCCGCCCTACGGCCGGCACCGTCCGGCTGTCCTGCTCCGGAGCGGCCTGCGCCGATCAGCGCTTCCCCAGCACGGCCGAGGGGCGCAGGGCGGCGGTGGAGCACGTCAAGCTGCACGTCGCCCGCGTCCGTACGGGCGGGGGGCCGCGAGGTCACGCGTACTGCGCCTGTTTGGCCGGCGCCTGCGCGTGGCACGTCGCCGACCCGGATGCGAGCACCGGACGGCATGGCGGGACGCGGCTGGCGGCGGTAACGGGGGCGGTGCGGTGCGGCGGCCCGGTGGTTCTGGCGGTGTACGCGGACCGGGCGGGACGGCTGTGGCGGCTGGCGGAGACATGCGCGCGCTGCGCGGCCGCCACCCCGGGCTGCCGGGTGCTGGCCAGCGCCGTGCCCACGGCCCGGCCCGCGCCCGCCGCGGCAGACCAAGTAGGCGGGAAGCCGACTGCGCAGGAAGAGCGTGCGGGCGGCACGGTCGCGGCGCAGGGCGTGACGGCGGCGTTCTCCGACCGCATCCCCTCCCCCACGACCGAGCCGCATTCCCCCACCGCCGCACCGGCCGTGCCCGGTGCCCGCACCGCTGCATCGGCCGGAACGCCGCGGAGCCCGAAGCGGTGGGGGAAGATCGCACAGCGGATCGTGCCGTCCAACCTGCAGCCCGACTCCCTACGCGCAGAGCTCATCGAACTCGGCGACGCCTTCCGCGCCCACCAGAAGCGCCCCGAACCCGACCACGCTCTGCTCGCCGAGCTCCAGAAACGCAAGGCCCGCGCGTTCGACCTGTGGGCCGACGTCACCGGCGACGCCAACCTGCGCCTGGAGGCGCAGCGGGCCCGGCAGGCGGCGCAGACCGCACACGAGACCCACCGCAACCGCACCGCCTACGTGCCCGACGGCACCGACGGCCAGCGCGAGGTCGTGGTGGAAAGGTTGCTGACCCGTCAGCAGGCCGCCTGCGCCCGCACCGTGCTGGATTACGTCGCCGCCCACGCCCCGCACCACGACCCGCAGGTCCACCTCGCCGTCCTCATGCTCACCCTGCGCACCGCGCGCACCGGCACCGGGAACGTCACCGGCCAGGACCTCACCGGCTGGCTCGCAGACGACACCGAACGCGTCCTGGACCAACTGGTCGCCGCAAACTGGCTGCGCCTGCCCGGCACCGTCACCGAGGCCCTGGCCTCCCGGCCGGAGAGCCCCACCCTGGTCACCGTGCCCTCGCTGCTGCCCCGTGATCCGTACCCGTTCACCTTCGGCAAGTCCACCCGCCCGAAACTCTCCGGCTGGGCCCAGAAGACCGTCGGCGACCGCAAGCTCCGCAAGAAGCAGCGCGCCGCCACCCGGCTCCTCGCCCTGTACACCGCCGCCCACATCCACCCCGACGGCCGCCTCGGCCACCGCCAGGACGGCGGGATCCCGCTTCAGGCGGCCGCCGCGTTCTGCGCTCTCCCGGTCGACCAGCTCGGCGAGCACATCGACTTGCTGGTCGCCGCCGACTGGCTCACCGACACCGACACCGCCGACGGCCAGCTGCGCGGCCGCCTCGCCGAGCGCCTCTGGCCCCTGGGCGGGCTGCTGTAGACGCTACTCCCCGGCTTTTCACCGAGTCCGGGATTTCTGTGCCCGCCCCAGGACAAACGCGTTACCCGTGGGGGTAACGCGTGGTGGCCCACCGGACAGCCGGGCCACCGCGGGTTGAAGGCGCGTCCGGCCGAGGTGAGGAGCTGACCGAGGTGGGCGATCCGGTCAGCGTGCCGTGACAGCCTCCGCGGACCCAGGAAGTTCTGCGCAGAGATACTTTCAGCGGGCTGCGACCACGCACTCGGCTTCAGTCGGCAGCGGCCAGCTCGGGACCGGGCTTGCCGGTTCAGGCAGGCATCGGCGAAGCGGGGGCGCCCAATCCGCTGTCACCTGTGTCCTGGTCCCAGCCCAAGGCCAGACCCGATCCGAGCCGGCCAGAGCCTCAGACAAGGCGTGCGGGCCTTCTCATCCGGGACGATGGGCGGCGCGTTCACCTGCCGGCACGCAGCGGAGTGTGCAGCGTTGCCGCCCTCCCAGAACCGGCGGGGGTTGAGCTGGTAGGTGCCGCTCCGTGGGCTCGTCTTCAGGAGAATGTTGAGCCCGGCCAGGCGGGCGAGGGCGACCTTGACGGTCGTTGTGCTGGCGAGGATGTCAGGTGCCACTGCGTCGGGGGCAACCCGGATCGGAGTCTGTGCTCCACCGTGCTCGCGGATCCAGTCGATCGTGGCCCATTCGCCGCCGGTGAGAGCCAGTGTGTGGAGCGGGGGCCCTGCGTCCCGGTACCAGCCTGCCCGATCTTCATGCCCTGGCCCGGGTTCGTACGCTTCGACTGCCGCCGTGACTTCAACTACGGGGTCCTGGTCGCCGGAGTCGACCCACTCCCCGTGGATGCGGTTCCTGCTGAACTCCTTGTGGAGATACCGCTCCAGGCGCGGCCCTCGTGGATAGGTCGCGACGAGTAGCAGCCGGACCGGAGATCCCGCTTGAAGTGCTGCCAGTCGGCCTTCCGGATCGGTGCTGCGGCCGATCTTCGCGGTCCGGCTGCCTGCGGCAGTAATCAGGTAGACGAACTCCGCTGCTGGCTGCACGATCCCCCAATCGCCCTACGGTCTGGCTATCGCAGTCACCGTAGTACCGGGCGCTGACAGGCCCAGTGGGGTCAGCCGACCGCGCGCAGCCGGGTGCGGCCAGCCTTGGGCGGTGCGGCTCGGCGGCGGCCCAGCCGGCTACCGGCATCGACCCACTGTCTCCGGGGGCAACTGGACAGGCCGGACCGCCCACGGTCCGGCCTGTGCGGCAACGGGCCGACGGCGGGGCCGGCCACGGCCCTGACGGCGGATCCGGCGGCGCAGTCCAGGCGGCAGCGAAGGATGGGTCCAGCGCATCCGGGCGCTGGCCAGGGTGCGGTAGCGGAGCACGCCGCGCCCAGCCACCCGGTCTGCTGTCGACCGCAACGTCGTTGTGGGTGCCGCCCGGGCCCGGCTGGGGCGGCAGGGCACCCGGGTCACCGACGACGTGGGGAGATCGAATGGTCCGGCGATCAGCCAGAGGATCAGGACGGTGGCGTTGCGCACGCTGTGCTTGGTCTTGCCTGTGAGGACGGCGACGACCAGGCCGCGGGGTGCAGGGTGACGTCGCCGGTGAGCAGTCCGGCTGGGTCCTGGCTCCGGCTGGCGTCGTGGAAGCCGGTGAGCACCAGGGCCTTGTCCCGGTCGCTGGCCAGGGTGTCGGGGCAGGCGCGGGCGATGGTGCGCAGGCCGTTGTCGGCGCCTCGGACCGGGAAACGGGACACCCCGGCTACCCGCGACCTACTCTGCGGCTGGTGTCTGAGCTAGGACATCGGGGCCGTAAAACAGGGTCCATGCGGTGCGGGGGGCGTCCTCGGCCCAGGCGCGGCCAGCTGCCAGCAGGCCGCTCCACGCCGCCCGCTCAGTCGTCGGGGGTGATGTTGACTTCGTCGCACCAGTACTGAAGTTGAATTCGTGATGTCGGTCTGAGGGTGGTCAGCCGTCCGTGATCAGGCCGGTAGTGGCGAGGCATCCGTCGATGAGGTGGGGGCGGTACTGGATCTGCTTGAGGCTGCGCTTGACGGCTCGGGCGAGTTGGTCGAGGTTGGCGGCGGCGAGGCTGCCGATGGTGCGCTTGACCAGCGACCAGATGCCCTCTTGCGGGTTCAGGTCCGGTGCGTACGACGGGAGTTGGAAGACGGTCAGCCAGTCCTTGCTCGCCTGGATGAACTCCTGCATCGGCGGCATCAGGTGGGCACGCAGGTTGTCCCACACGAGCACGATCGGACCGCGGAGCTGGATGTGCGCGCGGATGAGCAGATCCCGGTAATCCTGCCAGGTCAGGCCCTTCTTCTCGCCCTTGCGGCCGCGGTAGACGTGGAAGCTGTAGAACATCCGGGACCGCTGACCGGGCTTGTAGCAGCTCAGCCCCGCCATGGAGACCCGGCCGGCTCCCCGGCCGCGCACCCGCACGACCGGGGTGCAGCCGAGCCTGCCCCAGGTCCTGGCACGCGGCGGCCTCATCGACTGCCCGGCTTCGTCCTCAAAACGAGCCAGGCCCCGCGGGCCGCCGCGGTGCTTTTACCCGCGGCCACGTGTCCTTCTTCCACAGCTCAACCGCCGCATCGTCGCGCTCGATGGCCCGGCGGGCCGGCTGCTGCCAGGACCAGCCGTGCCGCTTGAGCAGGGCCCAGGTGCCCTCCACGGTGTAGGAGACGTGGAACAGTCGGCCGATCAGCGTCTTCACCCTCGCCAGCGTCCACCGCTGATCCGACCAGCCGTGAACAAGCGGACCGCGCTCCAACTCCCGTTCCAGCCTGGCGATCTGCTTCTCGCTGAGCCTCGGACGACCGGGCGATCCCTTCGACAGGACCCCGGCCTCTCCATGCTCACGCCACTGCCGGCGCCACCGCTCCACCGACCGCTCGCTGACCCGCAACGCGGCAGCAATCTCCCGGTTCTTCTCCCCGCCCTCGAAGCGTTCCACGGCCTGCAGCCGGATCCGCTCCCGCGCGGCCCTCCCGGCGTCGGTCAACCCACCGCCCTGCGCGTACCTCATAGCCCAGGGCTACCGGAGCCGAGCGGTCGCTGTCAGGCGAACGGCTCCGACATCACCCAATCAAGTTCAGTACCGGTTCTCCAGCCGGAACGATCTTCGTGAGACCATCATTCACGAGGAGCTGTACCAAGGCTGGTTCGAACGGCCGCAGACCTACGTCAGGAAGCACCACCCCAAGCCGTCGGAGGCCCGGAACGCCGCCCACCTCGCCCAGACGGACAAGTTCCATGAGATTGTCCAGAGGTACATGAACATCCGTGGGTGGAACGGGAGCGGGAAGAGGAAATGATCTACCGCGCACTCGACTACCAGCTGACCTGCAGCAAGTGCGGTCATGACGTGACGGGCTCGCGGGGCCAGCAGATCGTGTACGAGAAGTTCGGCTGGTTCGACGAATGGCAGTGCGAGAACTGCGGTCTGGTCAGTGACGACTACGGCGACGGGCCCGGGCCGGAGGACGTCAGGCAAGGACTGCTGGCGACGTTCGGAGGATTCCGGCCCCGGCTCGTGGAAGGCCGGGACGGGACCGTCGCGGCGGCCCGCCACCTGCGGGAGATCCTCGACTACAGCCCGGCCGAGGCGATCGGCAGGCTGAAGGCAGCGAAGGCCGGGGAACCCCTCGGAACCGCCGTCGAAGTCGAAGCCCTCGTGCAGGCACTTCGCCGGGACGGATACGCCTACGAGACGGTCGCCGCCGGATCGGAGGACTGAGCAACCGGATCCGCCGCGCGGCGGGGAGCACACCGCTCCCCGCCGCGTGGCGCATGTGCTTGTGGCGCTCCGGTCACACGCACCAGCCGTCCCGTGGTGACGGTCTGTCACAGCATGGTAAAGGTGCCCCGTGAACTGGAATGATCCGGCTTGTCAAAGGCTTGGATCTTGAGCAGGTGGGGGCACCTTTCACGTGCACGATAGCGAGTGGAGCCGGGGCTTGGCCGTGTCGGCAGACGGGCGAGGCCAGGTCGGACATGTCGGCGGGGTGCACCTGCGGCTGTTGGCGGAGCGGACCGGTCTGACCGCCGCGCTCTCGGGCGCGCTCGCGCGGCGCGGGTTCCACCCGCTGCACGACCGGGGCCAGGTCCTGGTCGATCTGGCGGTGGCGATCACGCTCGGCGCGGTCTGCATCCGGGACGTCCGCCTGCTGGAGCACCAGCGGCCGGTCTTCGGTCCCACCGCCTCGTTCCCCACCGTGTGGCGGGCGCTGAGAGAAACCGATGCCTCGCGCTGCGGCGGATCGAGCGGGCCCGGGCCACGGTCCGGCGCCACGTTTACGCCCTGCTGCGGGACCGGCCCGAGGGCTTCCCCGAGGTGGAGATCGACGGGGTGCCGCTTCGCGGGTGGACGGTGATCGACAGCGACGGGACGCTGATCAACGCACCCTCCGACAAGCAAGGCGCACGCGGGACCTACAAGGGCACCTTCGGGCACCACGTGTTCGTCGCCACCTGCGACAACACCGGCGAACAGCTGGCCGCGGTGCTGCACGAGGGCGGTGTCAGCGCCAACGACGCGGCCGTGAACATCGACATCCTCACCCGGGCGGTCGCCCAACTGCCCTGGTGGAGACGGCAGAAGATCCTCTTCCGGGTGGACGGGGCCGGGTTCTCCCACGACCTCCTGGACTGGATCGGCCAGACGTACTTCTGGCTGTCGGAACCCCTGAAGCAATCCAGGCCCCGACGTCCGGATGACCACAGCCCAGCACTGAGGGCGCACTCCTACGGGAGTGCGCCCTCTCGCCGCAAGAGGCAGACACTCAGGTGCGGGTCACGACGCCGCCACGGGCCGCCTCGCGTTCGCGAGCCGCCTGGTCCCGCAGCCCTCGCAGCGCCCTGCGGGCAGCGGTCGTGTCTCCTGCAGCCTCTGATCCTGGGTTCACCAAGTACATGCCCGGGGCGTCGCACGGTCAGGGCTGGGTCAGTGCGAACGCCTTCTCGGTGACCCGCAGCGGGGCGTCCGCAGGGCCCTTGATGTAGGGACCGCGCCAGAGGATCTTGTGGGCGCCCTGGCTCGGGTACCACTGGCGCACCTTGTGCATGCGCACCGGGAAGCGGTGCTGGTAGGCCCTGGTGGTGGCGCCCTCGTCCTTGTTCCGTCCCGATGCGGGCGCCGCTACTGGTGTTGGTGCCGGAGCGGTGAAGTAGGCGGCTGTCCATGAGGACGGCGCAGCCTGCGCGCAGCGGCACGGGGATGCTGGTCTCGGGTGTGAAGCCGACGGCCTGGTCGGCCCGGCCTCGCCCGCTGCCGGTCTCCGGTTCCTTCTCCACCGGCAGGTAGCCGGCGCAGTGCAAGTCCGGGGCTACCTCGAGGCACCCGTTGGCCACGGTGGCGTCGGTGATGGCCAGCCAGGCCGAGACCGACCGCTCGGGATCCAGCTCCAGCCGGTGGTCGATGCCGTCCTGGTGCCAGGGGATCTCGAAGGACCTGTCTGGCCACTTCACGACGAGGAACGTGTTCTCCACGGCGACGTCCGGCCCAAGGACTGGACGGCGGCGAGCAGGTTCGGGGAGCGGACGGCGGAGGTGGCCCAGTCCTCGGTCAGGTCGGGGTTGCGGACGATCTCCCGGTCGCGGTGGGCGGGCGGGCCCCGCGGCCGCGCGCCGCGCCGGGACACGACCACTCGATGGGCGAGCTCATGCCGCGTCGGCCGAGGATCCCGTCAAGCTGAGTGAGCACGGCTTCCTCCGTGGATCGGGCACGAGCAGGCTGGCCAGCCGGCTGCGGGGTGGGTGGCGTGGGCCGGGACGTCGTCGGGATCGAGGGCGATCGGTCCGGTGTCGTGGGACCGGGTGCCGTCGGCGGCGAGGCGGTACGTGCGGATAGTCAGGCCCGGCCGACGTTGCTCGAGCGGGACGAAGTCCTCTCCGGTCACCGCGACCGCTGGCCGCGCAGCTCGCAAGGCAACCGGGCCCGCCGCAAGGCGCGGGCGTGGTTCGGGACGCGGACCACCGTCCTGCCGTCGACCGTCACCACCAGGTCGTGGCCGGGGTGTCGAGGATGCGGTCTGCTCACGGGCATGGCGGTGCTCCAGCGCGTCGCGGGGTTGGTCGCCGCCCGGGGCGTCCACGGTGCCGCACCTGGTCGGTTCCTCTCCTAAGCACCGCCTCTTCCACCACACTTGGGAGTACCCACGATGCCCGCCGTTGTGCAGAACGCCGCCCTCATCGCCGCGGCCACCACCTCCTGGTACGCCCTTGCGGTCACTGCGACGGCCCTGACCGCCGTCGCCGCACGGAGCGAGGCCCGCCGCCGAGATGCCCGAGAAGTGCTCAAGGTTCTCGTGCGACGCAACGCGCGGTGACTCGCCCGATGACGAACTGGCCGCCGTTCTCGGGAAGGCGGAGAACGGCGGCTCGCGCACCGGGCCTCCAGGGCACAAACGCCGGTGAACCGCGGGAAGGGCGGGATCAAAACCTCCGACCTCGCCGCACCGCCCCGGACGGATGGCCTCGGTCTTCACCTCGTGGGCTCCCGGCTGCCGGCAGGGCAGCCGACCAGTCTGGTAGAGCACGCCGAGGTGGTCGAGCGGATGCCGAGTACACGCTGGCGGACGGTCAACCCCACTATCAAACCGGCACGCGCTTGGTGTGGACCGGTCACGGATTCGCTTGAAGCGGGCGGTTGGGAGGCCTCACGGGGCGACAACCGAGGCGGCGCGTTGGGCGAGTTCGGCTGCGCCGGGGATGCCTCGCTGTACGTAGAGCGCGAGGGTCAAGCGCATCGTCTCCAGTTCCTTGGTGGTGCGGCGGGAGTTGACGCCGACCATGAGATCCAGACTCTGGCTCCACAGCCCGCAGTAGGACAGCCCCTGCTGGCGAGGAATCGGCGGTAACTCATGGCGCCTACCCCGAATGGGCGATGCGCACAGAAACCATTTCGCGATCGGCGTCGTTCGGCAGAGGCAACCCACTCCGGCGGACTTCGAAGGGACGACCCGCACGTGATCGTGAAGGCTTCCGCCACGACAGCCGCTCTTGTCTTCCTCGCCGTGTCGATGGCCCCGCCCGCCGGCGCCGCGCAGCGCTCCTCTGACGCCTGCACCCACAACTTCTACGCCACCAACACCACGCGCCCGGACGTGTGTATCGAGATCCACGGGAAGGGGGCCTGGGCAGACCGGGTCGTCGCCCGCTGGGTCAATGGCAGTGGGCAGCTCGACCGGTGGGGCGTACTGCACGAGGGGGGAGGCAAGTCCGTCCACGGTGATGTCCGGGCCCACGACGCCGGAAGGGACCTGGTGGCCGAGTGGCGCAACATCCGCCCAGAGAAGGGGAAGGCCTGCGTATCGTTCACCGGGATCGAGAGCTGGGCCTGCCAGGAAGTCATCCCGTAGCCCGCGCCCCGGACGAGCGGAAGCCGCCGCTCGTCGTAGTGGTGCACCGCCGCCCTGCACCGGTACGTCCATAGCGTCTGGCACCATACGGCAGAACCCGAGTTCCATGATCGAAAGTGGGCACGATGAACCGCACCGAACTGGTCACAGCTCTCGCCGACCGCGCCAACGTTGCGAAGACGGACGCCGACGCGGTCCTCTCGGCGTTCGCCGAGATCGCCGGCGAGATCGTCATGAAGGGTGACGAGAAGCTCCTGATCCCCGGTTTCCTGACGCTGGAGCGCACTCACCGCGCCGCCCGCACGGCCCGCAACCCGCAGACCGGCGAGCCGATCGAGATCCCGGCCGGCTACGGCGCCAAGGCCACGGCCGGCTCCAAGCTCAAGGCCGCCGTCAAGTGAGCCTCGCGGCCCGGGCACCATTGGGCGCCCGGGCCACCGGGCCCAACTCCCCCCTTCCCGTACCCGAACGTCGACCGTGGTCGGCTCGGTCGGCGACTGCGTGAGCCGCGTGGCGGCCCGCGAGAACTGACCCGCGCTCGGTCACGGCCACGCTCGTACGGGGTTCGCGCCCGCGCGGCTACGCCCCGCTGGTCGCCAAGCGCCAGCGCCGCCGCTCGGCCGCCATCCGCGCGATCTGAACACCGAACACTCCCGAGACCGCTCCGCAGGGCGGACCCACCCACTGCAGCACCGGGTTCGCCGACACCGGAAGCCAGGCCGAACATCAGCTGCACGCCTTGACCGCCGACGAAGCTGCGCCGGGCGGGCACGGGGTGGTGATGCCGCGCTGACGGTCTTCGCCGCCGAGCGGGCCGCTTTGCCGCCGACCGCGCTGCCCAACAGTGAAATGGGCGTCTGCGGCTTCTCCGGGGCCTACCCCACCGCCCCCTCGAACGACACCGGCACATAGTTGAACCCCGGGCTTACCTGAACAACCACATCGCTCAGATCCGAGGGCGCCACGGAGAACCCGAACTTCGCCGTCTGAGAATGCCCAGGCAACACCGACCCCGAGAACCCCGATCCGATGTCCTGCGCACTGTCGAATATCGAATTGGCCTGGTTCCCCGCCGACCCGGCTGTCACCCTGACCTGCGCCAATGTGAGATCGATCTGTTCACTGGCCCGGTTCGTGATGGTCACTGTGACGAGAATCCCGGTCTGGCCGGGATGGGTTCCGGCTGCCGTGTCGGAAGGGGCGAACCTGGTGGGAGTCGGCACCTGGACATTGAGTCCGTTGTCGTAGGCATAGCCGCCGGATCCGAAGTGTTGGACGCTCGGTGTCGGTGTCGGTGTGGGCGTCGGGGCTGGTGTGGGAGACGAGGGGCTGCTCGGACTGGGGCTCGGGGCCGTTGCGCTCGGCGGGCTGCTGGTCGGGGCGGCAGCATGGGTGCTGCCACAGCCGCCGGCCACGAGGATGGCAGCCGCAGCCGCCGCTAGAGCAAGCCCTTTTCGTCTGATCAGGATCGTCATGATGACGCCTCGATCCTGCTTTGGGTTCTCATCTCGTCGTCACCCCGCGCGGCCCGGATAGCGGTGAGTCCCCGCAGCGAGCGGGGGCTGACGTGTTGAATGCGCCTGGTTGTATGCGTCAATGATGTGGCTCGGGACACGGCCCTTGTCGGCAACCGGGTAGCCAACGCGGCGTGCCCACGCGCGGACCTGAGCTGATGTCGCTCCATTCCCTGCCACGCGCGGTGACCCGCCTGTATTCCCACCCGTGCCGCGAACTGCCCGGACGATCCGGTTTTTCGCACCGTGCTCGATCGCCTCCGCCGGGTTCGCTACCCGGTAGGCGCCGTACTTGATCTGGTTGATCGGCTTCGGCGTGAGTGCCCATACGGGGTGTGTGGCCTTACGAAAGGACCTTCGTACCTTCTTCAACGGTTTCGGTGCGAAGAGCCGCCACAACATTCCCATGAGGCCCGTCACCTCCACAGATGGTGGGATTTCCCCCTTCAGCGTGCCACCTACGGGGTCGGCCAGCACGATTCCGACATGCTGCCAGTCACTCCGGTCGACGCCCTGGACCCAGTCTCGGCTGGGAGCTGCTCCTACCTGGCGACAGGGCCGGTCGATGACATAGGGCCTACAGGCATGACACAGGCCGGCGCTGGGTTCGGGCAGCTGCTGGCGAGCAGGGGGATATGAGCGAGCGGCGGCACCAGGAGCCAGCCGTCCCGGTCGGGAGGCCGAGGCGCGGCAACGCGCTGCGCGAGTCGGTGGAGCAGGTGCGCACCGCCGTCCTGGTGCTGGCCGAGCGCGTACGCGCCGCGCACCGCGGCCGGGTCTGGATCGCCCTGGGCTACTCGTCGTGGGGCGCGTACGCAGCCGGGGACCTCGGCGTCTCACGGTCGACGGCGTACCGGCTGCTGGACTTGGCGGCGGCCGCCGAGGCGATCGAGGAAGTCGTCGGCCGGGAGGCCGGGCCGGGGCTGTCCCACGCATGGGACAGCCCCCTGGTGCTGCCGGTGCGGGCGATGGTCGAGATCCGCGGGCGTCTGGCGGAACTCGCGGACCTGGTCGCCGAGCACCTGGCGCGGGCCTGCGCCGACGTCGGCGGCCGGCGGCTGGATCCGGGCCTAATCGGGGCTGCGGTCGCCGTGTCCGGCCGGACATCCGCGCTCCCACGGTAGCCGCCCCGGACCGGTCTGTAGGCCGATTCGGTCGGCATCATCGCGCCATCTCGTCCCGCCCCGGGGTGCCGTGCCGTCGACCGCGCGGGTGTGCGACCTACGATGGGCCGGTGTCCGACACCGATTTCCCCGCTGATCTGCTCGATCTCCAGCGACGACGCTGATACACCGCCGAGGCCGACTGGGCCACCGACGGAGACCCGCTCATCCTGGCCGCGCCCGGCCAGATCTGGGAGCTGCGCGACGACGTCGACCCCGACGACGCCCCCGCCCGCCGCCTGGCCATCCACCTGCGCCTGACCAGCCCGCCGACCGTCTACGTGTCCGACCCGGACGACCCGACGGGCGACGGCGAGATCGACGAGCTGCTCCTGGAGGTCCTGCACCTCTACACCCTGGCGTCCTGGGACACGCGCTTACTCGTCGCGCCGACCGCGATCGGCTGACCGATGCCCAGCGACACCGCCAACCCGGCCCGAGGACGAGCTGCAGGCCCTCGCCGCCCAGCACCCGCACACCGAGACCGGCGACGCGAGCTCGGCGTTCGGCACCGCCGTGGACGAGCTCCTCGCCTGGGCCGCCCAGCACCCGCAGGCCAAGGTCCAGCGCCTGGCTGACCAGGCCCGCCAGGCGCTGGAGAAGCTCGCCGCACAGCGCGAGGCCGACCAGGCCGTGGCCGCCTACGAGGCCAAGGTCGCCACCCTCAAGGCGCAGCTGGCGAAAGCGGAGCAGGCCCTGCGCGACGCCAAGGCCGGCAAGCCCACCACCGCGGCGCCGATCAACCCGGCCGCCGCGTCCGGCGGGTCCGAGCTGGCGCAGCCCGCCGACAAGGCCACCCGCGACATCATCCGCGTCTGGGCCAACCAGAACGGGCGCCCGGTCGCGGACCGCGGCGTCATCCCCCAGACGGTGCTGCGCGACTGGTACGCCGCGCACCCCGACACGCTCGCCGGCTGACCATGGCCGGACGCCCGACCGCTGGGCCGGGCCACCTCGCCGGTGCGGGACAGGTCACCCTGTCCCGCACCGGCGGCGGCGCCGGCCCCGACTGGGGCGCCTACGCCCTCCTCTACACCTCCCAGCCCCTCGCCGGCGGCGGCAGCGAGGCCGTGATCGGCTACTGCCCGCCCGACGCCGAACTGCTCGACCCTGCCTGGGGCCTGCACCAGCAGCGGCCCTACGGCCCGGCCGGCACCGCGACCCGGCCGCTCGGCGACTACGCCAGCGCCTCCACCCCGGCCCGCACGAAGAGCGAATCCCCGGCCGCCTACAGCCAGCGGATGGCGCTGTTCCTGCTGCGCATCGCCACCGCCACCCGGATCAACGCCTCCAGCCCGCACGCGATCGACCTGCCCTGGGCCACCTGGACGCTCGCCACCGAGCAGCACGCGGTGCTCGCCGTCGACCCGGACCACCCGCACCGCGGCTGGGCCGGCCACCACCAGGTCCGCGTCGGCCGCCTGATCGCCCTGCAGCCCAAGCAGCCCTGATCACCCGCCATCGAGGGGAGCACCGCCATGCCCGCCACCAGCGACCTGCCCGAGGCGATAGCCCGCACCCAGGCCAGCCTCGCCCGCTACCAGCACGCGCTCGGCCCCGGCCCGGACTCCGACCCGGCGATCGACGCCGCCTGGATCCTGCACCGCGACGTCGCCGCCCTGCTGCCCGCCGCCCTGGCACTGCTCGCCGAACGCGACGACCTCGCCCGGCGCCTGGAGACCGCGCGCCGCGACCCGCTCACCGGCTTGCCCACCCGCGCCGCCTTCACCACCGCCGCCGAGCAGCTGCTCCCACCGCCCAGTGGCCGGTGGTGCTGATGCTGGACCTGGTCGACTTCAAGACGGTCAACGACACCTACGGCCACGAGGCCGGCGACGCGGTCCTGGCCGCCGTCGGCCGCCGCCTCGCCGACTGGGCCGGGCCCGACGCCGCGTGCGGCCGGCTCGGCGGCGACGAGTTCACCGCCGTCCTCGACACCGACCCCGCCGACCTGCCCGAGCGGATCGCCAAGCTCCGCGCCTTGCTCGAGCAGCCCGTCGAGCACGACGGCCAGGTCCTCGCCGTCGGCTCCTCGATCGGCACCGCCACCCGTACCGGTCACCGGCCTCGGCCTGTCAGCGCTCCTGCGCGCCGCCGACCAGGCCATGTACGCCGACAAAGGCCGCGGCCGCCGAGGCCGCCGCCAGACCACCCCCACCCACACCCTCGCCGCCTAACACCGGGAAGGAACCCAGCCGATGGCCCGCGTGACCATGCCCATCACCCCCGTCCACGCCGACGGCACCCCCTGCACCCACCAGGTCAACCAGCGCACCGGCCTCCCCAAGGACCCGACCAGCGACTGCACCGGCCGCACCGGCTACGCCGCCACCGGCTCCGCCTGCGACGAGACCATCACCAAGCACCTCAAGCTCCTCGTCACCCCCGAGGTCACCAAGCACCTCCGCCAGCACGCCAACTGACCACCAGGAGGACCACCGCCATGACGGACACGACCGTCCCCACCGGCTTCACCACCCGCTACGGCCTGACGATCGCCTGCTGCGACGAGGACGGCGATGCCTACCTCGCCCTCGGCCACCACGACACCCGCAGCATGACCGCCGCCGCCAACCGCCTGCTGCGCACCGAACGCCTCGAGCGCTACCGGCCGATCGTCGGTGAGCTCCCGCGCCTCACCCACGAGTGGGGAACTCTCACCCAGCGACCGGCGGACGAGGACGGCGAAGGCGGCGGCTGGACCTTCGAGTTCATCGCTCCCGACGAGGCCGACGCCCGACCGGTCACCCTGCTCGACATCACCGGCCTGGGCGACGTCGAGCTCCTGGCCGCCCCCAGCCGCTGCCCCGACTGCGGGCGCCTGACCAACACCGCCCACTACATGCGGGTCGAGATGCGCGCCCTCGGCGCCCCGGCCCGCTCGGCCACGAGTGCCGCACCTGCGGCACCATCTGGCCCGGTATGCCCCGGTCCGCTCCGACTCCGGCCGCGGTAGCCTGATCGCCGCCATACCTCACGCAGCGGGCCCGCTCCCTCGGCATCAGTCGAAAGGGCGGGCCCTTTTGCGCTTCGGATGGACTCGCACTCAGCGCCGTCGAGTCAGCCGACGATCTCCGCGTCCACCGGAGCTGCCGCCACCGCCGCCGCAGCGGTCTTCTTGGCGGCCGCCAGGCGCTTGCTTAGACGCTGCAGCTCGACGTCGAGGTCCTCGAGGTGCCGATGAGCCGCAGCAGGGTCGGCCTCTACTGCGGACTTCAACGCGCGGGGGGCGAGTAGTGAGGACACCCGCTCTCGCAGGACAGCCGCAGAGCGGCCCAGGTCGCGCAACTGGGCCACACCTGGCTGCTCCTCGTTCCCGAGGTCAGAAATTTCTGACCCCTGTTCGCGGGAAGTGAGGTCAGAAATTTCTGACCCCGCCTTCTGCCCGGGGATGGATGGCGTCGTCAGCTCGGCGGCGAGCTCGACCAACCTGGATGCGGTGGGGCGCTTCTTGCCCTGCTCAGTGGCCTCGGCAACGGCGAGTTCGACGACGGTGCGGGCCGTCTTCAGGTCATGCGAGGCGATGACCGCGGCCACCGCCTTGCGGGCCGAGGCGCGGCTCAGGTACTGGGTGAGCTCGAGCCCCAGCTCGGCGACCGCCCGCGCCCGAACCGCGTCCTGCATCAGCTCGAAGATGTACTTCTCGTCCACGTCCAGGACCCCGGACGCCCACACAGCGAAGTTCGAGTGGCCAGCGACCACGTGCAGCTCTCGCTGCTGCGCGGTCTCCAGCAGGACGCCCTTGTTGAGCACGACGAATCCTCGGCCCGCCGCCCGAGACCGTCGATCTCGATCAGCCGCTCGGTGACATATTCGAGCTGCTCCTCGGGAGTGCCCGTGATGTCCTCGGCAGTGAGCACCCGGCCGCCCGCGAAGACGCTCGGCGTGCCCTGGGCGTCCACAATCGCCGGCAGTGCAGAGGAGGCAGCCTGCTGCTGCAGCTCAGCCGGAACCGCCGGGTCGACCGCAGAGTCCGGCGCCTAGATAACCCACGCCCGCGAGTACGTGCACCAGAACGAGCGCAGCGGCGGGCGCCAGGCCTCCGGTCCCTTGTCGCCCTTGCTGCGGTTGCTGGCGGCCGACACGGCGACGAGCTGGGGCTCGTTCAGGTCGCTGGGCGACCTGGTCGAGCGCCTCCAGCACTGCCGCGGTGACCGGGTCCGGCCCGGCCTGGACCCGGCAGCGCGAGGGTCGGGCCGGCACCGGCGGGCAGGACCTCGCCCTCCAGCGCCGGCCCGACCTCGATCGCATCGACAGTCATCGCAGGACTCTCCCCGCTCTCGTCGGTCATCGCCCGTCGTTGATCATGTCGTAAAGGCAGTTGTCGCAGGCCGCCTCGTCGTCGTCCGGGAGGAATTGCCCGCCGCACACAGTGCACTCCTCCAGGTTCGAGAAGATCTCGCGACAGTTGAAGCACAGGTCAGCCGGGTGGTCGGGGTCAGCGGCGGTGATCGCACCGCGGACCAGGGAGTGGTCCTCGCAGTTGGGACACCACTCAACCGGCTCGGCGCCGCCGCGACCCCTGTCCCATTCGTCGCGGCCCAACGCCTCGGACGCGTAGAACGCGGCCCACACATCAGGCTCCAGCGACTGGCGACAGTAAAGGCAGCGGATTTCCTCTTTATCCTTCTCCCCGACGACCAGGGCGAGCTGGTCGCAGCTCGGGCAGCAGAGGGTACGGGGCTTGAGCGGTTCCAGCTCGGGGCGCAGGCGTTGCATCCGCGCCTTCGCATAGCCCTTGATCGAGTCGAGCCCGAAGCGGATGAGGTCCAGCTCCCTGGCGATCGGGATGCGGGCGGTCGGGGTAAGCCGGGAAAGGAGTTCGCGGTCCACGAAGTGGATGAGGAAGGCCAGCACGTGAACGGCGTTGGCCTCGATCACATACCGGTTGACCTTCACGTCATGGGGTCGGCCGTAGTGCTGGAGCTGGTTGCGGAGCTTGGCGAGCTGCTTGAGCTTGGTCTTCTCCCCGTCGGTCATGGCGACCCCGGCGATGTCGGTCAGCCGGGTGAGGGTCTGCTCGACGGTGCAGCTCGTCAGGGTGCCGTCCTCCAGCTCACTGCGCTTGGCCTCGCCGGGGCTCTTGAAGACCAGACTCCAGTGCTCCTGCTCCAGGCGGTACTTGAGCAGGCACTCGACGGCGGCTTGCAGGTGCACCACCGCGTACTTCAGGTCCCTCCGGCTGACGGCCAAACCCGTGAGGTGCTCGACCACGCTGCCGAGGTAGTCCACCCCGTTCTCGACCGGGGTGTAGTGCACCTCCTCGTCGCGCTGGTCCTCCTCGGCACGCTCCGCTTCCTTGAGCGGTGCCGCCCCCTGCTCGTCTGGCATCTCCAGTCCCCATCTCTTGACCTGACCGACCGCTCGGTCGAAGGTCGTTCTGTTCTGGTTTATCGCATCGGATATCGCAGCTTATCCGACGCCATACCATCCGTGGGCCAAATCACGGAAGGGTGAGCACAACGGGATGATGCTCACTCAAGCCGACCTATGCGGCCTAGAATCCGGCCATGGACCAGAACACGGCCACGGCCACCATGACCGTGATCGGGCAGCGCGGCCGCCTGATCATCCCCGCCGCGCTGCAACGCGCCGCAGGCATCGGCGAGGGCACCCGGGTGGCTATCCGCGCCGCCGAGGACGGCACCCTCACCCTTGAGTCGATCTGGGCCGTAGCGGCCCGGCTGCGGCGCACCGTCGGCCCGCTGCTGCCACCGCAGGGCGAGGTGAGCGTCCGGTGGGGCGGGCGGCCTGGACTGCCGGACGCTGTCCGGCCCACCGACCCCCTGCTGCCGGCGGCGGCCGTGAAGAGCGCGATCGACCGCGTCACCGGCTACGCCGAGGCCGGCGGCACCGACCTGCTGGCGGTGCTGACCGCGGGCACGGTGCTGGCCTGGCTCGCCGAGGTGCCCGGCACCGGAGCAGGCAGCCCGCTGGCCGCCGTGCTGCCGTACGCGGTGCTGCCCGAACAGGCCGTCGGCCAGCTGGTCACCACCCTGGTCAAGGCCGGCGCCCGGGACCAGGTCGACACCGTGCTCAGCGACCTGCAGCTGCTCGGCCTCAAGCTGACCGCCCCGAGCGACGGACACGCCGACCTCGCCCACGACACCGCCACCGCGCTCGCGCTGGTCACCGACGCCGCCCGCGACGGGATCGAGCTCGACTTCACCGACGCGCTGTGCACCGCCGTCGCGCTGCGGCTCGGCCTGCTGCTGCTGGCCGCCGACAGCCAGCCGCGGCCCGCCGACCAGCACGAACCCGAGGAGTGACGGCCATCACCCGGGCCGGCAAGGCAGTCCAGCAGGGAAAGGACGAGGGCCATGAGCGTCACTGAACGCACCACTCCCTCCCCTTCTCCATGGGCAGGCTGGCGGATTGGGCACGAGCTGCTGAACGCAAGCGACGAGCGGGTGAGCGTCAGGCACCAAGCGGGTGTGATCGGGGAAAGCGGCGAGGGGTGTCAGCGGCCGCGGTGGTAGAACGCGGAGCCGGGGGCCGCTGACGTCGACCGGCTGCGGGTGGGAGAACAGAGTGGGCGGGGGCGGGCTCCTCCGCAGGCGGCGGCCGAACGGGCCGTCCTCCCAGGCAGGCTCGCGCCTAGCTTGACTCTGTCGGGGATCTTGGTGTTCGGCTGCGGGTGATCATGGTGGTGCGTCAGTCTCGCGGGTGCTGATGATCGCGAGATGTCCGAGG
>NZ_JBVHHY010000053.1:0-27280 GCF_055560835.1 Kitasatospora sp. NPDC023120 | reverse complement strand
CGTTGGCAGTCTGAAAATCACCCGCAACGCCCCTCTCCGGACCACCCCCTGCGCCGCCCCCTCCCGCAGCACGTCCCTCTCGCCAGAGGGGAGGGTGGGAGGGGGAGGCGCAGGGGGAGGGGGGAGGGGGGTGGGGTGGTGTGGGTGGGGAGGGGGTGGGGGTTGGTGTGGGTGCGGGGTGGTGCTGGGGGTTGGTGCCGGGGGTGGTGGTTGGGGGTATGGGGGGCGGTATGGGATTCGAAGAGAAGTGGGTGCCGGGGACCGGGGCTGGGCGGGATGGGGTGCGGGCGATCCTGGGGGCGCCCGGGGATGCGGTGATCGGGTTGGACTTCGACGGGACGTTGGCGCCGATCGTGGCGGATCCGAGTCGGGCGAGGGCGCATCCGGGGGTGGCGGGGGCGTTGCGGGTGTTGGCTCCGGTGGTGCGGGCGGTGGTGGTGGTGACGGGGCGGCCGGCGGCGTTGGCGGTGGAGTACGGGGGGTTGGCGGGGGTGCCGGGGGTCGTGGTGCTGGGGCACTACGGGGCCGAGTGGTGGGAGGGGGGTGTGGTGACGGCGCCGGAGGTGCATCCGGGGGTGGCGGGGGTGCGGGAGGTGTTGCCCGGAGTGCTGGCGCGGGTGGGGGCGCCCGAAGGGGTGTGGGTGGAGGACAAGGGGCGCTCGGTGGCGGTGCACACCCGGCGTACGGGGGCGCCGGAGGAGGCTTTGGAGCTGCTGCGGGCGCCGGTGGCGGAGTTGGCGGCCGCGTACGGGCTGGTGGTGGAGCCCGGGCGGCTGGTGTTGGAGCTGCGGCCGCCGGGGGTGGACAAGGGCGCGGCGTTGAGCGGGTTCCTGCGGGAGCGGGAGGCCCGGTCGGTGCTGTACGCGGGGGACGACCTGGGGGATCTGGCGGCCTTCGCGGCGGTGGAGCAGCTGCGGGCCGAGGGTGTGGCCGGGCTGCTGGTGTGCAGCGGGGCGGTGGGGGACGCGCCGGTGAAGGAGTTGGCCGACCGCGCGGACCTGGTGGTCGCGGGGCCGGCCGGGGTGGTGGAGCTGTTGGCGGCGCTGGGGGAGGCCCTTACCGGGAGTTGAGCCGGGCCAGCGCGTTGAGCTGGTCGAGGAACCACTGCTGCGGGGGGAGTGCGGTGGCCGCCGCCGTGAGGCGCTTGGTGCGGTCGGCGCGCTCCTCCGCAGGCATGGTGAGGGCGGTGTGCAGGGCTTCGGCGGTGGCGATGACGTCGTACGGGTTGACCGTCAGGGCGTCGTCGGCGAGCTCCGCGTGGGCGCCGGCCTCCCGGGAGAGGACCAGGGCGCAGCCGTGGTCGGAGACCACGGGGACTTCCTTGGCGACCAGGTTCATGCCGTCGCGGATGGGGTTGACCAGGGCGACGTCGGCCAGGCGGTAGGCGGCGAGGGAGCGCGGGAAGTCGTCGTTGACGTGCAGGATCAGGGGCTGCCAGGTGGGGGTGGCGAACTCGGTGTTGATGGCCCGGGCGAGCTCCTGGACCTGCGCCGTGTAGTCGCGGTACTCGGCGAGGTCGGTGCGGGACGGGTAGGCGAAGGCGATGTGGACCACCCGGTCGTGCCACTCGGGGCGGGTGCGGAGCAGGTGCCGGTAGGCCTGGAGGCCGCGGACGATGTTCTTGCTCAGTTCGGTGCGGTCGACCCGGACGATGGTGTGGCGGTCGCCGACGGCGGTGCGCAGGGCGGCGAGGCGTTCGTCCACGTCGGGGCGGTGGGCGCGTTCGCGGAGGAAGTCGGCGTCGGCGCCCAGGGCGTGGACGCCGAGGTTCGTGGTGCGGCCGTCGAGGGTGACGGTGAGCGCGTCGTGGTCGACGGTGGCGCCGAGTCGGTCCGCGCAGCAGGCGGCGAAGGCGCGGGCCCAGCGTTCGGTGAGGAAGCCGGCCCGGTCGGCGCCCAGGATGCCGGTGAGGACGGCGCGGGCGACGTCGTCGGGGAGCATCCGGTAGTACTCGGGCGGGGCCCAGGGGGTGTGCGAGAAGTGGCCGATGCGCAGGTCGGGGCGGGCTTCGCGGAGCAGGGCGGGGACGAGGGAGAGGTGGTAGTCCTGGACGAGGACGGCGGCGTTCGGGGCGGCTTCGGCGGCCAGGGCCTCGGCGAAGGCGGCGTTGTAGGCCCGGTAGGCGGCCCATTCGGTGCGGAAGTCGGCGTCGAAGGCGGGTGCGGTGGGGGTCGCGTAGAGCAGGTGGTGGACGAACCAGAGGGTGGAGTTGGCGACGCCGTTGTAGGCGCGGGCGAAGGTCTCGGGGTCGATGTCCAGCATCCGGACGGCCTGCCCGCCGACGTCGTGGCCGGCCAGGTCGAGGCGGCCGTCGGGGGCTTGCGCGGCGGCTCTGCGGTCCGCGTCGTTGAGGGCGGCACAGACCCAGACGGCGTTCGGGTCGTCGATCGCGGAGAGGCCGGAGACCAGGCCTCCGCCGCCGCGCCGCAGGGTCAGCGTGCCGTCGTCGGCGGTGCTGAACGACACCGGTCCCCGGTTGGAGGCCACCAGGACGGGGGCGGTGCCGGTCGCACTCGAACGTTCGGTCGTGAGATCGCCCATGGTTGGTACGTTGCCGGGGGGTCGGAGTGGCAAACCCGTCAATGGCGGGTGGTGTACTCGGGGACGGTGTGCATCGGGGGGCGCTCCAGGGCGGTGATCTCGTAGGTGCGGGGGGTGAACATCCCTCCGGCCGGGGGCTGGGGGAGGGCGTCCGGGTCGCGGGTGAACTGGGTGAGCTGGGGGCGGACCAGGTCGGCGGAGGCCTTGAGGCGGTGGGCGCGGTCGAGGCGTTCGAGGGCGGTGCGGTAGATGGTGGCGGCCATCCGGCCGAGGGCCTGGCTGTCCTGGTGGCGGTGGTGCCGGACGCCGACATCCACCTGGGCCAGGGCGTCCAGGCCGACCAGCTCCAGCGCGTCGACCAGCAGGCCGAGTTCGACGCCGTAGCCGGTGGGGAAGGGCAGCCGTTCGAGCAGTGAGCGGCGGGCCGCGTACTCGCCGCCGAGGGGCTGGACGAAACCGGCGAGTTCCGGCCAGTGGAGGTTGAGGAGGGGACGGGCGACGAGTTCGGTGACGCGCCCGCCGCCGGCCGGGACGACGGCGCCGCTGTCCGTCTCCAGGGGGCGGTCGTACATGGCCTTGACCAGTTGGATGGACTCGTCGGTCAGGAGCGGGCCGATGATCCCGGAGACGAGGGCCGGGTCGAACTCGCGCAGGTCGGCGTCGACGAAGCAGACGATGTCGCCGTGGGTGACCAGCAGCGAGCGCCAGAGCACCTCGCCCTTGCCGGGGGCGGCGGGCAGCCGGGGCAGGATGGCGTCGCGGTGCTCGACGCGGGCGCCCGCCTCGGCGGCGACGGCGGCGGTGGCGTCGGTGGAGCCGGAGTCGACCACGACGAGTTCGTCGACGAGCGGGAGGCGTTCCATCAGCTCGCGGCGGACGGTGCGGACGATGTCGCCGACGGTGGCCTCCTCGTCCAGGGCGGGGAGTACGACGCTGACCGTGCTCCCGGTGCGTTCCTTCGCCGCGAGGAGGGTGCGGACCGGCCGGTCGGCCGCGCTCCAGGAGCGGCGGCGCAGCCAGGACGCCGCCTGCGGGAGGAGCTCGGGGATCGGTTCGGCGGGCACGGAAGTCTCCTCGGCGGGGTGGGGTGGGACGGGTCATCTCGCGTGGCGGACGGTCCCGTTGAGTGTTGACGCCTTCGGATACAGTCTTCGTACAGCGGTCGGACCTTCGCACGCCGGGGTCACCGTTGAGCACCACCACAATTTCACAAGCTCATCCAGAGGGACTGAGGGAACGGCCCGTTGACGTCCCGGCAACCTTCTCGCTCGGCTGTCGTCACAGGCCCCGGCGGGACAGGTGCCAATTCCGGCCCGTGACGCGACCGCGCCATGGGGAAGATGAGGAGAGAGGCCTCGCCATCATGGCTATCGACACCGTCGCACCCTCCCCCAGCCTTCGGCCGGGGGGACCCCGACCCGTGGACCTCGGCCCCGCCACCGCCCTGTCCTGTCGGGAGTGCGGCACCCGCTTCCCGCTCGGTCCCAGCTTCGCGTGCCTGGAGTGCTTCGGCCCGCTGGAGATCGCCTACGAGTTCGGCAGCGAGGGCGCGGAGGAGCTGCGCAAGCGGATCGAGGCCGGTCCGGCGTCGATCTGGCGCTACGCGCCGCTGCTGCCGGTGCCGGCGGATGTCGCCTCGAAGCCGAACCTGAACCCCGGCTGGACCCCGCTGGTGAAGGCGGACAACCTGGGGCGGGAGCTCGGGTTCACGGCGCAGCTGCACATCAAGGACGACTCCGGGAACCCGACGCACTCGTTCAAGGACCGCGTGGTGGCCTGCGCGATCGAGGCGGCGCGGGCGTTCGGCTACACGACACTGTCCTGCTCATCCACCGGCAACCTGGCCGGCGCGGTGGGGGCGGCGGCGGCCCGGGCCGGGTTCCGGTCCTGCGTCTTCATCCCGCACGACCTGGAGCAGGGCAAGGTCGTCATGGCCGGGGTGTACGGCGGCGAGCTGGTCGGCATCGAGGGCAACTACGACGACGTGAACCGCTTCTGCTCGGAGCTGATCGGCGACCCGGCCGGGGAGGGCTGGGGCTTCGTCAACGTCAACCTGCGGCCGTACTACGGAGAGGGCTCCAAGACGCTGGCGTACGAGATCTGCGAGCAGCTCGGCTGGCGGCTGCCGGAGCAGATCGTGATCCCGATCGCCTCGGGCTCGCAGCTGACGAAGATCGACAAGGGGCTGCAGGAGCTGATCAAGCTCGGGCTGGTCGAGGACCGGCCGTACAAGGTCTTCGGCGCCCAGGCCGAGGGCTGCTCGCCGGTGTCGGCGGCGTTCAAGGCCGGCCGTGACGTGATCAAGCCGGTCAAGCCGGACACCATCGCCAAGTCGCTGGCGATCGGCAACCCGGCCGACGGCCCGTACGTGCTGGACATCGCCCGCCGGACCGGCGGCGCGGTGGAGGACGTCACGGACGCCGAGGTCGTGGCGGCGATCCGGCTGCTGGCGCGGACCGAGGGCATCTTCGCCGAGACCGCGGGCGGGGTGACCGTCGGCGTGCTCAAGAAGCTGGTCGAGACCGGGCAGCTGGATCCGGCCAAGGAGACCGTCGCGATCAACACCGGCGACGGCCTGAAGACCCTGGACGCCGTCTCCGACGCCGGGATGACCGCCGTCATCCGCCCGACGCTGGACTCCTTCCGCGACGCGGGCCTCGCGTCCGCCTGAACCACCCCCCCCACCCGCACGGCCGCACCCCCGCAAGGAGAGCCATGAGCGCCAACGTCCGCATTCCCACCATCCTGCGCACCTACACCGGCGGCGCCGCCGAGGTGACCGCCGAGGGCGCCACCCTGGGCGAGGTCATCGCCGACCTGGAGAAGAACCACGCGGGCATCGCCGCCCGCATCCTGGACGACACCGGCAAGCTGCGCCGCTTCGTCAACGTCTACGTGAACGACGACGACGTGCGCTTCGCGGAGGGCCTGGCGACCGAGATCCAGGACGGCGCGGGCATCTCGATCATCCCGGCGGTGGCCGGCGGCTGCTGAGTCGCGCCGACCGCCATTCGGCCGCCCGCACGTACGGAATTCCGCTCTCCGTATGTGCGGGCGGCCGGTTGCATTCCGGCTGGAATATTTCCGACCCGAGTCGGAGTAGAGTGTCGCTCGGCTGGGAACAGGGGTTCCTTCCCGATCCCCTCGGCGTTCCGCCGGAGGGTGTCCGGCCGGTGGGACCGGCCCGTGAAACATGTCAGGCGGATGTCAGAATTACCCTGGGGATTTGGGTAATTCGTCCGCTATGTCCGGCGTGAAATGCCGAGATTCTCCCGATTCATCCCGTGCTGTCCCTTGCTGCCGTGGCGGAATTACCGGCGGTTGACCCTGTTGCAGAGGGCTTCGATCCGGATACATTCAGCGGCGGTCGACGCAATCACCCGCTCGTCGGAAGCCGTTCGGTGTCCCGCGCGGAGGGTTGCGGCGTGCACGGCTGCGCCCAGGGGGGGTTCCCCGGGCCGGCCTTCAACCAACCCGGGCCCGCGACCTGCGGGCGCGTGAAGGGCCAGCACAGCACTAGGGGAGTTCGGAATGGCTCAGGGCACCGTCAAGTGGTTCAACGCGGAGAAGGGCTACGGCTTCATCGCGGTCGACGGTGGTGCGGACGTCTTCGTCCACTACAGCGCGATCCAGATGGACGGCTACCGCACCCTCGAGGAGGGCCAGCGGGTCGAGTTCGAGATTTCCCAGGGACAGAAGGGCCCGCAGGCGGACATGGTTCGCGCGGCGGTCTGACCCCTTCCGACTCCAGGAGCTCGGCGCGGCCCACGGCTGGCTGCTCTCCCGCTTCTCGACGGGCCCGTACGACACGTGTCGTACGGGCCCGTCGCCGTTCCCGGGCGGCCCCGGAGGCGGCTCGCGGGTCGGCGATTGGGCTTGCACTCGACCACCCGGAGTGCTAATCATTGGCGTTAGCACTCACAGCGTGAGAGTGACAGCGGACCGGGTCGGTGAGGCCCCCGGGAGCGGTAGGGGAATGGACCCCCGCACACCAGGGCCGTCCGTCGCGGGCACCCCTTGGTCCGAGCAGTCGACCGTGTCCCGGAGGACCACTTCAGATGGCCAAGATCATCGCCTTTGATGAGGAAGCTCGCCGCGGCCTTGAGCGTGGCATGAACCAGCTCGCCGACGCAGTGAAGGTCACGCTCGGCCCCAAGGGTCGCAACGTCGTGCTGGAGAAGAAGTGGGGCGCCCCCACGATCACCAACGACGGTGTCTCCATCGCCAAGGAGATCGAGCTCGAGGACCCGTACGAGAAGATCGGTGCGGAGCTCGTCAAGGAGGTCGCCAAGAAGACGGACGACGTCGCGGGTGACGGCACCACCACCGCCACCGTGCTCGCCCAGGCCCTGGTTCGCGAGGGTCTGCGCAACGTCGCCGCCGGCGCCAACCCGATGGCTCTGAAGCGCGGCATCGAGAAGGCCGTCGCCGCCGTCTCCGACCAGCTGCTGGCCCAGGCCAAGGACGTGGAGACCAAGGAGCAGATCGCCTCCACCGCCTCCATCTCCGCCGCTGACACCCAGATCGGCGAGCTGATCGCCGAGGCCATGGACAAGGTCGGCAAGGAAGGCGTCATCACCGTCGAGGAGAGCAACACCTTCGGTCTGGAGCTCGAGCTCACCGAGGGCATGCGCTTCGACAAGGGCTACATCTCCGCCTACTTCGCCACCGACCTGGAGCGCATGGAGGCGACCTTCGAGGACCCGTACATCCTCATCGCCAACTCCAAGATCGGCTCGGTCAAGGACCTGCTCCCGCTGCTGGAGAAGGTCATGCAGAGCGGCAAGCCGCTCGTCATCATCGCCGAGGACGTCGAGGGCGAGGCCCTGTCGACCCTGGTCGTGAACAAGATCCGCGGCACCTTCAAGTCCGTCGCCGTCAAGGCCCCGGGCTTCGGCGACCGCCGCAAGGCCATGCTCGGCGACATCGCCATCCTCACCGGTGGCACCGTGATCTCCGAGGAGGTCGGCCTCAAGCTGGAGAACGCCGGCATCGACCTGCTGGGCACCGCCCGCAAGGTGGTCATCACCAAGGACGAGACCACCATCGTCGACGGTGGCGGCGACAGCGAGCAGGTCGCGGGCCGCGTGAACCAGATCCGCGCCGAGATCGAGAACAGCGACTCGGACTACGACCGCGAGAAGCTCCAGGAGCGCCTCGCCAAGCTGGCCGGCGGCGTGGCCGTCATCAAGGCCGGCGCGGCCACCGAGGTGGAGCTCAAGGAGCGCAAGCACCGCATCGAGGACGCCGTCCGCAACGCCAAGGCCGCCGTCGAGGAGGGCATCGTCGCCGGTGGTGGCGTCGCCCTGCTGCAGGCCGGTGTCGCCTTCGACAAGCTGGAGCTGGACGGCGACGAGGCCACCGGTGCCAACATCGTCAAGGTCGCGCTCGAGGCCCCGATCAAGCAGATCGCGACCAACGCCGGCCTCGAGGGTGGCGTCGTGGTGGAGAAGGTGCGCAACCTCCCCGCCGGTCACGGCCTGAACGCCGCCACCAACGAGTACGTCGACCTGGTCGCCGAGGGCATCATCGACCCGGCCAAGGTCACCCGCTCCGCGCTGCAGAACGCCGCCTCCATCGCGGCGCTGTTCCTCACCACCGAGGCCGTCATCGCCGACAAGCCGGAGAAGGCCGCCGCGGCCGCCGGCGGCGGCATGCCGGGCGGTGACATGGACTTCTGATCCTGATCGTCTTCTGATCGGATCGGTTGATTCCGGATCGTGTGGGCGGTTCCCTTCGGGGAGCCGCCCACACGGCGTTTCGAGGGAGAATGGGCGGATGGCTTCCGACGACATCGAGACCGCGCTGCACAACGCGCGGGCACTGATCCTGGCCGACCTCACCGCGCGGGACGTGGCGGACGCCGCCGTCGTCTCGCTGGTGGAGCAGGCGGTGACGCACCGCCGCTGGTGGCTGGAGCAGTGGCCGGACGGCACCGAGTACGTGCTCGGGCTGGTCGCCCAGGACGTCCAGGACGCACTGCTGGAGGCGTACGGTCGCTGGCCGCTGTGCACCGAGTGCGCGGCCGACGGGGACCCGCACGCGCTCAGCGTGGAGCCGGAGCTGGGGCCGGAGCCCCACTGGGTGTGCGGCAAGCAGGGCGCGGTGGTGGCCCCGGTGGGGAAGCTGGTCTAGAGGGCGTCGAGCTCCGCCGTCAGGTTGGCGCGGGCGGTCTCCGTGAAGCGCTCGCGGGCGGCGGGGGTGCGGTAGAGCGCCGGCAGCGCCAGGAGCCCGCGCAGGACGGCGGCGCGGCCGGTCCGGAAGTCAGGGTCGGGGACGAAGCCGTACTCCTCCCGGACGGCGGCCGCGTACGCCGCGTACGCCTCGGGGGTGCCGCCGAGGACAGCGAGGTCCGCGTCGCAGAGCACCTCGCCGTCGCGGTCGCCCGGCGCCGGGTCGTGGCCGACGGTGAGCAGGACCAGGCGCTCGACCTCGGCCACCCGGGCGGTGGGCAGGCCGGCTGCGGTCAGCGCGCGGACGGCCAGGGCGGCGCTGCGCTCCTCGTTCCCCGTGCGGTCGGGGCGGTAGACGGCGTCGTGGAACCAGGCCGCGAGACGGGCGGCGTCCGGGTCGTCGGCGTGCCCGGCGAGCTCGTCGACGTGCCGCAGGACCGCGCGCAGGTGGTCGGCGGTGTGGTAGCGGCGCTGCGGCTCGGACCAGCGGCGCAGCAGTTCGCGGCCGTACGGCTCGGGGTCGGCGGTGGTGCCGCAGCGGTGCAGCAGGGCGGTCCAGGCGGTGAGCAGGTCGTCGGTCGGCATGGAGCACATTGTGGTGGGTGATTCCGGTGGACGGGATGTGCCGGTCAACGATATATGTAGACGCATGACAGAACGCTCCATGCAGGAGCCGACGCTGCTTCTGCTCACCGCGCTGGCCGATGCCCCGAGGCACGGCTACGCGCTCATCCAGGAGATCGCCGCGATCTCCGACGGCCGGGTCAAGATGCGCACCGGCACGCTCTACGGCGCGCTCGACCGGCTGCTCGGCCAGGGCCTGATCGAGGTCGCCGCCGAGGAGGTGGTGGACGGCCGCGCCCGGCGCACCTACGCGCTGACCGACACCGGTCGCGGCGCGCTGGCCACCGAGGCCGAGCGGCTGCGGGCCGTGGCCGCCGAAGCCGAGCGGCGGCTCTCCGCCGCCGCTGTCCGTCCGAGGGTCAGGGGGGCCTTCGCATGAGCATGAGTGATTCGACCGTCGCGGTCCGGACGGCGCTGGCGCTCTACCCGGTCCGCTACCGCCGCGAGCGCGGCGACGAGCTGGCCGACGTCTTCGCCGACACCACGGCGGAGGTCGGCCGGGCCGCCAGGGTCCGGGAACTGTTCGACCTGGGGGCGTACGGGCTGCGCATGCGGACCGGGCTGACCTCCACTTCGACGGGCGGGCGGCTGGCGGCACTGGCCGCCCCGCTGGTGGTCGGCTCGGCCGCCGGACTGGCGGGGGGCAATGTGCTCATCGAGTACCTGACCGGTGACGCGGCCGTGCTGTCGGGCCCGGACTGGGAGCTGGGCTACTTCCTGCGCTGGGGGCTGCTGCTGGGGGCGCTGCTCTCGGTCGGCGCGGCGCTGCTCGGACGGTGGACGGCGGCGAAGCTGCTGGCCGGGGTGGCGGCGCTGGCGGCGGGGGCGGAACTCGTGGCGGCGGTGACCGATCCCGTCGTGCTGCAGCCGCTCTGGGTGTTCCTCGAGGCCTTCCAGTGGGACGGTCCGTTCGTGCTCTGGGCGCTGGTGCTGCTGGCCGCGCCGAAGGACGCACTGTCGGTGCCGGCGGGCCGGGAACGGGCCCTGATGGCGGCCGCGGCGGTGCTGACCCCGGTCGCGGCGTTCGGGGACAACGTCTACACCAGCTGGTACCACCTGGACCCGCAGTGGCGGGCGGCGATGGTCGTGGTGCCGCTGCTGATGACCCTGTCGGTGGTGCGCGGCTGGTACCTGGTGGCGGTGCCCGGGCTCGCGGCGCTGCCCTGGGCGCTCAGCGTGAACCTGCACGGGCTCTGGCAGCAGGAGGGCGGGGCCTGGCGGCTGCTGCCGATGGCCGGGGTGGTGGTCGCGGTGGCGGTCGCGCTGGTGCTGGTCGGACGGCGCAAGGGCGCGGCCGGGCCGGGCGGCAGGCTGCCGGCCTGAAGCGGGGGCCGGAACGGGGGAGGGGTGTGGTCTCGCCCTGCTCGGGCGGGTGTGGCAACCTACTGATATGTCTAGACCAATTTTCGAAGTCATCGCGCTGACGCCCCAGGACGCCCAGGCCGCCGAGTCGGGCGGCGCCGACCGGCTCGAACTGGTCACCGACATGGCTGCCGACGGGCTCACCCCGTCCGTCGAGGACTTCGCCCGGATCCGGGCCGCCGTCGGCATCCCGCTGCGCGTCATGCTCCGGATCCGGGACGGCTTCGCCCCCGGCGACCTGGACGAGCTGTGCGCCCGGGCCACCGCGCTGCGGGCCGAGGGCGCCGAGGAGTTCGTCTTCGGCTTCCTCGACGCCGACGGCGCCGTCGACCTGGCCGCCACCGCGACCGTCGCCGAGGCGGTGGCCGGCTGCCGCTGGACCTTCCACCGGGCGGTCGACCACAGCGCCGACCGGGCCGCCCTGCGGGCCGCCGTCGGCGCCCTGCCCGGGCTGGACACCTTCCTCACCTCGGGCGCGGCCGCCGGGGTGGACGCCGGGCGCGAGGTGCTGTCGGCCGAGCTGGCCCGCGCCGGGGAGCCCGGGTACCGGCAGCGGATCCTGATCGGGGGCGGCCTGCGGGCCGAGCACCTGAAGGAGCTGCGGGCGGAGGGATTCGACGCCTTCCACGTCGGCGGCGCGGTCCGGGTCGACGGCTGGCGGACGCCGGTGGACGCGGCCAAGGTCGCCGAGTGGCGGGCGCGGATCGACGCCTGAGCGTCCCGCGGAAGGGCCGACCCCACCGGGTCGGCCCTTCCGCGTGACTAACGGAGCTGCTCGGGCAGCGGCTCGCTGTGCAGCACGGTCAGCCCGGAGACGGCGCGGGTCAGTGCCACGTACAGCCGCCGCAGGCCGGTCCGCTCGTCCGGTTCGCCGGCGATTACCGCGGCCGGCTCGTCCAGCACCACGTAGTCGTACTCCAGGCCCTTGGCCAGCGAGGCCGGGACGAGGGTGAGCCGGGCCTCGGCGCTGGTCTCGGTGCCGGGGGAGAGGTGCGGCAGGCCGGCGGCGGTCAGCGCCTCGGCGAGCAGCGGGATCCGGGCATCGGCGGCGATCAGGCCGGTCGAGCCCTCGTGCCCCAGCGCCTCCCGGCAGGCGTCCAGGACCGCCTCGGTCGAGTCTCCGTCGGTGATCCGGCGGATCGTCAGCGAGCCGGGGGCGTCGCGGACCGAGCCGGCCGGGGCCAGGCCCGGGGCGATCGCCGGGAGCAGCCGGGAGGCGTACGCGATGACCTCCTCCGGCACCCGGAAGCCCTTGGTCAGCTCCTCGACGTGGGCGTCCGGCTTGCCCAGGTGGTGCAGGGCGTCCGGCCAACTCGCCGTCGCCCACGGGGTGGTGCCCTGGGCGAGGTCGCCGAGGACGGTCGCCGAGCCGGTGGTGCAGCGGCGGCCGACCGCGCGGTACTGCATCGGGGAGAGGTCCTGCGCCTCGTCCAGCACCACGTGGCCGAGCGAGGGCGTGCGCTGCACCAGGTCCGTCGCCTCGTCCACCAGGACGGCGTCGGCCGCCGTCCAGCGGGCGGTCTTCACCGAGCGGCCCGGCTTGGGCCACAGCACCGCCTGCTGCTCCTCGGGGGTCAGCACGCCCTCGGCGCACGTGGCCAGGAACTCCGGGTCGGAGAGCAGCCGCAGCACCAGCTTCGCCGGGTCGACGGCGGGCCAGCACTTCTTGACCACCGCCTTGACCGCGGTGTTGCGGGCCACCGCGTCCTGCACCCGGTCGTCCGGGGCCTCGCCGCCCTGCTCCATCTTCAGCAGCACGGCGTGCGCGATGCGCTGCGGCAGGGCGTCCCTGGCGGCGCCGTAGCGGACCTCGCGACCCTTCAACTCCTCGATGATCTCCACGAGTTCGTATACCGGGACGCGCCAGCGGCGGGAGCCGCGGACCACCACGCAGGGCTCGGTGGGCAGCGTGATGCCGGCCCGCACCGCGCGGCGCAGCACCTCGGCCATCCGGGCGTCGCCCTTCAGCCGGGCCGCCTCCGGGCCGTCCTCGCCCCGGACCTCGACGTGCGCGACCAGTTGCTGGACGGTGGCCTGGGCGACGTCCAGCTCGCCGAGCGCGGGGAGCACCTGCTCGATGTAGGAGAGGAAGGCGTTGTTCGGCCCGATCACCAGGGTGCCGGTGCGGGCGAGACGCTCGCGGTGCGCGTACAGCAGGTACGCGACGCGGTGCAGGCCGACGGCGGTCTTCCCGGTGCCGGGCGCCCCCTGGACGCAGATGGTGCCCGTCACGTCGGAGCGGACGATCTCGTCCTGCTCGGGCTGGATGGTGGCCACGATGTCGCGCATCGGGCCGACGCGGGGCTTCTCGATCTCGGCGGCGAGCAGGGCGGAGGCGGTGTCGGTCTCGGCGGGGTCGGTGAGGTGCTCGTCCTCGTAGGCGGTGAGTTCGCCACCGGTGTAGCCGAAGCGGCGGCGGCGCTCGACGTCCATCGGGTCGGTGCGGCTGGCCCGGTAGAACGGCTGGGAGACCGGCGCGCGCCAGTCGATCACCATCGGGTCGCCGTCGGCGTCGTGGACGTGGCGGCGGCCGATGTAGAAGTTTTCTCCTCCCCCGCCCTCGCTCAGCTCCTCGCTGATCGGGTGCAGGTAGTCGAGGCGGCCGAAGAAGAGCGGGGTGTGGGAGAGGTCGGCCAGGGCGGCGATCCTGGCCTCGATCTGGTTCTGGAGGACGACGGCGGACACCCAGGTGCCGGTCACGTCGCGCAGGTCGAGCGACTCGACGTCCTCGCGCATCGCTCGCAGCGCGGCCCGGGACGAGGCCAGGTGGTCGCGTTCGCGCTGGAGGGGGTCGGTGGTGGGGGTGGCGGGCACAGCGAACCTTCCCGGCTGCCCCGGTGGCGGGCGCAGCGGATCGATGGAGCTCACGGTGGGGTACAGCCGACCGGTTGCCGTGCGGTCGACGCCTCCCCCGGCTGCCTGCGGGACTTCAGCAGGTACCACGGTTCGGGAGGGGGCAGACGGACGATCTTAGACCCGTCCGCGTCGGGGTTCCAGCCGTGCAGGTCTCGGGGTTGCCCCTACCCCGGTCCCGGGGTCCGCCGTACACCCGGAGGACGAGCTCCGTCCCGGCGGATACGGCCTTTGGAGTGATGCCCGCGGCCGGTCGGGTGCCTACCGTTGAAGACATGAGCAACCAGAACCCCACCCCCCGTTCCGGCCCGGCCGGCGCCGCCGCCACCGGGCGCCACCGCCACCCGCTGAGCACCGCCGTCCGCAACGTCGGCATCGCCCTGGACACCGCCGCGCGCGTGATCTTCCTCGGGCGCGACGGTGTCCGCTACTGAGCGTCGGCTCTCCTCCGGTTACAGCACGTCGTCCGCGTCGATGATCCGGTACGCGTAGCCCTGCTCGGCCAGGAAGCGCTGCCGGTGGGCGGCGAAGTCCTGGTCCACGGTGTCCCGGGCGACCACCGAGTAGAAGTGCGCCGCGTGGCCGTCCGCCTTGGGGCGCAGCACTCGGCCGAGGCGCTGGGCCTCCTCCTGGCGGGAGCCGAAGGTCCCGGAGACCTGGATGGCCACCGTGGCCTCGGGCAGGTCGATCGAGAAGTTCGCGACCTTGGAGACCACCAGGACGCTGATCTCCTTGTTCCGGAAGGCGTCGAAGAGCTTCTCGCGCTGGGCGTTGCTGGTCTCGCCCTTGATCACCGGGGCGTCCAGGGCCTCGCCGAGCTCGTCCAGCTGGTCGATGTACTGGCCGATGATCAGCGTCTGGTCCTTCTCGTGCTTCTTGACCAGTGCCTCCACCACCCGCCGCTTGGTCGCCGTGGTGGCGCAGAAGCGGTAGCGCTCCTCCGGTTCGGCGGTCGCGTAGGCGAGCCGCTCGGAGTCGGTCAGGGTGACCCGGACCTCGCAGCAGTCGGCGGGCGCGATGTAGCCCTGCGCCTCGATCTCCTTCCACGGCGCGTCGAAGCGCTTGGGGCCGATCAGGCTGAACACGTCGCCCTCGCGGCCGTCCTCGCGCACCAGCGTCGCGGTCAGGCCGAGCCGGCGGCGGGCCTGCAGGTCGGCGGTGAACTTGAACACCGGGGCGGGCAGCAGGTGCACCTCGTCGTAGACGACCAGGCCCCAGTTGCGGGCGTCGAACAGCTCCAGGTGCGCGTAGACGCCCTTCCGCTTGGTGGTCATCACCTGGTAGGTGGCGATGGTGACCGGGCGGATCTCCTTCTTGGTGCCGCTGTACTCGCCGATCTCGTCCTCGGTCAGCGAGGTGCGCTTGACCAGCTCGTGCTTCCACTGGCGGGCCGAGACGGTGTTGGTGACCAGGATCAGCGTGGTCGACTTGGCGTGCGCCATCGCGGCCGCGCCGACCAGCGTCTTGCCGGCGCCGCAGGGCAGCACGACGACGCCGGAGCCGCCGTGCCAGAAGCCCTCGACGGCCTGCGCCTGGTACGGGCGCAGCTGCCAGCCGTCCTCCGCCAGGTCGATCGGGTGCGCCTCGCCGTCCACGTACCCGGCGAAGTCCTCGGCGGGCCAGCCGAGCTTGAGCAGCACCTGCTTGATCTGCCCGCGCTCGGAGGGGTGCACCACCACGGTGTCCGGGTCGACCCGGGCGCCGACCAGTGGGGCGATCTTCTTGGAGCGCAGCACCTCCTCCAGCACCGGCCGGTCGGTGGTGGTCAGCACCAGCCCGTGCGTCGGGTGCTTGACCAGCTGGAGCCGGCCGTACCGGCCCATGGTGTCGGCCACGTCCACCAGCAGCGCGTGCGGCACCGGGTAGCGCGAGTACGTCACCAGGGCGTCGACCACCTGCTCGGCGTCGTGCCCGGCCGCCCGCGCGTTCCACAGCCCGAGCGGGGTCACCCGGTACGTGTGCACGTGCTCGGGTGCCCGCTCCAGCTCGGCGAACGGCGCGATGGCGCGCCGGCAGTCGGCGGCCTTGGGGTGGTCGATCTCCAGGAGGAGAGTTTTGTCGCTCTGGACGATGAGCGGTCCGTCGTTCACGCGGGGGAGCCCTCCACTGGCTGACAGGGTGGTTTGACGCAGACCCTCCAGTGTCGCGCATTCCGCGGTGAACCGGGACGGGCTACTTCCACTCGTAGAGCTTGCCGGTGGAGGTGCCGTCCTGGGCGACGTCGAACTCGAAGAGGCCGGCGACGCCGTTGAGCTTCTCCAGCTGCGGGGCGGTGGTGGAGAAGTAGAGCGCGCCGCGGTACTGGACGACGCCTCCCTCGGTGAAGTGGCCGAGGCCGCTGCCGTGCCAGGTGACGGTCTGGCCGTCGGCGGTCATGTCGACGCCCTGGCCCTCGCCGAACAGCGTGCCGTCGGCGCGCAGTTCGGTCTCGTACGTGCCGAAGCTGGAGACCGCGACGCCGTAGTAGGTGGCGGTGCCCTCGAAGGACACCTCGACGACCGCGTGTCCGTCGGCGGCCGCGAGGACCCGTCGGCCGGTGTCCTTGCCGCGGACCTCGCCGATCAGTTCGCCGAGCATGATGCCTCCTCTGGGGAACCCCCCGTCCTTCCGGACTACGCCGCGTCCAGGGGCGGCGCAACCGCACGCCGGTGACCGGCGGGAACCTCGCTCGTTGAGCCGGTCATGAACAAGTCGAAGCGTGTTCTCACCGCCCTCGCCCTGATGGGCACGGCCTTCGCCGCCACCGCCTCCTCGGCCGGTTCGGCCCACGCCCTCGCGGGCATCGGGGAGGGGCCCGGCGGCCTGCTCGCGGCTCCCGGGTTCCTGCTCGCGGACACCGTGACCGGCGGTGAACTGCCGGTCGGGCAGGGGCAGATCGGCAGCCTGGCGGACCAGGCGGTCAAGGAGAAGATGAAGGAGTCGCGGGGGAACTGACACCCCGGCCGGTCACTCGTCGAGTTCCGCGACGCCGGTGATGCGGTGGAGGGCGAAGGTGCGGAGTTCGTCCGCGTGGTGGTCGAAGGCGGTGACGAAGCCGCCTTCGACCTTGACCGGGTCGATGATGCGCTGGCTGGCGATGCCCTCGGCGTTGAGGTAGCCGATCCACATCCGCTCGCCGAGGAGGACGGCCGTCTGGAGGGCGGCCAGGGTCTCGGCGGCGGCGGTGCGGGGGAGTTGGCGCGGGTCGGGGATGGGCTCGCGGCGGGAGGCGGTGGCGGCGCGGTCGCCGGCCCGGATGGCCTTGACGGCTGCGGCGAGCAGGGTGTCGTCGGGGGTCGGCGGCCCGTCCGGGACGGGGACGGGCGCCGTCCGGGGCGGGGTGCGGTGGCTGTCCGGGCGGGTGATCAGCACGTCGCCCTCGGCGGACTCGGCGGCCGGGGCGTAGCCCATCGTGCGCAGCGTGGCGAGCAGCACGTCCGGGGCGGCCTGGGCGGCGAGGACGGTGGGGGCGAGCAGCCGCAGCCGCAGCTCGGCGGAGCGGCGGTCGGCGAGCACCTCGTTCAGCAGGGAGGGGTCGTCGCAGCGCAGGTAGGAGGAGGCGGCGCCGACCCGCAGGATGCCGTGCCGACGGGCGACGTCGTCGATCAGGTACGTGAGCGGCTGCGGGACGGGCGTACGGCTGTGCTGCTCCAGGAAGGCGCGCAGGTCGGCGGCGGTGCGTCCGGCGTCGAGGGCGCGGCGGACGGACGTCGGGGTGAACCGGTAGACGGTGGCCGCGCCCTTGGACTCGATGTCGGCGCACAGCGCGAGGGCGTGCGCGAGCGGGGTGAGCAGCGGGCCGGGGGCGATCGCGGTGAGGTCCGGTTGGAGGATCACGTGGTCGAGCGGCCGCGGCAGCAGCGGAGCGAGCACCTCGGCCGGGTCGGCCTCGGCGGTGAGCAGGGCGCGGGCGGGGGCGGCGAGGGCGCCGCGGCCGGTGATGCCGAGGAGTTCGGCCTCGTCGAGGGTCCAGGCGACGAGCTCGTCGCGAAGGTCGCGGCCGTCCGGGCCGGTCGGGCCGCCGCGTAGCGGGCGCTGCCAGCGCAGGGTGGGAAGCAGCTCCTCGGCGGTGGCCGGGGTGCCGGGCGGCAGTTCGGCGAGCAGGGCGAGGGCGGCGCGGCGCACCGACGGGGCGAGGGTGCGGTCGAGTTCGGGGCCGAGGGCGGCGCGCTGCTTGCCCTTGCCGTCCGGGGTACCGGCGAGGGCGGGGACGCGGGTGGCGGCGAGCCAGGCGGCGGCGAGGACGGACCAGCGCTCGGCGGTGTCCAGCTGCAGCCAGGTGTCGTACGCCGGGGTGGGGGCCCAGCGTTCGTCCACCTCGCCGTCGGGGGCCAGCAGGCCGGCGGTGTAGGCGAGTTCGAGCCAGAAGGCGGTTTGCTGCTCGGTGGTCTCCAGGACCTGGGCGGTGCGTTTGAGGTCGCGGACGCCGAGGCCGCCGGCGCGCAGGGTGAGCGGCGGGGTGAGGCCCCAGCCGTCCAGCAGCTCCTCGACGGTCTTGACGGCGGTGTGGGCCTGGCCGGCCGCGGCGCTGTCCACAGCCTGTGGATCGCGCGGGGCGGTGGCGGGCGCGGGCTCGGGCGGGACCGGTTCGACGGTGCGGTGGGTGCGGCCGCCGCGCAGGTGCAGGGCGAGTTCGCGGGGCAGCACGACGCTGCCGGGGCTGGTGGGCAGCAGCAGGCCGCGGGCGAGCAGCCATTCGACGGGGCTCTGCGCGTCCTCGGCGGTGACCGGGCGGGCGGCGTCCGGGACGGTGCCGGTGGGCGGGCCCCAGACCAGCCGGTCCAGCAGCCGCAGCGCGGGCTCGGGGGCGGTGTCGAGCAGCGCGGCGCAGCGGGTGCGGTCGGTGAGCAGCGCGGTGAGCGCGGCGACGGCGGTGACCGGGTCCGGGGTGGCCGGCTGGCCCGCCGAGGCGAGCAGCTGCTGCAGCCGGGCCGGCGACATGCCCACGGTGGCGTCGGCGAGGGTCGGGCCGAGGCCGGTGCGGCCGGGGTTGGCGGCGGTCGGGGCGAGTGCCTCGCGGACGGCGAGCACCAGCCGCAGGCCGTTGTCCGGGCCCCAGAGCAGCGAGCGATCGCGCAGGGTGGCGATCGCGCGGGGCAGGGCGGTGGCCACGGCGGACCGGTCGGCCGGGGTGAGCGGGGTCGCGCCGGGGTGCGGCTTGACCTTGGCCGGCCCGGTCAGCAGGGAGCGGACGGTGGCCACGGAGGTGCCGTCCGGGGCGGTCGCCAGCGCCTCGGCGACCTGCAGGGTGAAGCGGTCCAGCCGCTCCAGGGCGCGCAGCGCGGAGGCGCGCGAGGAGAGCCGGGCGGACAGCTGGGTCAGGTCGCCGGGGACGGGGTTCAGCAGGTCGGGGCGGGATCGGAGCAGGGCGGCGAGCGCGTCGTCGGGGCGGGCGCGCAGCTCCTCGGCGAGGGTGCGCGGGCCGGCGGGCGTCCTGCCCCTGCGTCGGGGGCCCTGCTGTGTGGTCATTCGACCTAGGTTAGTCGGGTGGGGTGTCCGTCGTCCGTCGGGCTGCGTGGGGTCGGGACTCGCGTGGGCGGGGGCGGGGTGGGTAGCGTCACGGCGAGGGCGGTTCGGTGGGCGGCCGCGCTTCTCAATGGGTGAGCCGGGCGAGGCGGGGTGTCGGGGATGACGGACGGCGAGTGGTGGCGCAAGAGCGGGCCGTGGAGCGAGCGTTCGGTCGGGGGCGGGGAGGACCGGGCCGCGCGGGGCGGTTCCTCGGGCGCCTCGGGTGGTGCGGGCGCCCCGTCGGTGCCGCCCATGCCGTCCGCGCCGCCGTCGCCGTCGGTGCCGTCGCCCGCTTTCGATCCTGACAGCGTGTACGACCCGCCCGCGCCGAGCGCGGACGGGATCCCGTCCGTTCCGCTGAACCCGCCGGACGCGGCCGCCGCCGAGGAGCGGGCGTCCGCGATCCCGCCGCCGACGGTGAGCAGCACCGGGCCGTGGAGCATGACGGTCTTCGACTTCTCGGACGGGCCGGAGCCCCCGCCGCAGCCCATTCCCGAGCAGCGCGCGGCGGATGCGGCGGCGGACCCGGCTGTGCCCGCCGCCGAGTCGGTGCCGCCCGCGGCGGATCCGGAGGCGGCGAGGAAGCCGAAGAGGTTGTGGAAGGCCAAGGGGAAGGCCGCTCCGGACGCGGCGCCTGCCGCCCCTGTCGCCGGGGCCCCTGCCGCTCCTGCCGCCGGGGCCCCGGCGGCAGGGAAGGGTGCGGCGAAGGGGGCCGCGAAGGACCCCGGTGCCCGCAAGGCGTCCCCGCTGATCCTGCTCTCCAGCACCCTGCTGGTCGCCGGCGCCGTCTCCGGCATCCTGCCGGTCATGCTGGCGGGCTGGGGGCTCGGCTACCTCTCCCGCCAACTCTCGGACCTGATGCGCAAGTTCGTGATCCTCGGGATCCCGCTGATCACGATGAGCGCGACCACCCTGTACGCCATGCAGCGCGCCAAGCAGGCCGGCGGCCAGGGCGGCGGCGGGCTGCAGTCGGGCTCCCCGCTGGGGCAGATCAGCTGGTCGTCGGCGCCGAACGTGCTGCGGGTGTCGGCGGTGATCTCCGCGGTGGTCCTGCTGCTCATCGGCATGCGCCGCCGTCCGCCGCAGCAGGGCTGAGGCGACCCCGGCTGCCGGACCGCCCGACTGCCGGGCTGCTCAGGGCCGTCGGCCGTCAGCCGCCCTCGGCGGTCCGGCGGAGCAGCCGTGCGGGGCTGGTGCGCGGACCTCAGCGCAGCTGGAGGGCCCTGACGCCCGAGAGCAGCGGGATGAGCCGGTAGTTCCCGTCCCCGGCACCGCAGGAGGGCTTGGTGTCGGGGGTGTCGGAGATGTTCGTCCCGGCCTTGAAGCGCCCGTCCCCGCTCGCTGCGAGGGTCGTGAAGTGGTCGTGGAAACGGTCGAAGTAGTACATGCACTGGTGCAGGTTCAGGTACCGCCCGGCGGTCAGGTCCAGCGGTGTGGCGCTCGACAGCAGGGGGATGGGGTGGTCGACGCCGCCCCCGTCGCCGCATCTCGGGGCGGTGTCTCGGGTGTTGGAGACATTGGTGGAGGCGAAGAACTTGTAGTCCGTGGTCCCGACCATCGTGGTGAGGTGGTCCTGGTCGTAGTCGCTCCAGAAGACGCACTGGTGCAGGTTCAGGTAGCGCCCGGCCGTGAGGTCGTAGCCTTCGGCGGCCGTGTAGACGTTGGGCTGGTACGTCCCGTCGCCCGGACCGCAGACCGCGGCGGGGACCGGGGTGTCGGAGACGTCCGTCCCGGCCCTGAACCGACCGTCCAGGCTCGGGACCAGGGTGGTCATGAGGTCGAAGCTGGTCGGCAGGAAGGGGCCGTTGTAGACGCACTGGTGCAGGTTCAGGTACCGGCCTGCCGGGGGCGGCGGAGCGGTGCCGGCGGTGGCGGCGGCGGGAGCCGGGCCGACCAGGGCGGCGACGGACAGTGCGGCGGCGGCGAGCGCGGCGGAGCGGGGGGACAGTCGCATCGGGGAGGTCTCCGTGGTCCGGTGCGGCCGCTCCGAGCGAGCGGCCGTCACGCACGAGGCTTCCCCGGGTGCCCGGCGCCCCCGGTCGGCGCGCGCCGACTTCACCTGAACGACCGGCCGCCCGGTGCCGGTCCGCTACTCGGCAGACTGGGCCGCCCGGGTCAATGTGCCTGCCCGGCGGCCATGCTGAGGATTCCGGCGGTGACGGCCGCCGGGTCGTCGGTGGGCAGGGCGTGGCCGGCGTCGGGGACGAGCTCGACCCGGGCGCCCGGCAGGACGCGGTTCAGCCGGGCGGCGACCTCGCGGGCGTCGAACAGGGCGCTGCGCTCGCCGAGGAGGAAGAGGGCGGGGGCGTCGAGGCGGCCGAGTTCTTCGTCGGTGAGGGTGGTGGCCGGGGGCAACCGGCGGCGGAAGCCCATCGAGGCGCGCGTCAGGGCCATCAGCTCGGTCTCCAGGATCGCGCTGTTGCCGACCAGCCCCGCCAGCCGCGGTCGGAGCGGGCGCGGGGCCAGCGCGGCGAGGCCGCCGACGATGAGCCAGGTGTAGAAGCGGCGGTCCAGGTCGGCCAAACCCGCGGGGTCGACCAGGGTGAGGGCGGCGGCGCGCCCGGGGTGGTGGATCCGGTGGTTGAGGGCGATCCAGCCGCCGTAGGAGCAGCCGACCAGGTGGACGGACGGCAGGTCGAGCGCGGTGAGGAGTTCCTCCAGCCAGGCGGCGGCGTCGCGCCCGTCCCGGACGGGGGCGCTCTGCACGCCGGCGCCGGGTTCGCCGATGGTGTCCACGGCGATGACGGGGTGCTGTCGGGCGAGGGCGTCGAGGTAGCCGTGCCACATCAGTGCGTTGCCGCCCGAGCCGGGCAGCAGGACGATCGGCTGCCCCTGCTCGGGGCCGGTGCGGTAGACGCGGGTGGTGCCGAAGCCGGTGGGGACGTCGAGCGGCGTCGCCGCCGGCGGCCACAGCTGGGTCAGCGCGCGCTCGTAGGCGGCGCGGAAGCGGGCTTCGGCCTTGCCGTTCCTGAACTCGCTGATTCGCATGGTACATGTGTATCACATGCATGATACGGGTGTACCAGGAGAGCGGTTCGAAACTACGGAGGTCGGAACGATGACCGCGAAGGTCGACCACGAAGAACGCCGTCGGCAGATCGCCGAGGCCCTGCTGCGCATCGCCGACACCGAAGGACTGCAGTCGGCCAGCATGCGGGCGGTCGCGGCGGAGGCGGGCGTCTCGCTGCGCCTCGTGCAGTACTACTTCAAGACCAAGGACGGCCTGCTGCTCGACGCCTTCGCCCGACTCGGCGCCCAGCTCCAGGCCCGGATGGAGCGGTGGATCGGCGAGGCCCGCGCCCCGCGCCAGGTGGTCACCGCGGTCCTCTCCTGCATCCTGCCCACCGACCCGGAGAGCCGGCGGATCACCCGCACCTACGCCGCGTACTACACGCTGGTGCTCGGCGACCCGGAGGCGATGGAGAAGCACGGCGCGCGGCAGCCCGAACTGCTGGAGGGCTTCCTCGCCAAGCAGCTGCGCGCCGCGCAGGAGGCCGGGGAGATCGCGGCGGGCCGGGACGTCGGGGTCACGGCGGCCGGGCTGCTGGCGATGGTCAACGGCCTCGGGTCGAGCGTCCTGGGCGGGCAGCGCGGCGGCGAGGAGGCGCTGGCGATCCTGCAGTACCACCTGGACGAGCTGTTCCGGCCGCCGTCGGCCGACGCGTCCGCCTGAACGCAGCGGGCCCCTCGCACGCCTTCGCGCGAGGGGCCTGTCGGGCGGGGCCTCGGCGCGGTCGCTCCTCAGCCGTCGGCGAGGTGGACGAGGCGGCGGTAGGTGTCCGGGTCGCCCAGGTGGTCGGTGATCCAGCGGGCGACGGTGGCGCGGGTGGCGGTGCCGGCGCGGGGGAGCGGCCGGTCGTAGGAGACCGAGGGGTTCGCGGAGGGCGGCCCGTCCTTGAGCATCGGCACCCGGACGACCGTCCAGCCGATGTCCGACGCCGCCAGCACCGACTCCATCCGGGCCAGGTCCCGGTGGATCTCCCGGTACAGCCGGTCGACCACGAGCTTGGTCACCACCCGTTGGGCGAAGGGGAGTCGGCCGGTCTCCAGACCGGCTGACCCCATCGTCACCAGGTGTCGCGCGCCGCCGGCGCGGACGGCGGCGGTCAGGGCCAGGGCGCCGTCGGAGAAGACGGTGGTGGCTTGGCGGCCGGTGCTGCCGAGGGTGGCGACGACCACGTCCTGGCCGTTCAGCGGCTCCAGGAGTGAGCCGGGTCGGTGGACGTCCGCCTGCGCGGTGTGCGGGGTGCCGTGCGTGAACCGGGGTAGCCGGGCGGGGGTGCGGGCGACGGCGGTGACGGTGTGTCCGGCCGCCAGTGCGAGGTCGACCACCAGGCGGCCGGTGCGTCCGGTGGCGCCCACGACTGCGATCTTCATCGGTTGCTCCTTGCCGGGCCGGTGGGCGGCTGCGGCCCGTCGACCCTCCCTTGTGGTCCCTTGTGATTCATTCAGACGGACTGTATGAATGAATCCAGTGAACCACAGCACACCGCGAGAGCAAGCCCGAAGGAGCGATGGGACATGGGAGTTCGACAGGCTCGTTACCCCGACCTGAACGGCAGGGTCGTCGTGATCACCGGCGGCAGCCGCGGCATCGGCGCGGAGACCGCCCGGGCCTTCGCCCGCCAGGGCTCGGCCGTCGCCGTCCTCGGCCGGGACGAGGAGGCGCTGGCCGAGGTGGCCGGGGAACTGCGCGCGGACGGCGCCCGGGCGCTCGGCCTGGTCGCCGACTGCACCGACGCGGCGGCGCTCGCCTCCGCCGCCGACCGGATCGAGCGGGAGCTCGGCCCGGTCGACGTCCTGGCGGCCTTCGCCGGCGGCGACGGCTACCCCGTACCGACCGCCCGCGAGACCGAGGAGCACTGGCGGGCCGTCCTGGACGGCAACCTCACCGCCACCTTCCTCACCGTCCGGGCCTTCCTGCCCGGGCTGCTCGCCCGGCGCAGCGGTTCGATCGTCACCATGGCCTCCACGGCGGGCCGGCTGCCCAGCGGCGCCTCCGCCGCGTACGCCGCGGCCAAGGCGGGCGTGCTGATGCTCACCCGCCAGCTCGCGCTGGAGGTCGCGGCCGAGGGCGTGCGGGTCAACGCGATCGCGCCCGGCGCCGTCCGCACCGAGCGGACGGCCGCGCAGATGCCGCCGGAGGTGCAGGCGGCGGTCGCCGCCGCGCACCCGCTGGGGCGGCTCGGAGAGCCGGAGGACATCTCCTCGGCCACGCTGTTCCTGGCCTCCGACGCGTCCTCCTGGATCACCGGGCAGACCCTGGACGTCAGCGGCGGCCGGGTCATCGTCTGAGCCCGGGGCGTCCTCCCGCCGTCGGGTCGGGCCTGGCGGTCGGGGCCGGAGCATCGGCGGGTCGGCGGGTCGGACGCGGGTCGGACGCGGGTCGGACAGGAGGGCCGGACGGGCGGGCGCGGGGGCGATCCGGCCCGGGTGAGCCGATCGGCGATACTGCCAGTTCCCGCGGAACCACCGGTTCCCGCGGACGGTTCACGCGGAACGAGTGGAGGCGAACGGGATGAGCCCCCGGTCCTACCGGATGGGACAGCGGCAGGCGGAGGTCGACGAGACCCGGGCCCGGATCGTCGCGGCCGCCCGGGTGCACCTCGCGGAGACCGGCGGGCTCTCGCTGGACGCGGTCGCCCGTCGCGCGGACGTCGCCCGGGCCACCGTCTACTACCAGTTCGGCTCCAAGACGGGCCTGCTGGAGGCGGTCTGCGACGCCCTCGCCGCCCAGGGCGGCATGGCCCGGCTGGCCGAGGCGTTCGGCTTGGCCGACCCGTGGGCGGCGGTGGACCGGTTCGTCGAGGTGATGGGCGGCTTCTGGGCGGTCGACCGGGTCTGCACCCGCCGGCTGCGTGCCCTGGCCGCCCTCGACGACGAGGTCGGCCGGGTCATCGCCGACCGCGACGCCCGCCGCCGGGAGGGCGCCGCGGTCCTGGCCGCCCGGCTGCCGGCCGCCCCGCCGGACGCGGCGGGCCTGCTCTTCGTCCTGACGGCCTTCGAGACCTACGACGCCCTGGCGGCGGAGCTGGCGGACACGGCGTCCGGGGACGACCTGACCGCCGCCGTGCCCGCCGTCACCCGCCTGGTCCGTGCCGCCCTCGGCGCGGACCCGGCGGGGACGGAGGCGTAGGGCCCGCGGGGGCCCGCGGGGGTCCAGGCCTACAGCCGGTCGGCCAGGGCCCGGTGGATGCGCCGCCAGGCGTCCTCGGTGGCGGCGGCGTCGTGCCCGTCGGCGCGGTCGGCGGCGAAGCCGTGCCCGGCGCCCGGGTAGGTCACCAGCTCGTGGGCGACCCCGGCCTCGGTGAGCTTCTCCTCCACCGCCTTCCACTCGTCCAGCGGCAGGATGTGGTCCTGGTCGCCGTTGAAGCCGAGCAGGAACACGCCGTTGGCGGCGATCCGGTCGGCGGTCTCCAGCGGTGGGACCGGGCCGACCAGCGGGAAGCCCGAGTTGAGCATCCAGCCCGGGTAGAACACGGCGGCCAGCTCGAAGCGCAGCTCGGTGGCCGCGCGGACGGCGATGTGGCCGCCCATGCTCGTGCCCAGGAACGCCACCCCGCGCCCGCCCGCCAGACCGCGTGCCGCCGCCAGCGCCTCGGCCGCGTCGGCCACCAGCCGGTCGCGGTCCAGGGCGCGCATCAGGACGAGGCCCGCCTCGCGCTCCTCGGCGCTGTAGCCGAGCTCGGTGCGACGGGCGTCGCGCCAGTAGAAGTCCGGCGCCAGCGCGACGTACCCGAGCGCGGCCAGCTCGGAGCAGATCCCGCGGACGTACGCGTTGACCCCGTACAGCTCGGAGCAGACGACGACGGCGCCGCGCACCTCGCCCTCCGGGTGGTGCACGTACGCCTCGACGCCGCCGGGTGTGCCCAGCTCCTGCCACTGACCAGTCATCAAGTCCCCCGTGGTGAAGGTCGGATGGTTGCGGCGGACATCGTAGACGGTCGGCGCGGCCGGGTCCGCACCCCTTTCGGCTCGGGGGTTAGCCCCACTACGGGAAGGGTGCTTCCCCCGTTCTTCGGACCGCCCCGCCCGACCAGACTCGGGGCATGCCCACACAGACCGTGACGACGGCCGACGCCCCCGCCCCGCAAGCGGGTCCCGCCGGCAGCGACTTCGCCCGACTGAGCCGCCGGATGGCCGCCGAAGGCCTGCTCGACCGGCGGCCCGGCTACTACGCCGTCCGGATGGCCCTGGTGCTCGCCGCGTTCCTCGGCGGCTGGTACGCCCTGTTCGCGCTGGGCGACACCTGGTGGCAGCTCGGCCTGGCGGTGGCGATGTCCGTCGTCTTCGCCCAGGTCGCCCTGCTCTCGCACGACCTCGCGCACCGCCAGGTGTTCAGCAGGCGGCTGCCGAGCGAGATCGGCGGCCGGATCGCCGCCAACCTGCTGATGGGCATGAGCTACGGCTGGTGGATGAACAAGCACACCCGCCACCACGCCAACCCGAACCACGAGGAACGGGACCCGGACGTCTCCCCCGACCTCCTCGTCTGGTCCAAGGAGCAGGCCCGGCAGGCGAGCGGGATCGCCCGGTTCATCGGGCGCCGGCAGGCGTTCCTGTTCGTGCCGCTGCTCCTGCTGGAGGGCCTCAACCTCAGCTACAACAGCTTCCGGGCGCTGCGCGGCCCCACGATGAAGCGGCCGGTGCTGGAGGGCGTGCTGCTGGTCGGGCACTTCGTGGCGTACTTCGGTCTCGTGTTCGCGGCGCTGCCGGTAGGCAAGGCGGTCGCGTTCCTCGCCGTGCACCAGGCGCTGCTCGGGGTGTACCTGGGCGCCGTCTTCGCGCCCAACCACAAGGGCATGCTGATGGTGACGCCGGAGATGAAGCTGGACTTCCTGCGCCGCCAGGTGCTCACCTCGCGGAACGTGCGGGGCGGCCTGGTCATCGACTCGGTGATGGGCGGCCTGAACTACCAGGTGGAGCACCACCTCTTCCCCAACATGCCGACCCCGGCGCTCAGGCGGGCCGCCCGGATCACCCGCGAGTTCTGCGCGGAGGAGGGGATCCCGTACTACGAGGTGGGCCTGCTGCGGTCGTACCGCGAGATCTTCGCCCACCTGCACCGGACGGGGGAGCCGATCCGCTTCGGCGAGTGAGGGAGAGGAGACGGAGAGGGGCGGGGAGTGGGAAGTCGGCCGGGCCGACATACCAACACCCCCCCGGAGGTGCCCGAAAAAAAAAATTTAAGAATCGCCGGCACCCTACCCGGGGGGGGGGGCACCGGGTGGGTGTACGAA
>NZ_JBVHHY010000052.1:0-27668 GCF_055560835.1 Kitasatospora sp. NPDC023120 | reverse complement strand
GGGGGGGGGGCGCCCGGCGGGGGGGGGGTCCCCCCCCCCCCCCCGGGGGGGGCCGCCCGGGGGGGGGGGCCCCCCCCCGGCGGGGGGGGGGGGGGGGGGGGCCCCCCCCCCCCCCCGCCGCTCTGCTGTCCCAGGGCTCTGCTGTCCCGGGGGTTCTTCCGGGAACGGACGGATTGTCAGTGGTGCCGTTCACGATGGAGGGGCACGGACCACCCGGTCCGCGCGCTGCCTCGGAACGGGGGAGACCATGACCATCAGCCACCCTGAGCCCGTCACCGCCCGCCTCCACTCCGCCGCCCTTCCGCACACCCCGGACCAGTCGGGCGGACGCCCCGCCGGCCGGGACGTCCACCCCGTGCTGCGCCGGACCGCCGCGCCGCCGGCCGCCCTCGACCTGCTCGCCGACGCCCACCGCACCCTCGCCCGGGCCCGCGCCCTGGAGGACCCGCTGGAGCGCTACGCCACCGCCCACCTCGCCGCGCTGCGGACGGTCGCGGCCGTCCTGGCGGTGCGCGGCCGCCCGGAGAAGAACCCGCGGCGGCGCAAGGCCATCCGCAGTGCCTGGGAGGTGCTGCCCGAGGTGGCGCCCGAGCTCGCCGAGTGGGCGCTCTACTACGGCGCGGGCGCCCGCCGCCGGGCCGCCGCCGAGGCCGGGATCCGGGGCGCCGCGTCGGCCCGCGACGCCGACGACCTGATCCGCAACACCGCCCTGTTCCTGCGCCTGGTCGAGCGCCTGCTGGGCCTGCGGGCCGTCCCGCCCGCGCCCCGGCTGCCGCTGGACGCCGACGAGCCGCCGGGCGAGCGCGCCACCCGTCAGGCTTAAGGTGGAGGCATCCTGATCGAACTGCACGTGCCAAGGAGCCCGACCTTGTACCCGACGCGTCCCCGCAGTGCCCTGCGTACCGCCGTGGTGTGGGAGGTGGTGCGCGCAGCCCTGGAGAAGCGGGCGTCCGAGCTGGACCGGCCGGTGCTCGACGTGGTCGACACCGGCGGCGGCACGGGCAACTTCGCCGTGCCGGTGGCCAAGCTCGGCCACCGGGTCACCGTGGTCGACCCGAGCCCGGACGCGCTGTTCGCCCTGCAGCGCCGGGCCGCCGAGGCCGGTGTGACGGACCTGGTGCGGGCCGTCCAGGGCGACACCCAGACGCTGCCCGACCTGGTCGCCCCCGGCAGCGTGGACGCGGTGCTCTGCCACGGCGTGCTGGAGGTCGTGGACGACCCGGCCGAGGCGCTCGGCAGCCTGGCCGGCACCCTGCGCAAGGGCGGCCTGGTCAGCCTGCTGGCCGCCAACCGCAACGGTGCCGTGCTGGCCCGCGCGCTGGCCGGCCACTTCAACGAGGCCCGGACGGTGCTCTCCGCCACCGACGGCCGCTGGGGCGAGCAGGACCCGATGCCGCGCCGCTTCACCGGCGAGGAGCTGGGCCGGCTGGCCGAGGCCGCGGGCCTGCGGGTGGAGTCGGTGCATGGCGTCCGGGTCTTCGCCGACCTGGTCCCCGGGGTGCTGGTGGACACCGAGCCCGGCGCGATGGAGGCGCTGCTGAAGCTGGAGGAGGCCGCCGCCGAGCAGCCCGCCTTCCACGCCGTGGCGACCCAGCTGCACCTGCTGGCCACCCTGGCCTGAGCCGCCGCGCTCCGCGCCGCCCGTCCTCCGGGCCTCCGCGAAGCCTTCGCGAGACCTTCCACCGCCGTACGGTTCGCACACCGTACGGCGGTGGTTCGCGTTCCCGTCGCCCGCCCGTTCCCGGGCCGGCCGACGGGCCGGTTCCCGTTCACCGGGGGCGAAGCTCCCCAGCTCCGGACCGATTCCATCCGGTCGGGCACTTGTCCGGGGCGTGGCGCGTTGACACGGGTGCGGCCGTGCCCGGCCGAAGTGGCCCGTCCCACGCGGCGCAGACCACCCCGCAACGGGCCCACGGACCGTATGATCTGGGTAAAGCCGGAAAGCATGACAGCCGGATGCGTGGGGCATATGGACGACACGGGCCGGGTCCCCCGCACGGGCGTCCGACCGTGTGCCCCAAAGGCTGATTGGACTTGCCTCCCCGACCGGGGTGGGCGGACCGGTCGCACCCGCGACCGACGAGTAGGAGGACTCCGTGCCGCTCTCGGAGCACGAGCAGCGACTGCTCGACCAGATGGAGCGAGCGCTGTATGCCGAAGATCCCAAATTCGCGTCGGCGCTTGAGGGAACCGGGCTGCGCACCTACACCCGTCGGCGGGTCTACCTGGCCATCGCCGGCTTCGTGGTGGGGATCGGGCTCTTGATGGGCGGCATGGTCGTTCCGAACCAGATCTGGGTCAGCGTCGTGGGCTTCCTGGTGATGCTCGGCTGCGCGGTGTTCGCCGTGACGGGCTGGCGCCGCGGGCCCGCGGGCCAGGGGTCCGGGCCCCGCCAGACCGCGGCCCCGCGCCGCAAGGCCGGGATGATGGACCGGGTCGAGCAGCGCTGGCAGCGCCGCCGGGACGAGCAGACCGGCGGCTTCTGAGCCGTCGGCCGTACGGCACGAGGGCGTACGGCGCTAGGACGTTCCGCGGAGAGGGCACGGCGCGACGAAGACCGCGAAGACGCCGGGGGCGGGCAGTCGATCGACTGCCCGCCCCCGGCGTCTGCCGTGTCCGGCCCGGAGCTCAGGACTCCGGGGTGCCCGGCCGACTGTCCGACCGGGTGCCCGCCCGGGCGCCCGAGCGGGTGTCCGGCGTGGGGGCGTCCGCCTTGGGCCGCCGGGTGAAGACCCGCCGGACCGGGGCGGAGACCGCGTCGACCGCCCGGGCGACCCTGCTGCCGACGGCCGTCCGGGCCGCCCGCACCGCGTCGGAGGTCCGCCACCACAGCTGTGCCGAGGACGGGGGCAGCAGCAGCGCCCTGGTCCGCCCGGCGCGGCCGACGTTCGCCCGCAGGCCGCGCCGGGCGGTGTGCACGTCGGCGGCCAGCGGCGCCGCGGTGAGCTGTCCGGGCGGGGCGTACAGCACCCGCTCGGTGGCGAGCGCCAGTCGGCCGGCGGCGGCCGCCGCGTCCTCGTCCAGGCGCGCCGTCTCGGTGATCCGCCGTGCGGCCGAGCGCGGGGTGCGTGACTCGTCCGGGGGAATTCCGACGTCCCAGGCGGAGTCGACCAGCTCGTCCCAGGCGGCGAGCACCTGCGCGTCGGTCAGCTCCGCGGCACCGCTCCCGCCGGGCCGGCGCCGCCCGCCGCCGCCGAGTCGGCGACGCCGTACGGCGGTGCGCCAGAGCATCGGGACGAGCAGCAGTGCGATCACCGCCAGCACCGCGGCGAGGGTGCCGAGCACCTGCCCGGAGAGCAGCCAGGACTCCTCGCCGGCGTGTGCGACGGTCTTGCCCTTGGGCCCGCAGTCGCCCAGCTGGCGCTGCTTGGCGGTGCAGTCCGAGCTGGAGGACGGCGCCGGGGCGGCGGTGGTCGGCTGCGCCGAGGCGGTCGCGTGCTGGGTCGGCGCGGTGGTCGGGGCGCTGGACGACTCGGTGTAGCGGGTCGGGATGCCGCGGCTGGGGGTCGGCTCGAAGCGCGTCCAGCCGTAGCCCGCGAAGTACAGCTCGGGCCAGGCGTGGTACATCCGGCCGGTCACCGAGTAGACCTTGCCGCCCTTGTTGTCACCGGGGGTGAAGCCGACGGCGACCCGGGCCGGGATCTTCAGCACCCGGGCCATCGCCGCCATGGTGGAGGCGTAGTGCACGCAGAAGCCCCGGCGGTCGCGCAGGAAGACCTCGATGGCGTTGTTGCCGGTGCCCGCGGCGACCGAGGTGTCGTACGTGAAGTCCGGCCCGGTGAACCAGTTCACCAGGGCCATCGCCCGGTCGTAGTCGTTCTGCGCGTTGCCGGTGACCTGCCGGGCCCGCTCGGCGACCACGGGCGGCAGGTCGGGCGGGAGGGCGAGGTAGCGGTCCCGGACGTCCTGCGGCGCGGAGGGGGCGAGGCGCAGCTCGTTGGCGGTGGGCCGCAGGTCGAGGGCGCTGACGTGGTAGCGCAGGCCGCGGATCGCCTTGTCGTCGGTCGGCATCACGGTGCGGGTCAGCGGGTCGAGCTTCCAGTCGCCGCGGTTGGGGACCTGGACGGAGGCCGCCGGGTACGGCATCGGCAGCCAGCTCTTCTCCAGCCGCTCGCTGACCTGGAACTCGCCCTCGATCCGGGGGACGTTGGCGTTGCGCAGGCCCTCGGGGTTGGGCAGCGACTCCGGGAGGTCGTTGACCGTGGTGCTGCTGAGCCGCCAGTTGGCGCCGTCGAACTGGTCCAGCGAGCCGGTGCGCAGGTAGGTCTGGTCAGCCAGCTCGCTGTCCATGGTGTAGCTGAGCAGCTCGGCGTCGGTCGGTTTGGTGATCGCGGCCTCCAGGCTGACCAGCGGGTCCAGGCTGGTCGCCACGCTCCCGCCGGTGCCCTTGCCGCGGCTCCCGCCGGAGCCGGAGCCCAGCAGCCCGGCGTCCCAGTGCGGCAGGACGACCGGGAGCAGCATCGCGATGGCCAGCGCCAGGATGCCGACCTGTTGGCCGCCAGGGCTGACCGTGCCGGAGCTCACCATGCCGCGGTTGGTGCCGCGGAAGATCCGGCCCCAGCGGGAGATCCGGTCCTGGCCCTCGGCGAACAGCAGCAGCAGGTAGCCGGTCGCGGCGACGGCGAACCAGAACCAGCTGCCGTGGTCCCCGGCCAGGCCGTTGCCGACCGAGTAGAGCGCCAGCAGCGGCAGCCCGGCCAGTGCCGAGCGCCGGTAGGTGACCGCGATGGTGTCCACCACGACGGCGACCAGGCCGACCGCGCAGACCAGGATCAGCCGCAGTCCGGCGGTGGGCGGCGCCGGGATCGCGTACTGCTGGACGTCGTCCAGACCGGAGGCGAAGACCTGGTCCAGGACCCGCATCGAGGACGGTCCGGGCACCGCGCTGCCGGAGAAACCGACGATCATCAGCAGGAACAGCACCAGCAGCTGCCCGACCGGCACCGTCCAGCGGTACAGCGGGGAGCGGCGCAGGCCGGCGCCGACCGCGGCCAGGACGGCGATCACCAGGACGGCGTGGGTCAGCCAGCTGCGGGTGGTCAGCAGCGGCATCATGCAGAGCGAGGCGAAGGTGGTGGCCAGCGCCGCGTAGACGGTCAGTTTGGCCCGGGTGGTCACGCGCCGGCCTCTTCTCGGTTGGGGGCGGTCGTCTTGGCGCCTTCGGCGGCCCGCCACAGGTCCGGTACGGAGTCGCCGGCACGCACCGGGATCACCGTCCAGCCGGCCTCGCGCAGCTTCCGGACCCGGGCCCGGAACTCCTCGCCGCCGGTGTTCGGGGCGAGCATCCGCAGCCCGGCCCAGGTGTCGGCGTCCAGCAGGAAGGCGATCGCCCCGCCGGTACGGCTGCGCAGTCGGCCCAGCCGGGCGGTCTGCGTGTCGTCCAGCTCGCCGAGGACGGCGACCAGCAGGCCCTCGCCGCCGGTGCGCAGCGGCTCCTCGGCACGGGAGAGCGTGCCGCCGTCGGACAGGTCGGCGACCGCGAGGGCGTCCAGGATCAGCCCGGAGGTGTCGGCGGCGCTGTTGCGGCCGCCGGCGCCGGGCCCGGGCACCGCGAGACCGGTGTCGGTGAGCAGCTGGGTCTGGTAGCCGCGCTCCAGCAGGTGCGCGGCGACGGACGCGGCGCAGCTGACCGCCCACTCGAAGGAGGAGGCGGGGCCGCTGCCCCGGTGGCCGATCTCGCGGGTGTCCAGCAGGACGGTGGCCCGGGCCCGCTGCGGCTGCTCCTCGCGGCGCACCATCAGCTCGCCGTACTTGGCGGTGGAGCGCCAGTGCACCCGGCGCAGGTCGTCGCCGGGCCGGTACTCGCGCAGGATCACGTCGTCGTCGCCGGCCAGTGCCAGGGAGCGGCTGTGGCTCTCGCCCTGGCCGAGCCACTCGCCGGTGAGCCGTACGAACGGCAGGGCCTGGACCAGGGGGACGACGGTGAGGACGTCGGAGGCGGTGAAGGCGCGGGTGACCTCGCACATCCCGAACGGGTCGGACAGTCGCAGCTGCAGCGGCCCGAGCGGGTAGCACCCGCGCAGGTCGGAGCGGACCCGGTAGGAGACCTCGCGGTAGCCGCGCGGCTCGACCCGGTCCAGCACGAAGCGCGGGCGCGGCCCGAGCACGTACGGGACCTTGTCCTCCAGGAGCAGCAGCCCGGTGGGCACCCGGGAGACGTTGTCGATCCTCAGGTGGACCCGGGCCTCCTGGCCGGCGACCGCCCGGCGCGGGCTGAGCCGGCGGCCGCTGGCCACCCGGTAGCGGGTGTTGGCGACCACCACCACGGCGACCAGCGGGAGCGCGGCGAGCAGCACGCCGACGCGCAGCAGGGCGTCCTGGTCGAGCAGGTAGGCGCAGACCACCGCGGTCAGTCCGGCGGCGAGGAAGGACCGGCCCCGGGTGGTGAGGCCGCGGAACCCGGCCCGCAGCCCGGACGCCGAGTCGGACCGGGTCACCTCAGCCCCTCCGGACGGCCGGGCCGCCCTGCGGGCGCGGCAGCGGCAGCCGGGCGACGAGTTCGGCCACGATCTGCTCGGAGGTGCGGCGGCTGAGCTGGGTCTCGGCGGTCGGCATCAGGCGGTGCGCGAGGACCGGGACGGCGAGGCGCTGGATGTCGTCCGGGGTGACGTAGTCGCGCCCGTCCAGCGCGGCGGCGGCGCGGGCGGCCCGGACCAGGTGCAGGGTGGCGCGCGGCGAGGCGCCCAGGCGCAGCTCGTGGCTGCTGCGGGTGGCGCCGACCAGGTCGACGGCGTAGCGGCGGACCGGGTCGGCGATGTGCACGGTGCGGACCAGGTCGATCAGCTTGAGGATGTCGGAGGCGTGCGCGACCGGCTGGAGGTCCTCAAGCGGGCTGGCGCCGGCGTGCACGTCCAGCATGGCGAGCTCGGCCTCGGGGCTGGGGTAGCCGATCGAGATCCGGGCCATGAAGCGGTCGCGCTGGGCCTCCGGGAGGGGGTAGGTGCCCTCCATCTCGACCGGGTTCTGGGTGGCCACGACCATGAACGGCGAGGGCAGCTCGTAGCTGGTGCCGTCGATGGTGACCTGGCGCTCCTCCATGGACTCCAGCAGCGCGGACTGGGTCTTCGGCGAGGCGCGGTTGATCTCGTCGCCGACCACGATCTGGGCGAAGATCGCGCCCGGGCGGAACTCGAAGTCGTGCCGCTGCTGGTCGTAGATGTTGGTGCCGGTGACGTCCGAGGGCAGCAGGTCGGGCGTGAACTGGATGCGGCGCACGGTGCAGTCGACCGAGCGGGCGAGGGCCTTGGCCAGCATGGTCTTGCCGACGCCGGGCACGTCCTCCAGCAGCAGGTGGCCCTCGGCGAGCAGGACGGTCAGGGCGATCCGGACGGCCTCCGGCTTGCCCTCGATCACGCTCTCGACGTTGGCGCGGACGCGGTCCACGACCGCGGCGAGTTCGGGGAGCCCGACCCGCTGGTACCCGTCCGTCCTCTGCCCGCCCCCCGCAGGACCGCCGAGACCGGCCTGATCGTTGTAGCTCGTCACCCGTTTACGCTCCCTGGCACCCTGTGCCCGCCCCGTCCCCGGGCCGGACCCCACCCCATGCTTGACGCGGCCCTCCCGGGGACGGTTCCGATGGCGGATCCGGCGTCGGGAGGCGGCCTGCGGCCCGGCCGCCCCAGGTGGTTCGGGGTCCGACCGGCAGGCGCATTCTCCCCTGCGCGATGGCCAGAAGTCACCCTGAAGGCGGGACTCGCCCGCACGCTCCGGGGCGCCCTGACCCGGTCGGCTCGGGGCGGGACTCGCCCGCTCGCGACCGGGTGCCTCGGGGCGGGGCTCGCCCGGTGCCCGGACGCCGTTGGCCGGGCGGGGGCGGGCCGGTGCTAGTGGATCTCGCGCAGCAGGCCGGTGTGGACGTCGAAGACGAAGCCGCGGACGTCGTCGGTGTGCAGCAGGAAGGGCGAGGTGCGGACGCGCTGCATGGACTGGCGGACGTCGCCGTCCAGGTCGACGAAGGACTCCACCGCCCACTGCGGGCGCTGGCCGACCTCCAGCTCCAGCTCGCGGCGGAAGTCCTCGGTGAGCCCGAGCAGGCCGCAGCCGGTGTGGTGGATGAGCGCGATCGAGCGGGTGCCGAGGGCGCGCTGGCTGATGGTCAGGGACCGGATGGTGTCGTCGGTGACGACGCCGCCGGCGTTGCGGATGACGTGGGCGTCGCCCAGTTCGAGGCCGAGCGCCGCGAACAGGTCGAGTCGGGCGTCCATGCAGGCCACCACGGCGATCTTCTGCACCGGGCGGGCGTCCATGCCGCCGTCCTGGAAGGTCACCGCGTACTCGCGGTTGGAGGAGACGAAGCGGTCGATGATGGTGGGTCTGGCGGGGTCGGCAGCGGCGTTCGGCGTGGGCCGGTCGGGAGTCACTGTCATGGCGGCGACGTTAGTGCGAATCCGGCGTCCGCGGTGGGGTGGAGAGCTACAGAACCGATGGCTGTGATCGAGTGCATAGCCACAACGGGAGGGTTTGTCCCGGCTGGTCCCGGAGTGGGTCGTACGCGGTCGCGGGGAGGGGGCGCGCGACGGTGTCCGAGGGCCCCCGGATCGGACCGCCGCGCGGCCACCCCAACGGCCGCGACCTGCGGTGATCCGTACCGCCGCCCGGGTGGTGCGCCGGAGCGGACCATTGACTGGCAGGGCCTGGGCGATAGAGTTTGCGGCGCAGTGGAGCACACCCGTCGGGGCCCGTCAACCGGGCCTTCCCGGCCGGTGCGGCCCGGTCGACGCGGCCCGTGGCCTCCACCCGCTCCGTGACCACCTGGCGCACCTTCCCCGGCGCCGGGCGGTCATGACCTTCCCCTCGAGCGGGCGGGGACCACGGGCCGCTTCGTCGTGCCGGGGGACGGTGGGCGAGAATGGTCGCAGCTCCCGGACGTCGGGCTGCTCCGCACCGAGGAAGGGCGCCACCGCGCATGACCACCAACGAACCGGGCCCCAAGCACGTTCCGGTGATGCTGCAGCGGTGCATGGACGCACTGGCCCCGGCGATCTCGCGCCCCGGCGCCGTGGTGGTGGACGCCACCCTCGGCCTCGGCGGGCACAGCGAGGCGCTGCTGACCCAGTTCCCCGAGGTCCGGCTGATCGCGGTGGACCGCGACCCGGTGGCGCTGAAGCTCTCCGGTGAGCGGTTGGCCCCTTTCGGTGACCGGGCGACCCTGGTCCACGCCGTGTACGACGAGATCCCCGAGGTGCTGGAGCGCCTGGGCGTCGACCGCGTGGACGGCGTCCTGTTCGACCTCGGCGTCTCCTCGATGCAGCTGGACGAGGCGGACCGCGGCTTCGCGTACGCGCAGGACGCTCCGCTGGACATGCGGATGGACCAGACCCGGGGGATCAGCGCGGCGGAGGTGCTCAACACCTATAGCCACGGCGACCTGGCCCGGATCCTCAAGGTCTACGGCGAGGAGCGGTTCGCCGGGAAGATCGCCTCGGTGATCGTGCGGGAGCGCGAGAAGGAACCGTTCACCAACAGCGCGCGTCTGGTCGATCTGGTGCGCAACGCCATTCCGGCGGCGACCCGCCGCACCGGTGGGAACCCGGCCAAGCGGACGTTCCAGGCGCTGCGGATCGAGGTCAACGGCGAGCTGGAGGTCCTGGACCGGGCGATCCCGGGGGCGCTGGACGTCCTCGCGATCGGCGGTCGGATCGTCGTGATGTCCTACCAGTCGCTGGAGGACCGCCTGGTGAAGCAGTACCTCGCCGCGGGGGCGACCAGCACCGCCCCGCCGGGGCTGCCGTTCATCCCGGAGGAGCACCAGCCCTGGCTCAAACTGATCACCCGCGGTGCCGAGCTGGCCACCGAGCAGGAGATCGAGGAGAACCGGCGTGCCGCGCCCGTACGGCTGCGGGTGGCGGAGAGGATCAGGGACCGAAGCAAGCGGAGCTGACGAACCGGCCCCGGCGGGGTCCGAAGGGCGGAGGAAAGCGGTGGGGCCGGTGGCCGGTGAGGTCCGGGCGGGGCGGGGATCACTCCCCGGGCAGGGCAGGGCACGCATCACGGTCAGGCCGGGGAAGCGCCAGGTCCGCGGGCGCACACCGTTCGCGGTGCTCGTCGTGGTGCTGCTGGCGGCGGGGCTGCTCGGACTGCTGGCGCTGAACACCGCGCTCAACGAGGGCTCCTTCGAGTTGTCCCGGCTGCAGAAGCAGACCACGGTGGCGACCGACGAGCAGCAGAGCCTGCAGCACCAGATCGACCAGAGCTCCGCTCCGGACGCGCTGGCCAAGCGGGCCGCCGAGCTGGGCATGGTCCCGGCCGGGGGGATGGCCTTCCTGGACGTCCCGAACGGCGGCAAGGTGGTCGGCACGCCCGGCCCGGCGCAGGACAACCCGCCGGTCAAGCGCTCGACGGCCGAGCCGTGGCCGACGAAGCCCGTGCCGAGCGGCACCCAGCCGGGCGCCGGGCAGTCGCCGGCCGCCCAGCCGCCGGCACCGCCCGCCGCCCAGCCGACCGTGCCGACCACGCCGACGACCGCGGCCTCGGCCGGTGACTCGGTGATCCAGCTCAACCCGGCCGCGCCCGCCGCGCCGAGCGGGGGTACCACTCGATGACCACGCCTCGTCAGCCGTCCGGCGGCTCCGGCAACGGCTCCGGCTCCGGCAACGGCCGTCGCCCGGTGCCCAGGGGGGCCGCACCGCGCAGCCAGTCGTCCGGCTCCGGCAGGCCGCAGCCGGCGAAGGGCCAGCCGGCCCGCGGCCAGTCGGCCAAGGCCCAGCCCGCGAAGGCCCAGCCCGCGAAGGCCGCCGCCTCCCGCAGCACCGCGCGCACGCCGCAGCAGCGCCGTCCCGAGGGCCGTCCGCCGGCCCACAGCCAGGCGGCGGTGCGGCCGCGCCCGAAGACCCGGCCGCCGCAGCGCCCGAAGGCGCTCAGGCTGGCGGAGCCGAAGCGCCGGCTGCGGGTGATCACCGTGGTGATGTCGCTGGTGTTCTCGGTCTTCGCGGGCCGGCTGATCCAGCTCCAGCTGGTGGATGCGGACGCGCTGGCCGCGGACGCCAACACCAACCGCTACCTGAACATCCCGATCACCGCCGAGCGCGGCTCGATAACGTCCGCCGACGGGGTGGCGCTGGCCGCCACCGTCGACGCGTACGACATCACCGCCGACCCGGCGATGTTCACCCCGGAGGCGACCGGCATCCCGGACGCCCCGGAGCAGGCGGCCGCCCTGCTGTCGCCGATCATCGGCGTGCCCAAGGAGAAGGTCGCCGCCGACCTGCACACTCCCAAGTCCCGCTACAAGCGGCTCGCCGCCCAGCAGACCCCGGCCGCCAAGAAGCAGATCAGCGACCTCAAGGCGAGCCTGGAGAAGCAGGCCGGCTCACGGACCTGCCAGGCCCAGAAGAAGCTGCTCGGCAAGCCCGCCGACCAGGGCGGGCGCAGCCGGGTGGACAACGAGTGCGCCAACCCGCTGGCCGGGGTGTTCAACCGGGAGACCCAGAAGCGCGTCTACCCCGCCGACGGTCTGGCCGCCAACCTGGTCGGCTTCGTCAACGGCGAGGGCGCGGGCGCCGGGGGGCTCGAACTGCAGTACCAGCAGCAGCTGGCCGGGAAGGACGGCCACAGCAGCTACGCCCAGGCGGGCGGGCGGCTGGTGCCCACTGCCGGGGGCTCGATGGACCCGGCCGTGCCCGGCAGCGACGTGAAGCTGACCATCAACCGGGACATCCAGTGGGCCGCCCAGCGAGCGATCACCGACCAGGTGGCGAACTCCGGCGCGGAGAAGGGCTACGTCGTCGTCCAGGACGTGAAGACCGGCCAGGTCCTCGCGATGGCCACCGCGCCCGGCTTCAACCCGAACGACCTGAGCCTGTCCAAGCAGCCCCAGCTGGGCAACGCCGCGCTGCAGGACGCGTACGAACCGGGCAGCACCGCCAAGCTGATGAGCCTGGCCGCCGTGCTGGACTCCGGCAAGGCCAACTGGGACACCAAGGTCACCGTGCCGAACCGGCTGGTGCGCGCCGGGCAGCAGTTCAAGGACGACGTCGACCACGACACCTGGTACCTGACCCTGGCCGGGGTGCTCGCCAAGTCCTCCAACATCGGCACCATCGAGGCGATGGAGACCCTCGGCGGCGGCGACCAGCTGCAGGCCAACAAGATCCTGGACGGCTACCTGCGCAAGTTCGGGGTGGCCCAGCCGACCGGTCTGAGCTTCCCGGGGGAGACCCCCGGGAAGCTCAAGAAGCCGGAGGATCTGGTCGCCTCGGAGAAGTACAACATCTCCTTCGGCCAGGGCCCGATGCAGCTGAACGCGCTGCAGGCCACCTCGGTCTACTCGACCATCGCCAACGGCGGGGTGCGGGTCGCGCCCAGCATCGTCCAGGGCGTCACCGGACCGGACGGCAAGTACACCCCGACGCCGCCGGGGGAGCAGACCCGGGTGGTCTCCGAGCAGACCGCCAAGACCCTCACCTCGATGCTGGAGTCGGTCGTCGACGACGAGCAGGGCACCGGCGGCAAGGCCGCCATCCCCGGCTACCGGGTCGCCGGCAAGACCGGTACCGCCGACCGGGGGGCCGCCAACGGCGTCGGCTACGACGGCTACACCGCCTCCTTCATCGGCTTCGCCCCCGCCGACGCCCCCCGGGTCACCGTCTCCTGTACCCTCCAGGGCCCGGTCAACGGCCACTTCGGCGGCCAGCTGTGCGGGCCGGTGTTCAAGCAGGTGATGGAGTTCACCTTGAAGACCCTGCAGGTCCCGCCGAGCGGTAGCCAGGCGCCCAACCTGCCCGTCGAGTGGAAGCCGTGAGCAAGCATGAGCAACGAGCGGGCCGGGCTGGACGACAGCGCGGCGAAGGCCCGGTTTGGCCCTGGACGCCCTTCGGCGGATAGCCTTCGCGCCGTGCCGAAACCCGATCAAATCACCGTGAGTCCGCCCCGCCCGGCCAGGACCGCCGTTCTGCCGCTCGCCGAGCTGGCCGTCCAGCTGGGCCTGGCGCCCGTCCAGGGCGGTGCCGTCACCGGCGTCACCCACGACTCCCGCGCGGTCCGCCCGGGCGACGTGTACGTGGCGTTCCCGGGCGCCAACCACCACGGCGCGGCCTTCGCGGCCAAGGCCGCGGAGTCCGGCGCGGTGGCCCTGCTCACCGACCCGGCCGGCGCCGAGCTGGCGGCCGGCACCGGCCTGCCGCTGCTGGTCGTGGACCGGCCGCGGGCCGTCATGGGCGAGCTCGCCGCGATCGTCTACGGGCGCCCCTCCGAGCGGCTGCTGATGCTCGGGCTGACCGGCACCAACGGCAAGACCACCACCTCGTACCTGGTCGAGGGCGGCCTGCGCGGCGCCGGGCGCACCCCCGGCGTGATCGGCACCGTCGAGATGCGGGTCGGTGAGGAGCGGATCAAGAGCGAGCGCACCACCCCCGAGGCCACCGACCTGCACGCGATCCTCGGCGTGATGGCCGAGCGCGGCGCCGACGCGGTGACCATGGAGGTCTCCAGCCACGCCCTGGTCTTCGGCCGCACCGACGGCGTCGCGTACGACGTCGCGCTGTTCAACAACCTCACGCCCGAGCACCTCGACTTCCACCCGGACATGGAGGACTACTTCCAGGCGAAGGCCCGGCTCTTCCAGCCCGGCAAGTCCCGCCACGGCGTGGTCAACGTGGACGACGAATACGGCCGCCGGCTCGTCGCCGAGGCCGAGATCCCGATGACCACCTTCTCCGCCGCCGGGAACCCGGACGCCGACTGGCGGGCCGTGGACGTCCGGCTCGGCCCGGTGAGCTCCTCCTTCCGGCTGCTCGGACCGGACGGTGCCGAGGCCGACGCGGTCGCGCCGCTGCCCGGCCCGTTCAACGTCGCCAACGCGCTCGCCGCGATCACCGTGCTGGTCGCCGCCGGGCTGCCGCTGGAGCAGGCGGTGGCGGGCGTCGCCGCCGTCCACGGCGTGCCGGGCCGGCTGGAGCGCGTGGACGCCGGACAGCCGTTCGTGGCCGTCGTGGACTACGCGCACAAGCCGGACGCCCTGCAGGCCGTCCTCGCCTCGCTGCGCGAGGTCACCAAGGGCCGGCTGCACGTCGTCGTCGGCTGCGGCGGAGACCGCGACCCGCACAAGCGCGGCCCGATGGGCACCATCGCCGCCCGCCTCGCCGACACCGCTCTGCTGACCAGCGACAACCCGCGCAGCGAGGACCCGCTGGCGATCCTCGCCACTATGCTGACCGGCGCCGCCGCGGTGCCCGAGGCCGAGCGCGGGGCCGTCCTGGTCGTTCCCGACCGGGCCGAGGCGATCCGGCTCGCGGTCGCCCGCGCCCAGGCCGGGGACACGGTGCTGGTGGCCGGCAAGGGCCACGAGCTCGGCCAGTACGTACGAGACGAGATCCGCCCCTTCGACGACCGGGAGGTGCTGCACGATGAGATCGAACGGAGCTCCGTCGCGCGGACCACGGCCGCGCGGGGCGACCGAGGAGTAGAGCAGCAGTGATCGCACTGACCCTCGCCGAGGTGGCCGCCGCAGTCGGAGGCACCCTGGACGGCGCGGACCCGGACGCCCTGGTCACCGGCCCGGTCGAGGTCGACTCGCGGAAGGTGCGCCCCGGCGGCCTGTTCGCCGCCTTCGTCGGCGAGCACGTGGACGGCCACGACTACGCGGTCACGGCGGTCGAGGCCGGCGCCGTCGCGGTGCTGGCCTCCCGCCCGGTCGGCGTGCCCGCCGTCCTGGTCGACAGTGTGGTGGAGGCGCTCGGCAGGCTGGCCCGTACCGTGGTCGCCCGCGCCGAGGACACCGCCGTGGTCGCGCTGACCGGGTCGGCCGGCAAGACCAGCACCAAGGACCTGATCGCCCAGCTGCTCGAGCGCCACGGCGCGACCGTCTATCCGCCCGGCTCGCTCAACAACGAGATCGGCCACCCGATGACCGCGCTGCGGGTCGAGGCCGGCACCCGGCACCTGGTGATGGAGATGGGCGCCCGGCACAAGGGCGACATCGAGTACCTCACCTCGATCACCCCGCCCCGGATCGGCGTGGTCCTGAACGTCGGCACCGCCCACGTCGGCGAGTTCGGCTCCCAGGAGGCGATCGCCGAGGCCAAGGGCGAACTGGTCGAGGCGCTGTCCGCGGACGGTGCCGCGATCCTCAACGCGGACGACCGGCTGGTGCGCGCCATGGCCTCCCGCACCAAGGCCAAGGTGGTCCTGTTCGGGGAGTCCCCGGACGCCCACGTCCGGGCGACCGACGTTCGCCTGGACGCCACCGGACGGCCATCGTTCACGCTCACCACCCCAGCCGGTTCCGCGCCCGTGCAGCTGCGCCTGTACGGTGAGCACCACGTCTCGAACGCCCTCGCCGCCGCCGCGGTGGCGGTGGAGCTCGGGATGTCCGTCGACGACACCGCGGCAGCCCTGGGCGAGGCGGGTGCGCTGTCCCGCTGGCGCATGGAGGTCGTCGACCGGGCCGATGGTGTCACCGTCGTCAACGACGCCTACAACGCGAACCCCGATTCGATGCGGGCCGCGCTGCGGGCGCTGGTCTCGATGGGGGGCCGCGGCCCGGAGCGCCGCCGCACCTGGGCGGTGCTCGGCGAGATGCGGGAGCTCGGCGAGGAGAGCCTGGCCGAGCACGACGCCATCGGACGGCTCGCCGTCCGGCTGGACGTCACCAAGCTGGTGGCGGTCGGCGGACGCGAGGCGGCCTGCATGGAACTCGGCGCGAGGAACGAAGGTTCGTGGGGTGAGGAGTCGGTGCTGGTGTCCGACGCGGACGCGGCGGTCGATCTGCTGCGCAGTCAGCTGCGGCCGGGGGATGTGGTCCTGGTGAAGGCTTCCCGTTCGGTGGGGCTGGAGAAGGTGGCCGAGGCCCTCCTTGCGGACGGTGCTGCCCGATGATGAAGCAGATCCTCTTCTCCGGGATGATCGGCCTGATCCTCTCGCTGGTGGGCACGCCCGCCCTGATCAAGCTGCTCGCCCGGCAGGGCTACGGCCAGTACATCCGCGACGACGGTCCCAAGGCGCACCACAGCAAGAAGGGCACGCCCACCATGGGCGGCATCGCCTTCATCCTGGCGACCCTGATCGCGTACTTCGCCACCAAGGCGATAACGGGCGAGAGCCCGACCGCCTCCGGGCTGCTCGTGCTCTTCCTGACCGCGGGCCTCGGCCTGGTCGGCTTCCTGGACGACTACATCAAGGTGGTCAAGCGCCGCTCGCTCGGTCTGCGGGCCAAGGCGAAGCTGGCCGGCCAGTCCATCGTCGGCCTCGCCTTCGCGATCCTGGCGCTGCAGTTCCACGACGACCGCGGGCTCAGCCCGGCCTCGCAGTCGCTGTCCTTCGTGCGCGACTTCAAGTGGTCGATCGGCCCGGTGCTGTTCGTCATCTTCGCGTACTTCATGATCGCGGCGACCTCCAACGGCGTGAACCTGACGGACGGTCTCGACGGCCTCGCCACCGGTGCCTCGGTGATGGCCTTCGGCGCCTACACCTTCATCGGCGTCTGGGAGTACGGGCAGAGCTGCGCCTACACCGTCACCGCGACCGTCAGCTGCTACGACGTCCGAGACCCACTGGACCTCGCGGTGGTCGCCGCCGCCCTGATGGGCTCCTGCTTCGGCTTCCTGTGGTGGAACACCTCGCCCGCCAAGATCTTCATGGGCGACACCGGCTCGCTCGCCCTCGGCGGCGCCCTGGCCGGTCTGGCGATCTGCTCCCGCACCGAGCTGCTGCTCATCATGCTCGGTGGCCTCTTCATGGTGATCACCCTGTCGGTGATCATCCAGGTCGGCTCCTTCCGGATGACCGGCAAGCGCGTCTTCAAGATGGCACCACTGCAGCACCACTTCGAACTCAAGGGCTGGAGCGAGGTCCTGGTCGTGGTCCGCTTCTGGATCATCCAGGGCCTCTGCGTGGCCGTCGGCCTCGGCCTCTTCTACGCGGGATACCGGACCGGATGACGAACCCTGACTTTTCCGACCTGCCCGTCGTCGTCGCCGGACTCGGCGTCTCGGGCATCAGCGCCGCGCGCGTCCTGCACGGCCTCGGCGCCCGCGTCACCGTCGTGGACGGCGGCAGCGGGCCCGGCCTGACCGCCCGAGCCGCCGAGCTGGAGGCGCAGGGCGTCACCGTGCGCCTCGGCGACGGCGCGAGCCTGCCCGAGGGCACCGAGCTGATCGTCACCTCGCCCGGCTGGGCGCCGGACAGCCCGCTGTTCGCCGCCGCCGAGGCGGCCGGGGTGCCGGTCTGGGGCGACGTCGAGCTCGCCTGGCGGCTGCGCAAGCCGCTGCCGGGCACCGGCGAGCCCGCCCCCTGGCTGGCCGTCACCGGCACCAACGGCAAGACCACCACTGTCCAGATGCTCGCCTCGATCCTCACCGCCGCCGGCAAGCGCACCGCCGCCGTCGGCAACGTCGGGGTCTCGGTGCTGGACGCGGTGCTCGCCGAGGAGCCGTACGACGTGCTCGCCGTCGAGCTCTCCAGCTACCAGCTGCACTGGGCGCCCTCGCTGCGCCCGTACTCGGCCGCGGTGCTCAACCTGGCGCCCGACCACCTCGACTGGCACGGCTCGATGGAGGCGTACGCCGCTGACAAGGGCCGGATCTACGAGGGCAACGTCGTCGCCTGCGTGTACAACCTGGCCGACCCGGCCACCGAGGCGCTGGTCATGGAGGCCGACGTCGAGGAGGGCTGCCGGGCGATCGGTTTCGGCCTCGGCGCGCCGAGCCCGTCGAACTTCGGCGTGGTGGACGGGCTGCTGGTGGACCGGGCCTTCGTCGAGGACCGGGCGAAGAACGCCGCCGAGCTGGGCGCCGTCGAGGACGTCCACCCGCCGGCTCCGCACAACATCGCCAACGCGCTCGCCGCGGCGGCGCTGGCCCGGGCGTACGGCGTCGAGCCGAAGGCCGTCCGGGAGGGCCTGCGGGCCTTCCGCCCGGACGCCCACCGGATCGCCGAGGTCGGCGTGGTCCGCGAGGTCACGTACATCGACGACTCCAAGGCCACCAACACCCACGCCGCGGCCGCCTCGCTGGCCGCCTACCGGCCGATCGTCTGGATCGCCGGAGGCCTCGCCAAGGGCGCGACCTTCGACGACCTGGTGCAGGGCGCGGCCGAGCGGCTGCGCGCGGTGGTGCTGATCGGCCAGGACCGGGCGCTGATCCGCGAGGCGCTGGAGCGACACGCTCCGGATGTCCCGGTGATCGAGGCGGCCGAGGGCCAGACTGGCGCGGTGGCGATGGCCGAGGTCGTCCGCACGGCCGCGTCGCTCGCCCGATCGGGTGACACGGTGCTCCTGGCTCCGGCCTGCGCCTCGATGGACATGTTCACCAACTACGGCGAGCGCGGCGACATGTTCGCGGCGGCGGTCCGGGAGCTGGCGGACACCGGCGACTGAGCCGAAGGGTCGCGAGCGGCCCGGAGGCGGACGAGCCGTAGAGATGGGGAGAACGGTGGCGGGGCAGGGCAGGGCGGATTCCGGCGTTGGGAAGCGGGACGCCGCCGAGCCGTGGCGAGTGATCTCCGCCACCACGACCAAGTACAAGTCGGCCGGTCCGCTGGCCCGCGTCCAGGCCTTCCGGGCCCGGGTGCGGTACTGGCTGGACCGGCCGCTCACGCCGTACCTGCTGGTGGTCGGCAGCACGCTGCTGCTGGTCGTGCTCGGTCTGATGATGGTCTTCTCGGCCTCGCAGATCCTCGCCCTGAACCAGCACCACTCGGCCCAGTACTACTTCCTCAAGCAGCTGATCGCGGCCATCCTCGGCCTCGTCCTGCTGATCGGCTTCGCCTCCGTCCCGGTGGCGGTGCTGCGGGTGATCACCTATCCGGTGATGCTCGGGGTGATCGGCGCGCTCGCGCTGGTCGCCGTGCCCGGCATCGGGGTGCGGATCAACGGCAACCAGAACTGGCTGGATTTCGGCTTCTTCCAGTTCCAGCCGTCCGAGTTCGCCAAGCTCGCGCTGGTCCTCTGGGGCGCCGACCTGCTCGCCCGCAAGCAGAAGGCCGGCACCCTGAACTCCTGGAAGCACCTGCTGGTGCCGCTGGTGCCGGGCGCCCTGCTGCTGCTCGCGCTGATCATGTTCGGCGGCGACATGGGCACCTCGATGATCCTGGTGGCCATGGTGTTCGCGCTGCTCTGGATGGTCGGCGCGCCGCTGCGGCTGTTCGTGGCCACCCTCGGCGTGGCGGTGGTGGTCTGCACCGCCCTGGTCGTCACCGTCCCGCACCGGGCGGAGCGCCTGGGCTGCATCGGCGTCACCAAGCTCGACCCCGAGGGCGCCTGCTTCCAGGCCCTGCACGGCGTCTTCGCGTTCGCGAACGGCGGCGGCTTCGGCACCGGCCTCGGCGCCGGGGTGGAGAAATGGGGCCAGCTGCCCGAGGCGCACACCGACTTCATCTTCGCCGCGACCGGCGAGGAACTCGGTCTCGTGGGGACGCTGTCGGTGATCGGCCTCTTCGCGGCACTAGGCTACGCGGGTATCCGTGTGGCCATCGGCACGAAGGACCCCTTCGTCAGGTACGCCGCGGGAGCCGCCACCACCTGGATCATGGCGCAGGCCATGATCAACCTGGGGTCGGCGCTGGGACTGCTGCCCATCGCGGGTGTCCCGCTCCCGCTGTTCTCCTACGGCGGTTCCGCCATGCTGTCGGCCATGTCCGCGATCGGTGTGTTGCTGTGCCTGGCGCGCAGCACCTCGGGCGCGAAGGCGGCCCTGGCCGCCCGGAGCAAGAACTCCCGGATCAGGAAGCGACTGGCCCGGGTGCTGCCACGACGACGAACCACAGCGCGCCCGGCCCCCGGGCCGGCACGCAGGGAGCGGTGAATTTCGGTGCATGTCGTACTCGCCGGCGGGGGGACCGCCGGTCACATCGAGCCGGCCATGGCCCTCGCGGACGCCCTCCGCAGGCACGACCCGTCCATCGGGATCACCGCCCTGGGCACCGAGCGCGGTCTGGAGACCCGGCTGGTACCCGAGCGCGGCTACCAGCTGGAGCTCATCCCGGCCGTCCCGCTGCCCCGCAAGCCGACCCCGGAACTGATCACCGTCCCCGGCCGGCTGCGCGGCACCGTCCGGGCCGCCCAGGAGATCATCGAGCGGGTCAACGCGGACGCCGTGGTCGGCTTCGGCGGCTACGTCGCGATGCCCGCCTACCTGGCCGCCAAGCGGGCCGGCGTGCCGATCGTGGTGCACGAGGCGAACGCCCGTCCGGGCCTGGCCAACAAGATCGGCGCCCGCTACAGCGACTTCGTGGCGGTCTCCACGCCCGACAGCAAGCTGCGCGACTCCCGGTACATCGGCATCCCGCTGCGCCGGACCATCGCCACCCTGGACCGCAACGCGGCCCGCCCGGAGGCCCGGCAGTACTTCGGCCTCGACCAGCGGCTGCCCACCCTGCTGGTCTCCGGCGGCTCCCAGGGCGCCCGCCGGCTCAACGAGGTGGTCACCGCGATCGCCCCGCGGCTGCAGCAGTACGGCGTGCAGATCCTGCACGCGGTCGGTCCGAAGAACGAGCTGCCGCAGGTGGCGGACGTCCCCGGGATGCCGCCGTACCGCCCGGTGCCGTACCTGGACCGGATGGACCTCGCCTACGCGGCGGCCGACATGATGCTCTGCCGGGCCGGCGCCATGACGGTGGCCGAGCTGGCGGCCGTCGGCCTGCCCGCCGCCTTCGTCCCGCTGCCGATCGGCAACGGCGAGCAGCGGCTGAACGCCCAGCCGATGGTCAAGGCCGGCGGCGGCCTGCTGGTGGACGACGCCGAGCTGACCCCGGACTGGGTGCTGCAGAACGTGCTCCCGGTGCTCACCGACCCGCAGCGGCTGTGGGACATGAGCCGCGCCGCCGCCGAGTTCGGCCGCAGGGACGCCGACGACCTGCTGGTCGGCATGGTCTACGAGGCGATCCAGGCCCACCGCGCCGGTCGCCGCCGTGGCTGACAGCCGGCTCGCCGACCCGCTCGAGGCGGAGCTGGAGGACGAGGAGTCCGCTCCTCGCCTCCGGCTCTCCCGGCGGGGCATCGTGGTGCTGAGCGTGCTCGGCGCCGCGGTGCTGGGCGGGCTGGCCTGGCTGGTGTTCCTCTCGTCGGTGCTGGACGTGCGCAGCGTCGCCGTCCAGGGAGCCGCCGACGACAACCTGACGGCGGCCCAGGTCCGCGACACGATCGGCGGGCTCGGCGACGGTCCGCTGGCCCGGGTGGACCTGGACGACGTCCGCCGCCGGGTGGAGGCGATCCCCCGGGTGGCGAAGGCCGAGGTGTGGCGGGGCTGGCCGCACACGCTGCAGGTGAAGGTCGTCCAGCGCAAGGCGGTGGCCGCCGTCAAGGGGGAGGACGGCCGGTTCACCCAGGTGGATGCCGCGGGCGTGAGCTTCGCCACCGAGGCGGCCCCGCCGGCGGGCGTGCCGGTGGTGGAGCTGCGGCTCAGTCAGCAGGCGAATGACGTGGACGGGGTGATCTCCCGTCCGCAGCTGGTCCAGGGCGCGGTGGCGGTGGCCGCCGGGCTGCCGCCGGAGGTCGCGAAACGGGCCGGGGCGGTGCTGGTGCATTCGTACGACGACATCCAGCTGCAGCTCAGTGGGGGTGCCACGGTGCGCTGGGGGAGTCCGGAGCAGATCGACCGGAAAGCCCGGGTGCTGGTGGCACTGATGAATCAGAAGGGTACGAACTTCGATGTGACGGCGCCCGAGGCGCCGGCGGTGTCGGGATGATCCGGTAGGTTCTGTCCCTGAGGGAGGGGTTGACGCCTTGAAGTGTCGGCCCGACCCTTGGTGGTCACCCCGGTTTCCTAAGCCGGCTGATGATCACATAGGCTCAAAAGAAAAAGGGAAGCTCGGCGTGTTCGTTGAAACGCGTGCCCGGGGCGACCTAGTGTCCTGTGTCACCAGACTGTGTCCCCTGGTGATGTGACGGAGGCACAGGACTAACCCTAAAGGTCAAGTTTAGGGTTGGGGTCGGCGGTCGGCATTTCGGACATTCAGTCAGAAACCAGGCTCCCTACCCATCGACATCCGTCGGAACGGACCCTCGCCGGGCCGGGCCGACCCGGAAATTCGAGGCGAGAGGCCTTCGACGTGGCAGCACCGCAGAACTACCTCGCAGTCATCAAGGTCGTCGGTATCGGCGGCGGTGGTGTCAACGCCATCAACCGGATGATCGAGGTCGGTCTCAAGGGCGTCGAGTTCATCGCGATCAACACCGATGCGCAGGCCCTCCTGATGAGCGACGCCGACGTCAAGCTCGATGTGGGCCGTGAACTCACCCGGGGCCTCGGCGCCGGCGCCAACCCCGAGGTCGGCCGCAAGGCCGCCGAGGACCACCGCGAGGAGATCGAGGAGGTCCTCAAGGGGGCCGACATGGTCTTCGTGACGGCCGGCGAAGGCGGTGGCACGGGCACGGGCGGCGCGCCCGTCGTCGCCAACATCGCGCGCTCGCTGGGCGCCCTGACCATCGGCGTGGTCACCCGTCCCTTCACCTTCGAGGGCCGGCGCCGGGCCAACCAGGCCGAGGACGGCATCGCGAGCCTGCGCGAAGAGGTCGACACCCTCATCGTGATCCCCAACGACCGGCTGCTGTCCATCTCGGACCGCCAGGTCAGCGTGCTCGACGCGTTCCGCTCGGCCGACCAGGTCCTGCTCTCCGGTGTCCAGGGCATCACCGACCTGATCACCACCCCGGGTCTGATCAACCTCGACTTCGCGGACGTCAAGTCCGTCATGTCGGACGCCGGTTCGGCGCTCATGGGCATCGGCTCGGCCCGTGGCGAGGACCGCGCCAAGGCCGCCGCCGTCATGGCGATCTCCTCGCCGCTGCTGGAGGCCTCGATCGACGGCGCCCGCGGCGTGCTGCTCTCCATCTCGGGCGGCTCCGACCTCGGCCTGTTCGAGATCAACGAGTCGGCCCAGCTGGTCAGCGAGGCCGCCCACCCCGAGGCCAACATCATCTTCGGTGCGGTCATCGACGACGCGCTCGGCGACGAGGTCCGGGTCACCGTCATCGCGGCCGGCTTCGACGGCGGGCAGCCGCCGGCGATCGTCCGCGACCCGGTGGTCAAGGCCAGCGCGCCGGAGCGCCCGGCCACCCCGCCGGCCGCCCCGGAGCGTCCCGCCGCCCGCCCGTCGTACGGGAGCATCGGCTCGGTGACCTCCCGCTCGGAGGCCGAGACCCCGGCCGCCGCGCCGAGCCGGCAGGCCGAGACTCCGGCCACCACGACCGCCGCTGCCCCGGTGCCGCCGCAGGTGCAGCCGGCCCGGCAGCCGTACGTGGAGAGCCCGGCCGAGGAACTCGACGTCCCGGACTTCCTTAAGTGATCGAACACGCGGTACACGCGGGTGCTCACTTCGCCTTCACCGACCGGTGGGGCGGGGTGAGCACTTCGCCGTACGGGGAGCTCAACCTCGGCGGCGCGGTGGGGGACGATCCGGAGGCCGTCCGGGAGAACCGGGCGCTGGCGGCCCGGGAGCTGGGACTCGAACCGGCCGACGTGGTGTGGATGAACCAGGTGCACGGCGCCGAGGTCGCCGTGGTGACGGAGCGCCAGCCGCCGGGGGAGGCTCCGACGGTGGACGCGGTGGTCACCGACCGGCCGCTCGCGCTGGCAGTACTGACCGCCGACTGCACACCGGTGCTGCTGGCCGACCCGGTGGCGGGCGTGGTGGGCGCGGCCCACGCGGGCCGACCCGGGCTGGCCGCAGGGGTGGTGCCCGCGGCGGTCCGGGCGATGGTCGAACTGGGGGCCGAGCCCGGGCGGATCGTCGCCGCCACCGGCCCCGCGGTCTGCGGCAGCTGCTACGAGGTGCCGGCCGAGCTGCGCGCCGAGGTCGCCGCCGTGGTGCCGGAAGCCTTCGCGGAGACCTCGTGGGGGACCCCGGCCCTGGACGTGGCGGAGGGAGTCGCGGCCCAGCTGGCCGCGCTGGGGGTCAGCGAGCCGGTGCGGTCACCGGTCTGCACCCTCGAATCCGCCGATCACTACTCCTATCGCCGCGAGCAGCGCACGGGCCGGCTCGCGAGCTACGTCTGGTTGGGCTCTGATCACTGATGACGAACGACATCTACGGACCGTTCCCGGGTGGCCCCGGCCCCTTCTTTCCCGATGAGAGGTGGCTGGGCGCCCTGACGGAGGGCCAGCGGGCCCGGTACGAGGAGCTCGGGACCAACCTCGAGGTGGTCGAGCGCCGGATCGCGGACGCCTGCGCGGCCGCGGGGCGGGCGCGGGACGAGGTCACCCTGATCGTCGTCACCAAGACCTACCCCGCCGAGGACACCGCGCTGCTGGCCGGGCTGGGTGTGACGGACGTCGCGGAGAACCGCGACCAGGACGCCGCGCCCAAGGCGGAACAGTGCAGAAACCTTCCTCTTGACTGGCACTTCGTCGGACAGCTGCAGACCAACAAGGTCCGCTCGGTCGCCCGGTACGCGAACCACGTGCACTCGGTGGACCGGCTGCGGCTGGTCGAGTCGCTCTCCGCGGCGGTGCTCAAGGCGGAGCGCCCGGAGCTGGGCTGCCTGGTCCAGGTGGCGCTGGACAAGGCGCACGGCGAGGGTGCGCACCGGGCGGGGGTCGCGCCGGAGGACGTCGCGCAACTGGTCGACGCGATCGCCGACACGCCCGGGCTGCGGCTGGACGGTGTGATGACCGTCGCTCCGCTGGCCGGTCCGCTGGCCGGAGACCCGGCCCGGGCCTTCGATCGGCTGGCGGAAATCGCAAGCGCCGTACGGGCGGCCCATCCGGCTGCCACCATGGTCTCCGCAGGTATGAGCGGTGACCTTGAGCAGGCGATTGCCGCCGGGGCGACACATGTGCGCGTCGGAACGGCGGTACTCGGAGTGAGGTCACCCCTCAGGTAACGTCACCGGGTAAGTAGATCAGACTGCAGGACAAAATAGGACAGAATCTAGCAGCTCTCCGGAGCGCTAGCGAACCGTGGATCGCAGCTCCGCGGCCCTCACTCCATGAACCCTGACAGGCCGTCGGCCTGACGCTCCGTCGTGGACGGGCCGCGGAATCCGCAGGCTGGGCCGCATCGGCCGGTCGCCGGGACGCAGCCGGTCCGCACGGAGCGAGCGGAGCGAGCGACCATCGGACGGTGCGCGTTTCGCGAAGCCGCCACCGAGCGCCAGCGAGGTGGCTATGAGCGGAGGAGACAGGAGCATGGCCGGCGCAATGCGCAAGATGGCGGTCTACCTCGGCCTCGTGGAGGACGAGACGTACGACGGCCAGGGGTACGACCCCGACGACGACTACGACGCGGACCCCGAGCCGATCCGGACGGGACAGCGGACCGAGGACATTCCCCGGCCGGCCGCCGCGGCCGCCGCCACGCCCGCCCCGGTCTCCTCGATCACGCCCCAGCCGGTGCCGGCGGCGGTGCCGATCCGGCAGGAGACCCCCAGGATGGCCCCCGTGTCGTCCATCACACCCGAACGTCGCCACAACCTGGAGAAGAGCTCCCCGGTGATCATGCCCAAGGTAGTGAACGAACGAGAGCCCTACCGCATCACCACGCTGCACCCCCGGACCTACAACGAGGCCCGTACCATCGGGGAACAGTTCCGTGGCGGGACTCCCGTGATCATGAATCTGACCGAGATGGACGACACCGACGCGAAGCGGCTCGTAGACTTCGCCGCTGGACTCGTCTTCGGTCTGCACGGCAGTATCGAGCGCGTGACACAGAAGGTGTTCCTGCTGTCGCCTGCTAACGTCGATGTCACGGCGGAGGACAAGGCTCGGATCGCCGAGGGTGGGTTCTTCAACCAGAGCTGACCCGGCCACGACTTTACGTGTGGATCTGATCAACAGTGGTTGGCGACAGGTGACGAGCGGCGGGCCCCAGGGCTCGGGACCGGGGAGAGGGAAACGCGATGGACATCGTGTGGGCGGTGCTCTACTACGCCCTGACCGTCTTCCTGGTGTTCCTGCTTGTGCGGCTGGTCATGGACTGGGTCTTCCAGTTCGCGCGTTCGTGGCGGCCCGGCAAGGCCATGGTCCTGGTCCTGGAGGCCACGTACACTGTCACGGATCCGCCGCTCAAGCTTCTTCGGCGGCTCATTCCGCCGTTGCGTTTCGGGGGCGTGGCGCTCGACCTGTCCTTCTTCGTACTGATGATCATTGTGTATGTCCTGATCTCGCTTGTGCACCCCTAGTCGTAGGTGAGCGATGCGACAGGATGCCGGTGTGCCGACGATCACGTTGAGGTGAAGAGATGCCATTGACCCCCGAGGACGTTCGGAACAAGCAGTTCACGACCGTCCGCCTGCGTGAAGGCTATGACGAGGACGAGGTCGATGCCTTCCTCGACGAGGTCGAGGCGGAGCTGACCCGCCTCCTCCGGGAGAACGAGGACCTGCGCGCCAAGCTGGCCGCCGCGACTCGTGCCGCCGCGCAGAACCAGGCCAACCTGCGCAAGGAGCCGCAGCAGGACGCCCCCCGCCAGGGTGGCGCCCCGGTTCCGGCCGCCATATCCGGCCCGCCGGTCCCCGGCCAGCAGGGCCCGGGCGGCCCGCAGCAGATGGGCCCCGGCGGCCCGCAGCAGATGGGTCCGGGTGGTCCGCAGCAGATGGGCCCCGGTGGCCCGCAGCAGCAGATGGGCAACCAGCCGCTGGGCCTGCCCGCCGGCTCCGCGCCGCAGCTCCCGCCGGCCGGCGGCCCGCAGCAGCAGATGAACCAGACCATGGGCGGCCAGCAGCAGCTGGTCCAGCCGATGGGCGGTCAGATGCTGCAGCCCATGGGCGGCCCCGGTGGCCCGCAGCCGATGGGCAACCCGATGGGCCAGGGCATGGGCCAGCAGCAGATGCAGCAGATGGGCGGCCCCATGGGCGGCCCGCAGCAGATGGGCGGCCCCATGGGCGCCCCGATGCAGCAGCAGGGTCCCGGTGGCGACAGCGCGGCCCGCGTGCTGGCGCTCGCCCAGCAGACCGCCGACCAGGCGATCTCCGAGGCCCGTTCCGAGGCCAACAAGATCGTCGGCGAGGCGCGCAGCCGGGCCGAGGGCCTGGAGCGCGACGCCCGAGCCAAGGCCGACGCCCTGGAGCGGGACGCGCAGGAGAAGCACCGCGTCGCGATGGGCTCGCTGGAGTCCGCGCGGGCCACGCTGGAGCGCAAGGTCGAGGACCTGCGGGCGTTCGAGCGTGAGTACCGCACGCGTCTGAAGTCGTACCTGGAGACCCAGCTGCGCCAGCTGGAGTCGCAGGCCGACGACTCGCTCGCGCCGCCGCGGATCCCCGCCACCGCGTCGCTGCCGCCGGCGGCCTCGTCGATGGCTCCGGCCGGTGCGGGCTCGATGGGCAGCGGTGCGCCGAGCTTCGGTGGCAACCAGCCGTCCTTCGGTGGCAACTCGCCGTCCTTCGGCGGGAACACCTCCTTCGGTGGCAACTCGCCGGCGCCGAGCTTCGGCGGGCAGTCGGCCGGTGGCAACGGTGCTCCGCAGATGCAGCCGGCCGGGATGACCCAGCCGATGGCGGCGGTGCGGCCGCAGCCGCCGCAGCCGATGCAGCAGGCTCCGGCGCCGATGCGGGGCTTCCTGATCGACGAGGACGGCGACAACTGAGGTTGTAGCAGGGCCTTTTGAGGGCGTTCCCTTTCTGACCTTCGGGTTGGGGAGGGGGCGCCCTTGTTTTGTGTGGGGGGGTGGGGGCTTTCGGGTGGGTGGGGGGCTTTCGGGAGGGTGGGGGGTGCCGGGGGCGGCTCCGGGGGTGGTCGCTCCGAGGGGCTGGATGATTTTCCGACAGCTCGGAAGAGCGTGGTGTCGGGAAAGAGTGT
>NZ_JBVHHY010000051.1:0-30465 GCF_055560835.1 Kitasatospora sp. NPDC023120 | reverse complement strand
CCCACAGCACCGGCAGTCGGAAAATCATCCAGCCCCTCGGAGCGACCACCCCCGGAGCCGCCCCCGGCACCCCCCACCCTCCCGAAAGCCCCCACCCACCCGAAAGCCCCCCACCCTCCCGAGGCCCACTCACCGAGCCCCTCGCAGCGAAACCCCGACAATGGACCCATGTCGGGAGCCGAACCCACCATCACCGTCCCCACCTGGCTGACGAGCACCGTCACCGCCACCCACGGCGAAGCCGGCCGCCAATGGCTCGCCACCCTCCCCGCCAGAGCAGCCGCCCACCTCTCCGGCTGGAACCTCACCCTGGAACGCGTCCTCGACCCAGGCGGCAGCCTCAGCCTGATCGCGTACGTGCACCGCGACGACCTCTCGCCCGCCGTCCTCAAGACCGGTCTGCTCACCCCCGAGACCGCCCACGAGCACGCCGCCCTCACCCACTGGGCCGGTCGCGGAGCCGTCCTCCTCCTCGACGCCGACCCCTCCGAGGGCGTCCTCCTCCTGGAGCGCCTCCACGGCGAGATCCCGCTGCGCTCCCTGGCCGAGCCCAAGGCCATGCTGGAGGCCAGCAGCCTGCTGCACCGGCTCTGGGTGGAGTTCCCCGGGGAGCACCCCTTCCCCACCCTCGCCCAGCAGGTCGCCGCCACCGCGGCCCGGCTGACGGAACACCGCCCTCACCCCGCCGCCACCGCGGCACAGGCGCTGATCACCGAGGCCCTGGACACCGCCCGGAGCCTGACCGACTCCGCCGACGAGTCCTTTCTCCTCCACGGCGACTTCCACCACGGCAACGTCCTCGCCGCCGACCGCGCCCCCTGGCTGGCCATCGACCCGCGCCCCGTCGTCGGTGAGCGCGCCTACGACCTGGCCCGCCTCGCCCTGGACCGTGCCGACACCCTGCTCGGCTCCCCCGGCGTCCCCGCCGCCGTCCGCCGCCGCCTCCACCAGCTCTCCGACGCCCTCGAAGTGGACCAGGACCGCCTCCGCGGGTGGTCCCTCTTCCGCTCCGTCGACCTGGCCCTCCGAGCCCTCACCGCAGACCGCCACCAGGACGCCGAGCTCTACCTGGAACTCGCCGGCTCCCTCTGAACACCTCGCCCGCCCAAAACACTCACCCAACCCCGAACCCCGAACCCCGGCCCGAACCCCGGCCCGAACCCCGGCCCGAACCCCGAACCCCGGCCCGAACCCCGGCCCGAACCCCGGCCCCCGGCCCTAACCCCCCACGCCCCGCAACGGCAACCGAGCCCCCATCACCGCGTACAGCCGGTCCGTCGCCGGGAACCGCACCGCCCGCGCCAAGTCCCGGTACCCCAAAGCCCGGTAGAGCCTCCGCGCCGGCGTCTCCGCGTCGATCGCCGAGAGGATGCTCCGGTCCAGCCCCGACCGCTCGCACAGCGTCCGGATGAGCCGCGAGCCCACCCCCTGCCCCTGGAACTCCGGCAGCACGTGCAGCTCGGTGACGGCGAACACCCCGTCCAGCCAGTCCCCGTACCCCCGGGCGGCCAGGTAGGGCTCGATCACCGTGCTCCACCAGTGCTCCCGCCGGTTGGGCATCCCGTACCCGAAGCCGACCAGCCGCCCCCCGCTCATCGCCCCGAACGCGATCACCCCCGGCTGCTGGGCGTGCCGCCCGACGATGTGCAGCCGTACCGCGACCTCCTCGGGCGTGAGCCCGAACGCCACCGCCTGGACCTCCAGCGCCTGCGCCGCCCAAGCCGCAAGGTCGATGGCCTCGATCGTCACCCCGGTCAGCTGATCCATGCTCCGGACGTTACTACCAGCCGTCCCCCGACGCGGCCGAAGATCCGAACACAGCAGCTCCTCCGCGCAGTGACCCTCAGAACAGCACGCTCATGAAGGCCCCGACCTCCCGGAACCCCACCCGCCGATAAGCCGCCCTGGCCCGGAGGTTGAAGTCGTTGACGTAGAGCGACACCACCGGCGCCACCTCCCGCAGCGCGATGTCCAGGACGGCCGCCATCCCCGTCTCGGACAGCCCCCGCCCCCGGTGCTCCGGCGCGACCCAGACGCCCTGGATCTGGCAGGCGCTCTCCGTCACCGCCCCGATCTCCGCCTTGAAGACGACCTCCCCGTCCTCCCCGAACCGCGCGAACGACCGCCCGGTGGACACGAGTTCGGCCACCCGCGCCTGGTAGAGGAGCCCCCCGTCCCCCGCCAGCGGCGACACCCCGACCTCCTCGGTGAACATCGCCACGCACGCCGGCATCAGCGTCTCGACCTCATTGCGCCGCACCCTCCGCACCAGCGGATCCGGCGCGATCTCCGCCGACGGCACCGACGTCGCCATCAGCGGCTGGTGGCCCCGGACTTCCCGGGCCGGTCCCCAACTGCGCTCCAGCAGCGCCCAGAACGTCGCGGTGGCCGCGGCGGGCCCGACGATCGAGGAGCAACGCCGCCCCTGCCGGCGGGCCCGCTCGGCGAACGCCGCGACCGCCTCCGGTCCGGCGGAGACCAGGACGAGGTTGGCGCCGGCGTAGCAGAGGGCGTCCAGGACGCCGTCCCCGTCGTACCAGCCCCACATCTCGCCGCCGAGCCGCCACGGGTCCAACCCGACGGCCTCGACCCGGGTCGCGACGAAGGCGTTGGCGACCGGGTCGCGGTGGAGGATCTCCAGGGCGTCCTCGAGGTCGGGCGGCTCCAGCACGCGGGTGGTGGCCAGGGCCCGGGCGGCCTGGAAGGAGCTCGGGAGCATCACACCTCGATCGAGCATCGAGACAGCACCTCACTGAGACGACTCTGGCCGCACCCTACTCCGTGGCCCCACCCGGCTACGGCTGCGGGGCCGTCCGCGAACGGACGGCCCCGCTTCCGGAAAACTTCACGCGGGCTTCCCCGCGTCCTCGCGGACACCCCACGCCATCGTCGCGGGCCTCGCGTCATCGGGACCCGCTACGAGCGGTTCACTCCCCCGCGACGACGGTCGGCGTCCCCGCCTCGACGCCGGCCTCCTGCATCTGCTCGGCGAGCTTGAGCGCCTCCTCGATCAGGGTCTCGACGATCTTCGACTCGGGGACGGTCTTGATGACCTCGCCCTTGACGAAGATCTGGCCCTTGCCGTTGCCGGAGGCGACACCCAGGTCGGCCTCGCGCGCCTCGCCGGGACCGTTCACGACGCAGCCCATGACGGCCACCCGCAGCGGCACCTCCATGCCCTCCAGGCCGGCGGTGACCTCCTCGGCGAGCTTGTAGACGTCCACCTGGGCGCGACCGCAGGACGGGCAGGAGACGATCTCCAGGCCGCGCTGGCGCAGCCCGAGCGACTCCAGGATCTGGTTGCCGACCTTGATCTCCTCGGCCGGCGGGGCGGACAGCGAGACCCGGATGGTGTCGCCGATGCCCTCGGCCAGCAGCGCGCCGAAGGCGACCGCCGACTTGATGGTGCCCTGGAAGGCCGGCCCGGCCTCGGTCACGCCGAGGTGCAGCGGGTAGTCGCAGGCGGCGGCGAGCTGGCGGTAGGCGTTGATCATCACGACCGGGTCGTTGTGCTTGACCGAGATCTTGATGTCGCGGAAGTCGTGCTCTTCGAACAGCGAGCACTCCCACAGCGCGGACTCGACCAGCGCCTCCGGGGTGGCCTTGCCGTACTTCTCCAGCAGGCGCTTGTCGAGCGAGCCGGCGTTGACGCCGATGCGGATCGGCACACCCGCGTCCTTGGCCGCCTTGGCGATCTCGCCGACCTTGTCGTCGAAGGCCTTGATGTTGCCCGGGTTCACGCGCACCGCGGCGCAGCCGGCGTCGATCGCGGCGAAGACGTACTTCGGCTGGAAGTGGATGTCCGCGATGACCGGGATCTGCGACTTCTTGGCGATGATCGGCAGCGCGTCGGCGTCGTCCTGGGAGGGGACGGCGACCCGGACGATCTGGCAGCCGGACGCGGTGAGCTGGGCGATCTGCTGCAGCGTGGCGTTGATGTCCGAGGTCACGGTGGTGGTCATCGACTGCACCGAGACGGGGGCGTCGCCGCCGACCGGCACGTTGCCGACCATGATCTGCCGGGAGTAGCGGCGCTTGGCCAGCGGCTTGAGCGGCAGGGACGGAATACCGAGCGAGATCGCGGTCATGTGCGCAGGGTTCCCCGGGGTAGAGGTGTGATCGACCGCCCGGCCGTTGGGACGGCCGAGGCCGGGCGCGCTGACGATCGCGCACCCGGCCTCCACGGTACGGCACGGCGACGGGCCCCAGCACACCCGCCGTACCCGAACGCCCTAGCCGATCTTCACCGGGTTCACCAGGTCGGCGACCATCACCAGCAGCGTGAAGCCGATGAAGATGCTGGCCACGACGTACGCCACCGGCATCAGCTTGGCGACGTCGAACGGGCCCGGGTCGGGCCGCCGGAACAGCTGTGCGAGGCGGCGGCGGACCGCCTCCCAGGCCGCTCCGGCGATGTGGCCGCCGTCCAGCGGGAGCAGCGGCAGCATGTTGAAGAGGAAGAGCGACAGGTTGATGCCGGCCAGCAGGTTCACGAACATCGCGACCCGCTGGGTGGCCGACTCGTGGAGCGAGAACACCTCGCCGCTGACCCGGGCGGCGCCGACCATGCCGATCGGCGAGTCCGGGTCGCGCGGGGCGTCGCCGACGACGGCGTTCCACAGCCCGGGGATCTTGCCGGGCAGGGCGACCAGCGACTTCACCCCGTTCTCTGCCATGTCGTACATCCGGTCGACGGACTGACCGAAGTCCAGCCGGACCACGCCACTCGCAGGAGTGAATCCGAGGAACCCGGCCTGGACGGTCTGGCCCTTGATCGGGACCTTGTTGCCGTCGTACTTCTGCACGTCGTTGACCGCGATGGTCGGCTTGAGGGTGAGCTGCTGCCCGTCCCGCTCGACCAGGACGTCGACGCTCTTCCCGGCCGACTTGCGGATGTCCTCCTGGAGCTGGTCGTAGGTCCGGATCCGGTCGCCGTCGAAGGAGAGGATCCTGTCCCCCGCCTTCAGCCCGGCCTGCGCGGCCGGGGTCTGCGGGGCGCCCTCCGGGCAGCTGTCGACGGGCTGGCCCGCCTTCACCACGCACTGGGCGACGGTGCTGACCGTCGGCACGCTCATGGAGACGCCGAAGCCCATCATGACCGTCAGGAACAGCCCGAACGCCAGGATCAGGTTCATGAACGGCCCGGCGAACATGACGATGATCCGCTTCCAGGGCTTGCGGGTGTAGAACAGCCGGCGCTCGTCACCCTCCTGGAGCTCCTCGTAGGAGGCCTCGCGGGCGTCCTCGATCATGGTGCGCCAGGGCGAGCTGCTGCGCTTGGTGATCCGTCCGTCCTCGCCCGGCGGGAACATCCCGATCATCCGGATGTACCCGCCGAACGGGATCGCCTTGATGCCGTACTCGGTTTCGCCCTTCCGGCGCGACCACAGGGTCGGACCGAAGCCGACCATGTACTGCGGCACCCGGATGCCGAACAGCTTGGCCGTGGACAGGTGGCCGAGCTCGTGCCAGGCGATCGAGATCAGCAGCCCGATGACGAAGACCAGGATGCCGACCACCCACATCACCGTTGCCACCGCTGCTCCTCCGTCATGCCGCTCCGCTCATCGTCTCGTCGTACCGCGTTCGAGGCCGTCAGCCCGCCGCCAGCTCGCGGGCCCGGGCGCGCGCCCAGTCCTCCGCGTGCAGGACGTCCTCCACCGTCAGGGAAGTTCCCGACGCGGCCGGCCCGCTGTCGTGCTGTCCGTGCTCGGCGACGACCTTGGCAACAGTGTCCACGATTCCGGTGAAGGCGAGGCGGCCCTTCAGGAATGCCTCCACACACTCCTCGTTCGCCGCGTTGAACACCGCCGGGGCGGTGCCGCCCAGGGTGCCCACCTCGCGGGCCAGCTCGACCGCCGGGAAGGCGTCATCGTCCAGCGGGAAGAACTCCCAGGTGGCGGCCTTCGTCCAGTCGCAGGCGGGGGCGGAGTCCGGCACCCGGTCCGGCCAGCCCATGCCCAGCGCGATCGGCATCCGCATGTCCGGCGGGCTGGCCTGCGCCAGGGTCGAGCCGTCGGTGAACTCCACCATCGAGTGCACCACCGACTGCGGGTGCACCACGACCTCGATCCGGTCGAACGGCACGTCGTACAGCAGGTGGGCCTCGATCACCTCCAGGCCCTTGTTGACCAGGGTCGCCGAGTTGATCGTGACGACCGGGCCCATCGCCCAGGTCGGGTGCGCCAGCGCGTCCTGCGGGGTCACCCCGGCCAGCTGCTCGCGGGTGCGGTTGCGGAACGGGCCGCCGCTGGCGGTGACCACCAGCTTGCGCACCTCGGCGCGGGTCCCGCCGGCCAGCGCCTGGAACAGCGCGGCGTGCTCGGAGTCCACCGGCACGATCTGGCCCGGCTTCGCCACCGCCTTCACCAGCGGGCCGCCGACGATCAGCGACTCCTTGTTCGCCAGCACCAGCACCCGGCCGGCCGCCAGCGCGGCCAGAGTCGGCCGCAGCCCGATCGACCCGGTGATGCCGTTCAGCACCGAGTGGCACTCCATGCCCGCCAGCTCGGTCGCCGCGTCCGGGCCGGCCAGCACGGCCGGCAGCGCACGGCCCGCCGCCTTCGCGGCCAGCGCCTCGCGCAGCGCCGGCTCCGCGGCCGGGTCGGCCACCGCGACGGTGTGCACGCCCAGCTGCAGCGCCTGCTCGGCCAACAGCTCCACCCGGCCGCCGGCCGCCGACAGGGCGACCACCCGGAAGCGGTCCGGATTGCGGAGCACCACGTCGATGGCCTGGGTGCCGATCGAGCCGGTGGAACCGAGGATCACCAGCTCCCGGGGGCCGGAGGGGTCCGCCACGGTGGGCGTGAAGCGCAGCTGCGGGTGGGCGAGCGAAGTCATGCGCCCATTGTGTCCTGTCCGCGACCACCTCCAGGACTTCCCCAGGACGACCCGGCACCCGCGGGCTACCGTCGGAGCCATGCGTACCGTCATCGCCGGGGGCCACGGACAGATCGCGCTGAAGCTGGAACGGCTGCTCGCCGATCGCGGCGACCGCCCCGCCGGGATCATCCGCCGCCCCGAACAGGCCGGGGACCTGATCGACGCCGGAGCCGATCCGCTGCTGCTCGACCTGGAAGCCGCCACCGGCCCGCAACTCGCCGACCTGCTCGCCGACGCCGACGCGGTGGTCTTCGCCGCCGGGGCCGGACCGGGCAGCGGCGCCACCCGCAAGAACACCGTCGACCGCGACGCCGCCGTCCTGCTCGCCGACGCCGCCGAACTCGCCGGCGTCCGCCGGTACCTGATGATCTCGGCGATGAACGCCGACGCCGCCGCCCACTACCCCGCCGACGAGGTCTTCGAGACCTACCTGCGTGCCAAGGGCGCCGCCGACGACGCCGTCCGGGCCCGCACCACGCTGGACTGGACGGTGCTGCGCCCCGGGCGGCTCACCGACGGCCCCGGGACCGGCCTGGTCCGGCTGGCCCCCTCGGTCGCCCGCGGCGCGGTGGACCGGGCCGACGTGGCCGCCGTCCTGGCCGCCCTGCTGCACGAGCCCGGCACCGCCGGAATGACCCTGGAGCTGGTCGCCGGGAACGCCACCGTCGAGGAAGCGGTCGCCGCCGCGGCCGGGCACGACGGCTGAACGCGCGCGGGGCCCGGTTCGTCGAACCGGGCCCCGCGGCGGTCGGTCTCCCGGGGCGCAGCCCCTCGGAGACCGGTGTCTCAGAGGTCGAGGCCGGTCAGGACCAGGACCTTCTCGACGGTGTAGTCGTCCATCGCGTACTTGACGCCCTCACGGCCGACGCCGGAGTCCTTGACGCCGCCGTACGGCATCTGGTCGGCGCGGTAGGACGGCGCGTCGCCGATGATCACGCCGCCGACCTGCAGCTCGCGGTGGGCGCGGAAGGCGGTCTGCAGGTCGTGCGTGAACACGCCCGCCTGCAGGCCGAACGCCGAGTCGTTGACGGCCGCGAAGGCCTCGTCCACGCCGTCCACCTTGTGCAGCGACAGGACCGGGCCGAACACCTCGGCGGTGGCCAGGATCGCGTCGCCGGGCAGCTCGGCCAGCACGGTCGGGGCGTAGGTCGCGCCCTCGCGGGTGCCGCCGGTCAGCACCTTGGCGCCCTTGGCGACCGCGTCCTCCACCCAGGACTCCACCCGCTTGGCGGCGTTCTCGTCGACCAGCGGGCCGACGTCCGTCGCGGCGTCGTTCGGGTCACCGGTGACCTGCGCCTTGACCTTGGCCACGACCTTCTCCACCAGCGCGTCGTACACCGACGCGTCGGCGATCACCCGCTGCACCGAGATGCAGGACTGGCCGCCCTGGTAGTTGGCGAACATCGCGATCCGGGTGGCCGCCCAGTCCAGGTCGGCCTCCGAGGACCAGTCGGCGAGGACCACGGCCGCGGCGTTGCCGCCCAGCTCCAGGGTGCAGTGCTTGCGCGGCACCGAGTCCATGATCTGGTAGCCGACCTTGTCCGAACCGGTGAACGAGATCACCGGCAGGCGCTCGTCCTGCACCAGCGCCGGCATCCGGTCGTTCGGCACGGGCAGGACCGACCAGGAGCCGGCCGGCAGGTCGGTCTCGGCCAGGATCTCGCCCAGCAGCATCGCCGACAGCGGGGTCGCCGGGGCCGGCTTCAGGATGATCGGGGCACCGACCGCGATCGCCGGGGCGACCTTGTGGGCGACCAGGTTCAGCGGGAAGTTGAACGGGGCGATGCCCAGCACCACACCGCGCGGGAACTTGCGCACCACCGCGAAGCGCCCCACGCCACCCGGGTCGGTGTCCAGTCGCATGGTCTCGCCGTTGGTGCGGCGCGCCTCCTCGGCGGCCCAGCGGAAGACCGACACCGCACGGCCGACCTCACCGCGAGCCCACTTGATCGGCTTGCCGTTCTCGGCGGTGATCAGCTGGGCGATCTCCTCGGTGCGCTCGGTCAGCCGCTTGGCCACGTGGTCCAGGGCGGCGGCACGCTGGTGCGCCGGGGTGGCGGCGAACACCGGCAGCGCGGCGACGGCGGCGTCCAGCGCCTCCTCGACCTGGGCCTCGGTCGGGATGCTCACCTTGCCGACCAGACGGCCGTCCCAGCTGTTGTGCACCTCGAAGTCGGCGTCGCCGCTCGCCCGGCGGCCGGCGAGCCAGAAATCGTACGTGGTGGTCACCGTGGTACCGGCCCTCTCCTCGTCGTCGTACGGCCCGCACGGACGTGGGACCAGAACCCGAGGGTAGGGCGGTCGGCGCGCCGACCGGATTGGCCGACCAGGAGTGTTCGGCTCCGGAGGCACTCCACGGCGTCCAGCCGGGCGATCCGTTGCCGGGCCGGGCCTCGCCTGTGCCGCGCGGATGGCGCGCAGGTGGCGCGCGGATGGTGCGCCTGTGGTGCGCGGATGGTGCGCGGGTAGTGCGCCTACTCCTCGCCGGAGCGCAGCGCCAGCCACAGCTCCATGCGCACGTCCGTGTCGTCCAGCGAGCGGCCCAGCAGCTCCTCGACCCGCCGCATCCGGTAGCGCAGCGTGTGCCGGTGCACCCCCAGGTCGGCCGCCGCGGCGTCCCACTGACCGTGTCGGGACAGCCACGCCCGCAGCGAGGCCACCAGGTCACCGCGGGCCGTCCGGTCGTGCTCCCGCAGCGGCCGCAACAGCCCCTCCGCGAACGCCGTCACCGCGTCCTCCCCGAGCAGCGGCAGCAGCGAACCCGCGCCGACCTCCTCGTGGTCCACCGACCGGCGACCGCCCCGCAGCGCCACCGCCAGCGCCCGCTCGGCCTGCGCGTGCGCCGTCCCGGCCTCCTCCAGCGCGGCCGGCGCCGAGACGCCCAGCGACAGGCCCTCGTGCTCCTCAACCGCACCCAGGCACGCCCGGTGCACCGCACCGTTGTCCAGCGCCAGCACCATCAGCCGCGGCCCGTGCGCACCGTCCTCCCGCGCCACCAGCAGCTTCTCGCCCACCCGGGCACCCGCCTGCTCCGCCCGGTCGCCCAGCTCCCCGAGCGCCTCCGCGGCATCCGCGGTCGCCGCACCCGCCCCGGCCACCAGGACCCTTATCGTCCCCTCCGGCAGACCGCCGAACAGCCCCACCGCCACCTGCCGGGCCGTCGCCACCTCACCGGCCAGCACCATCCGCAGCAACGCCGCGCCCATCCGCTCCTCCGCCTGCCGCAGCTCGCGCGAGCGCTCCAGGGTGAGGGTCAGCAGCGCCACCGCCGCGTTCAGCACGTACCGCTCGGTCGGCGTGATCCGGTCCTCGGTCCCGACCGCCAGGAAACCCCGGGCCCGCCGGTCCGCCCCCAGCGACTGGACCACCACGTAGTCCTCGTCCGCCGTGTCTATGCCCGGCGCGCGCCCCTGCAGCGCGGCACTCGACGGCGCCGGCCGCCGACGCAGCCGGTCCACCTCCGCCGCCAGCCGCCCGGCCCGACGCGCCGCCCAGTCCGGCGCCACCACCGACAGCGCGCCCGACCCGTCGTACAGCGCCGCCCAGCCCCCCAGCCGCGCCGCCAGCCGGCGCACCACGGCCGTCGTGCCGTCCTTGCCCAGAGCAGCCCTGGTCAGCTCCTCCTGCGCCTCGAAGCTCGTCGTCACCGCCTCGTACTGCTCCGCGGCCAGCGCCGCCGACACCACCTTGCTGATCGCGATGAACGGCGTCGGCTCCGGCACCCGCAGCAACGGCAGCCCCCGCTGCGCCGCCGCCTCCACCAACGGCTGCGGCACCTCGGTGTGCGACAACCCCACCCCGAGCCCCAGCCCGACCACCCCGGCATCGGCCAGCCGGTGCACGTACGCCTGCAGCTGCGCCGCCGTACGGCCCAGCTTGATACCGGTGGTGAGCAGCAGCTCGCCACCCTCCAGGAACGGCGTCGGGTCGTCCAGCTCGCTGGTGTGCACCCAGCGGACCGGCCGCTCCAGATGGTCCGCGCCGGCGAGAACCGTCAGATGGAGCGAGCTGTTGCGGACGACGGAGGCGAGTGTGGGGGGCATGGCACCTTCGGGGGATCGACCTGACCGCGCCATTGCGGCCGGGCGAGGAGAGGGACGTGGGACTGATGAGGGTCTCTCCCCTTCATTATGGACGCCCCGGACAACCGGCACTGCCGAATCCACCTCGAAGGCGACTTCCGCCCCCGGGCCCGGCTCAGCCCCGCAGATCAACCAACAGCGGCGGCACCTGCTCCCCCGACACCGCCGTCAACGACACCACCGCATGCCCCGCCGGCAACGCGTGCGCCAGATCCGACGGCGACCACCGCAACCGCTCCACATCCCGCGTCGTCACCGACTCCGTCTGCGCCGTCGTCCCCGACAACGCCTTCCGCCCGACCCGCCCCGCCCGCCGTATCACCCCACCGGAGGTGTCGGGGGTGTGGGTGATCGCGGTCTCCTGCACCAGGTGCGTCCCCCAGGCCTCCGAGAACAGCCGCCCGTCCCAGGGCGCGATCCCCGGGAACGCCATCCGGCACCCGACCGCGCCGAACAGCGGCGCCCGCAGCGCCTCCGGCAGGTCCACCAGGGTCCGCAGCAGCAGCACCGCACCCGCGTTCGCGCCGCGCATCCGCTGCACCCCGCGCACCGCGGCGCCGTCCAGCGCCGCCGACGCGTCGTCCACCACCAGACCCGCGAAGAGCGAGCGGTCCTCCCGTGCCCCGGCCGCCTGCACGAACTGACCCACCACCAACCGGGACAGCATCCGCGCCGCCTCCGGGTGGCTGCGCTCGGGCAGCTTCACCCGCACCCGCAGCGGGTGGTCAAGCACCCGCATCGCGAACGGGGGCCGGCCGGTGCCGTCGGTCGCGAAGGCACCCTCGAAGGCGGGCCGGTCCAGCAGCGCCAGCCGGTCCGCCAGCAGCGCCCCCGGGTCGTCCGCCCGGTCGCGCTGGCGCTCGCGGTACTCCAGGTCCCGCTCGTGGAGGGCAAGCCGGCCCGCCGTGCCGAGCGCCTTCACCAGGGCCGCCAGCGCGTCCGGCTCGCCACCCAGCAGCGCCCGCAGCTCCCGCACCCCCGGATAGCGGCCGTACGCGGCGTGGAACGGGCCCACCACCTGCTGCAGCGCGGTGCGGGCGTTCTCCGCGCGGGCGGTCAGCTCGTCCGGCAGCAGTGCCTCGGCCAGCCGGGCGGCCGCCTCGTCGGGGTCCTGCGCGGCCCCGTAGAGGTCCAGCCCGTACACCGAGGACGGGTCACCGGGCGCGATCACCACGTCGTACCAGGCGTCCGGGCCGAGATCGGCATCGGCCGCCCCGACCACCACCGCACAGGCGGTGCCGGCCAGCGCCTGCAGGCACAGGGCCTCCGCCACCGGCCGGGCCAGCCGCGCGGTCTTCCCCGTCCCGGCCGGGCCGACCGCCAGCACCGAAGTGCCCAGCAGCGTCGGGTCCAGCGCGAAGCCGGCCGCCCGGTGGCTCAACGGGTTCTTCGGCACGTCCTGCGCGGTGCCGAGCCGGATCTGGCCGAGCAGCAGATCGTGCTGCTCGACGCGGCCGGGCAGCTCACGCGCCTCGGAGGGGTGGGCGAAGGCCGCGGCGCCGCGAGCCGCCACCTGCCCGGTGAACGCGGGCACGAACACCGGGTCCGCCTGCGCGGACTCCCAGGCCCGCTGGATCCGCACGTAGTCGACGTCCCCCACGGCCTCCGCGTCGAGCCGCGCCGCCGCCTCGGCCGCACCGCCCTGCCGCAGCCCGTCCCACGGATCCTGCCGCCGCGCCGCCTCGACCACCGCCGGGGCGTCCTCCTCCGCGCGCTCCTCCTGCGTCACCGTCCGCGACAGCAACGGCGTGACGTACCGGCGCCACACCTCGGGCCAGCGGCCCATCCGGCCGAAGACCTTGATGACGATGGCGAGCACCAGGGCATTGAGAGTCAGGACCACCGATGTGGCGATGAACGCCGACTGCGACGGAAGGACACCGATCATCGTCGTTCCCGCTGTGGCGAACTCGACCCCGTACACAAAGGCCAACCAGGCCACCACCGCGTTGAGCCCTGCCCGCAGCAGCAGCGGCCAGGTCGCGACCTTGGCCGCCTCCGCCCGATCCGGGTCGATCCGGCGGTAGCCGAGCCGGTAGATGCCCGGTTCGGCTTCGGGGCGCGGGGCGCAGGCCCAGGAGGGGAGGTCGAAGGAGGGGGAGGAAGCGCCGGGCCGCTGGTGGGGGAGGGGGGTGGGGGGTCTGGTGGTGGTGCGCTCGCCGTGGTGGTGTGACCCGTCCTGTGCCATGTACGGCCCCGCTCCCTCGCCCGCCCGCCCGGCCCGACCGCCGTCGGTGCCGCCATACCCATGCCGCCGTACCGGCGACACGCCCGCGCTCAGGGTAGTGGAGCGGGGCCTGCGGGTAGTCGCGCCACCCGTGCTGGCCGTGCCGGACAAGTCGGACGGCGCAGTGCTACCGAGTGGCGCATGCCCGGGTGGGGAGAGCGGCCTTAGCCTGCGAATCACCGAGCCGAGAGTCTGGAGATACCCCATGAGCGCCGCAACGCCGCTCCCGCAGGAGCGCCGCCTGGTCACCGCGATCCCCGGTCCGAAGTCGCAGGAGCTGCAGGCCCGCAAGCTGGGTGCGGTGGCGGCCGGCGTCGGCACCACCCTGCCGGTGTACGTGTCCCGTGCCAACGGCGGTGTGCTGGAGGACGTGGACGGCAACTCGCTGATCGACTTCGGCTCCGGCATCGCCGTGACCAACGTCGGCAACAGCGCCGAGGCCGTGGTGGCCAAGGCGTCCGAGCAGCTGGCCGCCTTCACCCACACCTGTTTCATGGTGACCCCGTACGAGGGTTACGTGGCCGTCGCCGAGCAGCTGAACGAGCTGACCCCGGGTGACCACGACAAGCGCACCGCGCTGTTCAACTCGGGCGCCGAGGCGGTCGAGAACGCGGTGAAGATCGCCCGCGCCTACACCAAGCGCACCGCCGTCGTGGTGTTCGACCACGGCTACCACGGCCGCACCAACCTCACCATGGGCCTGACGGCGAAGAACATGCCGTACAAGCAGGGCTTCGGCCCGTTCGCCCCGGAGATCTACCGGGTGCCGGTGGCCTACCCCTACCGCTGGCTGACCGGTGCGGAGAACTGCGCCGCCGAGGCCGCCGCGCAGGCGATCGACATCATCAACAAGCAGATCGGTGCCGAGAACGTCGCCGCGATCATCATCGAGCCGATCCAGGGCGAGGGCGGCTTCATCGAGCCGGCCAAGGGCTTCCTGCCGGCGATCGTGGAGTACGCGAAGGCGAACGGCATCGTGTTCGTCGCGGACGAGATCCAGACCGGCTTCTGCCGCACCGGCCAGTGGTTCGCCTGTGACGACGAGGGCATCGTCCCCGACCTGATCACCACCGCCAAGGGCATCGCCGGCGGCCTGCCGCTGGCCGCGGTGACCGGCCGCGCCGAGATCATGGACGCCGCGCATGCGGGTGGCCTGGGTGGCACCTACGGCGGCAACCCGGTGGCCTGCGCCGCCGCGCTGGGCTCCATCGAGACGATGAAGGAGCTGGACCTCAACGGCAAGGCGCAGCGGATCGGCGAGGTCATGCTGGGCCGCCTGCGGGCGATGCAGGAGAAGTTCGACGTGATCGGCGAGGTCCGCGGCCGCGGCGCGATGATCGCGATCGAGCTGGTGAAGCCGGGCTCCAAGGAGCCGAACCCGGAGGTCACCGCCGCCGTGGCGAAGGCCTGCCACGCCGAGGGCCTGGTGGTCCTCACCGCCGGCACCTACGGCAACGTGCTGCGCTTCCTGCCGCCGCTGGTGATCCCGGAGCACCTGCTCGAGGAGGGTCTGGACATCATCGAGGGCGCCTTCGCGCTCCAGGGTGTCACCGCCGCCTGATCCAGGCGCCACCTGCCCGCCGGAGGGATTGTCCGGACAGCGCTGAACGGCCCGTGGGGACCTCTGGTCTCCACGGGCCGTTCGGTCTGTACGGGAGCCGGTGCGGCGGGCGGGCGTGATCGACGGGACGCCCCGGAGGTTGCCCGGCGCGGGGTGAAGATGATGTGCGGAATCACTGAAGGCGCTCGGCGCGGAAGGGCTGTTGACGTAGTGTCATCGCAGATGGACAGCGAGCCTCAGCCATTGGCGGAGCCGTCCGCGGAACCTCCCTCGGGGAGGGGTCCGCGCGTGCACCGCGAGGACAACCAGGCCACCCCGGGAGGGGCGGCACATACCGAAGGCCGATCGACCGACCGTCCGACCCACACCCCCCGGGGCGCACGGAACGGCGATCATCAGAGCCGCCCCGGAGCTCTCCCCCCTGCTCCGGGGCGGCTGTCCGCTGTCCCGGAACGGACGGCGTGGACGACCCGGGCGGCCGGGGCGGCACGCTCGGTGGCCGTGCCGGTGGTGGCGGCGGCGGTGCTGGTGGCGGTGTCCTGGCAGGTCGCCGTGGACGGGCCGCTGCTCGGGCTGGACCGCTGGGTCCGCCGGGCCGTGCACACGGTCCGCCGTGACGTCCCGAGCGCGCTGCTCGACCACCTCGGCCACGTCCTGTCGGACCTGGGCAGCAGCGTCCCCGCGATCCCGGTGCTGCTGCTGGCGGGCGCGCTGGCCGCCTGGCGGTGGCGGGGGCTCGGGGCCGGCCGGTGGTGGCTGCCGCTGCCGGTGGCGGTGCTGACGGCGGGGCTGATCCCGCTGCTGGTGGTCCCGGCGAAGTCGGCCTTCGCCCGGCCGGGCCCGCTCGGGGAGCCGCTGACGCCGGAGCAGTGGGGCTGGTATCCGTCCGGGCACACCACGACCGCGGCGGTCTCGTACGGGGTGGCGGCGCTGCTGCTGGCCCGGGTGTCGGGGCCGCGCGCTGTCAGGGGGCTGACGGGGGGCGCGGCGCTGCTGGCGCTCGGGGTGGGGTCGGGGCTGGTGTGGAGCGACTTCCACTGGCTGCTGGACGTGGTGGCCGGCTGGTGCCTGGCCGTCCTGGTGCTGTGGCCGCTCGACCGGTGGTTGCCCCGGCCGGGTGCGGGGAGGCGTCAGGCCTCGGGGTCCTCGTTGCGGTGAACCAGTCCGGCCTCGCCGTTGTCGCGGTGCCACTCGACGACGAGCTCGTCGCGGGCGCCGAAGCGGACGAGGTGGCGGCCGACGACGTCCTCCAGGCCGGGCAGGTTCTCGCGCTCGCCTTCGACGGTGAGCAGCAGCGCGTCGGGCTGCGCTTCCAGGGTGGCGGTGCCGGCGCCGAAGACCAGCGTGCCGCGTCCGGTGTCCTCGGAGTAGGCGGCCTCGATCTTGCGCCCCATGTGGGCGGCGAGCTGCTTGGCGTAGCGGCCGGGGCGGTCGGTGGCGACGCGCGCGGTGGAGATGGGCATGGGTCCTCCAGGGTCGGACGGGAACTTAGGGTCCCCTCAGTTGCGAGTACGCTAACGCAGATACTGAGCTAAGCTCAACATATTTCCCCGACCGTCGTCGGCCGACCACCGAGCGCACCGGACCGGTCGCTACGCTTGGCCGGACACCAGCCGAGGAGACCGCCGATGACCACCACGCCGACCGACGACCCGGCGGACCCCTCCCCCGGCGGCCCCGACTCCTCCCATACCGCTGGTACTGCCGACTCCGCCGACTCCACCGACTCTGCCGACTCCGCCGCCGAGCTGGCGGACGCGATGACCAGGGCGATCAAGCGGATCCGCCGCCAGACCGGTTGGCGGCTGGAACCGTACGGCATCACCCCCGGCCAGGCCCGGGCCCTGCGCACGCTCGCCCACGTGCCGGGCTGCGAGACGCCGGACCACGCGATGCGGCTGAGCGACCTCGCCGACAAGCTGCACATCGCCCCGCGCTCGGCCACCACTGTGGTCGACGCGCTGGAGGAGGCCGGACTGGTCGAGCGCAGCCCCGACCCGGCCGACCGCCGGGCCGTGCGGATCCTGCTGACCGGGGCCGGCCGTGCGGCGGTGGAGCGGATCGGGCGGGTCCGGGACGAGGTGGCGCAGGAGTACTTCGGCGAGGTCAGCCCCGCCGACGAGGAGGTGCTGCTGCGAGTGCTGCGCTCCGCCGAGGCCCGCTTCCTCGCAGCCGGGCCGCCACGGCGCTCGGCGCCCCCGGACGCACCGCGGTGATCCCGATCCCGGCGATCACCAGCAGCGCGGCCGCGGCGGCTGTCGGGCTGACCCGCTCGCCGAGCAGCAGCCAGGCCGAGGACATCCCGAACACCGGCACCAGCAGCGAGTAGGGCGCCACGGCGGTGGCGTCGTAGCTGCGCAGCAGGAAGCTCCAGGCGACGAAGCCCAGCAGGGTGGACACCAGCCCGACGTAGCCGATCGCACCGAGCCCGGCGGGGGTGATGTCGCGCAGCGCGCGCAGGTCCGCCTCCGGGCCCTCGACCAGCAGGGACAGTCCCAGGAGCGGCAGCGGCGGGACGGCGCTGACCCAGACCATCCAGCGCAGCGCGTCCGGCGGCGCCGCCCTGCGGGTCAGCACATTGGCCAGACCCCAGGCGACGGCGGCCAGGACCACCAGCACGAAGGCCCCCAGCGGGCCACCGGCGCCCTGGTCGTAGGCGCTCAGCGCGATCCCCGCGAAGGCGATCCCCAGGCCCAGGAGCCGATGCCCGCCGGGGCGCTCGCGCAGCAGCACGGCGGCGAACAGCGCGGTGAACCCGGCCTGCCCCTGGAGCACCAGGGAGGAGAGCCCGGCCGGCATCCCGGCGTGCATGCCGAGGAACAGCAGCCCGAACTTCACCACTCCGAGCACCACGCCGACCGCCACCACCCAGCGCCAGGCCACCTTGGGCGGGCCGACGAAGAAGACCGCCGGCACGGCGACGACGGCGAACCGCAGGGCGCAGAAGAGCAGCGGCGGGAAGTTCTCCAGGCCGACGTGGATAAGGACGAAGTTCAGCCCCCAGACGGCAGCCACCAGCACGGCCAGCGCGACATGGGGCGCGCTCATGCTGCTCGTGCTCGTGGTGCCCGTGCCCGTGCTCGTGCCGTTCGTGTTCGTACTCGTGCTCGTGCCGTTCATGCTCGTGCTCGCGCCGCTCGCGGCGGCGGGTGTCGCGGTCATGGGTCGAGCATGGTGGCACGTGACCGTGTAGCACCAGCGATGAATGCTGAAGGAAACACTTTAGGATCACTGCATGATGGATCTGGGGCGCCTGCGGGCGTTGCACGCGGTGGCGGTGCACGGCTCGGTCGGCGGGGCGGCGGCCGCGCTCGGGTTCACGCCCTCGGCGGTCTCGCAGCAGATCGCCAAGCTGGAGCGGGAGACCCGGACGGTGCTGCTGGAGCGGCAGGGCCGGGGCGTGGTGCTGACCGACGCGGCGCGCGAGCTGGCCGCCACCGCACAGACCGTGCTGGGACTGGTGGAACGGGCCGAGGTACGGCTGGAGGAGCAGCGCGGCCAGGCGGTCGGACGGCTGCTGGTCGCCGCGTTCGCCTCCGGTGCGCGCGGGCTGATGCCCGGGGTGCTGGCCGATCTGCGGCGGCGCTGCCCGGAGCTGGACGTACGGCTGCTGGAGCGGGATCCGTACCCGGCGGCCGAGCTGGTGGCCCGGGGCGAGGTGGACCTGGCGCTGGTGCAGGACTGGCCGACCGTGCCGTTGCCGGTTCAGGACGGGGTCTCCCGGCTGGACCTCGGGACGGACCCGGTGGACCTGCTGCTGCCCGCCGACGACGAGCTGACGGCGCTCGACCCGGTGCCGGTGGAGCGGCTGTGCGGGCAGCGCTGGATCAGCGTGCCGCCGGGCAACATCTGCCACGACTGGCTGGTCCGCACGCTGCGCGAGGCCGGTGAGGAGCCGGACGTGCGCTACCAGGTCGGCGAGTTCGAGACGCAGATCGCGCTGGTCGCGGCCGGGCTCGGGATGGGCCTGGTGCCGAGGCTCGGGCGGGGCCCGCTGCCGCCCGGCGTGGCGGCCCGGCGGGTGACGCCGGAGCCGAGCCGCCGGGTCTTCGCGCTCTGGCGCTCCCAGGCCTCCCGGCGGCCGGCCATCACCGAGGCGCTGGCCTCGATGCGGCAGTGCTGGGGGCGGCTGTAGCGGCGGGGGTGTACGTACGGAGGCGCGCGGGCGGTCGGCGTCAGCGGGCGGCGTCAGCGGGCGCACGCGGCCTCACGCGGCTTCACGCGGCGAAGCCGATCACCAGCCACATGAAGCCGACCCCGGCGATGGTGCACAGCAGGGTGCTGCGCGAGGGGTGCGGGCTGTGGGCCTCGGGGAGGATGTCGGAGGTCGCCAGGTAGAGCAGGAAGCCCGAGAAGAAGCCCAGGTAGAGGCCGAGCAAGTGCTCCGGGATGGTGAACGCCAGGGTGATCGCCGCGCCGGTCACCGGCGCCAGCGCGTCCGCCGCGAGCAGGGTCAGCGCCCGCCGCCGGTTGTTCCCGTACAGCCGGGTGATCGTGTAGGTGTTGAAGCCGTCGGCGAAGTCGTGCGCGACCACCGCGATGGCGACCACGGTGCCAACCGTGGTGCCGGCCTGGAAGGCGGCGCCGATCGCGAAGCCGTCCATCACGCTGTGCCCGACCAGGGCCAGCGCGGCGGTCAGCCCGACGCCCTGGTGCCCGGCGGTGTGGGCGTGCCCGTGGTGGTGGCCGCCGTGGGTGTGCTCCGCGTACTCGCCCTCGTGGCTGCGGTGGATGGCGACCGCGCGCTCGACCACGTGGATGGTGAGGAAGCCGGCCGCGAACATCAGCAGCGCCTGCGGCACGCCGTGCACCTCGCCGGGCGCCTGGTTGATCGCCTCGGGCAGCAGGTCGAAGGCGACCACGCCGAGCATCAGGCCGGCGGCGAAGCCGAGCACCAGGTGGCGGCGGTCGCCGGTGCGCTGGGCGACGAAGCCGCCGATCAGTGTCATCAGGAACGCGCCGGCGGCGACCAGGACGGCGGTCACCGGGCCGCCTCCGCCGCGGGTGCGTCCGGATGGCTGGTGTCGCCGTGTGGTCTGCGGAGCGCTCTGCCCATTCCTCTTCCCCTGGGGTCCGCCCGTGTCCGGGCCGACCGCCGACCGTACCGGACGACCGTTCGACGGCTGTCGACCGGGGTGCCGGGTGCGGCCGGGGCTCGTTCCCCAGCGTCGGTCCGGGCGTGGCGGGGCGCCCGCCGGATGGGCCGTCGGAGCGATCCCGCCGGTGGGGCGGTCAGCGCCCGGCGGCGAGCGGCAGGCCGAGGTGAGTGCGGGCGAGTTCGCGGACGCCGTCGCCGTCGATCAGGTGGATGTGCCGGTGGCTCTCCTCGCCGCTGAGGTCCAGGGCCTCGTCGGCGAAGCGGCCGGTGGTCAGCCGCAGGCCACGCTCGGCGGACTCCTCGCGGACCGCCTCGGCCAACGTGGCGATCTCCTCCGCGGTCACCGGCTCGGCCCCCCGGGAGGCCCAGACCACCCAGCGACCGGGCAGCGCGCTGCCGGGGGCGCCCTCCCCGGTGGCGACCAGCCCGGCCGGGCCGCGCAGCCGTACGCTCCACTCGGCCAGCCCGCCCCGGGTGAGCAGGTCGCGCACCAGCTGGGCGAACTCGTTGGCGGAGAGGTCCGGCGCGGCCGGCACCGCGGCCCCGGCCTGCGCGGCCGGCCGGACGCCCACCCGGTCGTACGGGTCCGGGGTGACGGTGGCGCCCAGCTGGCGCAGCCGGACCAGGGCCTCGTCCTGCTCGGCGTCGGCGTAGACGCCCTCGTCGTCGCGCTCCTCGTACGGGGTCTCCGGCGGCAGCAGCCGGGTGCGGGCCAGCGCGTCGCGGTCGGCGTCCACGCTGACCAGGCAGAGCGGCTCGACCGTACCGGGCTCGCGCAGCCAGCCGTTGAGGACGACGCCGGCGAGTATCTCGTCGGTGTCGACGGCGTCGGCGGCCTGCAGGGCGCGCAGCGCGAGCCGGGCGACCAGCCGCAGGTAGTCGGTGGCCCGGTCGGCTGGCGGGCGCGGCACCGGGACGATGTCGCCGTCCGGGGCGAGCCGGTAGCCGGTGAGCGAGGGCACCAGGTCGAGCGGCGGCAGGTCGAGGTCCAGGACGGCGGTGCGGGTGAGCGGGCGGAACACCGCCCGACAGGGGGCGGGCAGGTCCTGGGTGGCGGTCTCGGCAGCGGCCAGCGCCCGCTCCAGCAGCGACTCCACGGCGGCCGGCTCGGCCAGCCGGTAGGCCCGTCGGCACTCCTCCAGGCTCTCGTTGTACTCGCGCACGGCCCGCGCGCGTGCCTCCTCGGCAGCCTCGTGGACGCGCCGGGACTCGTCCGCGGCCGGGCTGCCCGCCTCGGCCTGCCGGGTGCGCCACTCCCGCAGGGCACGCTGGTGGGCGAGCCGGGCCTGTGCCAGTTCGCGCTGGTAGCCGGAGTCGAGCAGGCGGCGGGACGGTCCGCTCTCGGGGTCGGCCGAAGCCGGCTCGGCGGGCGCGAAGTCCGCCCAGCGGGGCTCCGACCCGGCAGCGTCATCGGGACCGTCGGCCGGGTAGGGGCGGGGCTCGTAGTGGCGCAGCTGGCTCTCGAAGTCCATCGCCGATACGGGCAGGGCGGCCCGCCGCAGCACGTCGGCCAGCCGGTCGTGCTCGGCCTGGACGGTGACCGTGCGGTGGTGGGTCAGGGCGGCGGCGCGGGCGTGCGCCGCGACGGCCTCGTCCGGGTCGGTGCTGCCGGGAGCCGGGGCGGTGGTGTCCGGGCCGACGCCGTCTTGGCCGACGCCGACCTCGCCGGTGGAACCGGTGGAACCGGCGAGGTCGGCGGAACCGGCAGGGCCCGGGACGGACGGGCCGTCACCGGCCGTGCCCCCGTCGGGGCGGCCGGTGCCGGCACCGTCCGGCTCCGGAGCCTCGTCGACGCCGAGGTCACGGAAGACCGAGGCGAGGAAGCCCGGTTGGGGGATCCGGACGGTGGCGGCGCCGTCGGACCGGCCGTCTGCTGAGTGCTGCATCGGTCGTCGTTCCCCCATGCTCGTCCGGCGCCTGCCCGGGGCGGTCGACGAACCCGCGAACCCACCCCTGCCGGACATTGTCCACCGAACGGGCGCAGCGGTCAGCCAAGCCGGTCAGTTGGTCCGGGTGTTGGTCAGGTGCAGACCGATGTAGCCGACATAGATCCGGCCACTGCCCGAGCAGTCGTCCAGGTAGTGCAGCCGGGGCGCGGTGCGGCCGCCGCCGATCCGCAGGTGCGCTCCCATGAAGGCACGCCGGGAGGCGTCCACGCAGGCCGGCACCGGCAGCATCCGTTCGCGTTTCCACTTGGTGTGGCTGAACACCGTCCTGGACTCCCCGCGCACCGCCTTGCGCGGCGGGAAGCGGTGACAACCCTCCGGGGTGTGCTCGCACCACTGCTTGAAGTCCCCGCCGGCGGTGCCCCGCACCGCTGCCTCGGCGTACTCCTGAAGGGCGGTCAGACCGTCCCAGGCGAGCCGGGCCCAGCCGGCGCCGGTGCGCTGGAGCTCGTCCAGGGCGAGCGTGGCCTTCTGGTCCCCGGTGAAGGTCAGCAGCGAGAACTCGCCCAGCCGGGCCATGAGTTCGGTGAAGGACCCGGGCTTGCCGCAGTCGTCGGCGGGCCGGACGACGGGGTGCTGCCCGAGGGCCGGACCGGTGCCCGACGTGGTGCAGTGGCGGCCGCTCAGGGCGCGGGCCCCGGAGCGGAGGCGGCCCTCACGCGCGTCCCGGGTGTCGTGGCCCTCCCGGCTCTGGCCCCGGTCACGACGCTCATGGCGCTCCAGGCGCAGGGTTCGCCGGACCAGCTCCAGCTCGTCGGCCCGGGCCTGCTGCTCGGCGCGGTCCTGCTGCTCCTCACGGGCGAGCTCGGCCAGCTCGGCCAGCTCGACCGGCTCTGCCGGTGCGGTCCGGTCGACCCGTACGGTGGGCTGGTCCGCTCCCGGATGCGCGGTACCCCGGCCGGCGGCCTGCTCGGCGGCCCGGCGGAGCTGCGGCGGCGGGACGCGCAGCACCGGGACGGCCGCCAGCGCGGGCGGCAGCGGCTGGTCGGCGGCGAGGCGGCGCGGCTCACGGGCGAGCAGCCCGGCGGCGCGGCGGAGATCCTGTTCTATTCGCCCCCGGGCGAGCACCGGATGCCGGGCGCCGTCCTGCCGGGAGGCCGGGTCGACCTCGGGCAGGTAGGTGCGCACGGCCCCGCCGTAGACGGTGTGGTACTCCAGCGCGACGTTGAAGCCGGTGCGGGCACCGGGATCCAGCACGTAGGCCGTGGCGAGGCCGGGCAGCTGGTGGCAGAGCGGAGCGACCACGTCCTCGACCCAGAGGTCGAGCGGGAGGTTCACCGGGACGCTGGCGACCACGGTGGGCAGGCGGCGTTCCGGGTCGCACAGCTCGTCGATCAGGGCGTCCACTTCGTCGGCCGTGATCACCCGGGGCGCGGAGTGGACGGCGGTCGGGCCGTCGGTGGCGTCGAGCAGCGGCAGGAGTGAGCGGGCGAGCTCGGGCACCGGCACCCGGCAGGGGGTGCGCACGCCACTGCCGGTGCTGTGCGTCTCGGCCTCCAGCCGGACCCAGGTCGGGCCGCCGGCGGCGGTGGCCACGGTGAGCGTGAGCTGCTGGGTACCGTGCGGGGCCGGGGTGCGCAGGCGGCGACGGTCGTAGCGGCCGGCGCCCGGACCGCCGCGCAGCGGTCCGTGGTCGCGGTCGAGCAGGACGCGATCGCCCAGGCGGAGGCGCTCGGCGAGGCCGGGGGTGGCGGGGAGCGGTCCGTCGGGCGTGGGAGCCTCCGGGATCGGCGGGGGCTCCTCACAGCCCTCCTGTTTCAGCCAGGAGGCGAGCTTCTCGTCGGCCAGGGCGACCGCCTCGGCGTGCGGGAGCGCCGTGGTGACCGTCATCCGGTAGGGCGTCGCGGGACCGCGGGGGCCGGGGAGGTCGGCACCAGCGTGCGAGCGGGAGCGGTTCGAGGTCGGGCGAATCGAGGTCGAGCGGTCTGGAGTCGAACGGTCTGAGGTCATGCGCATACCTCCGTGGTGCGGGGTGGGGTCCTGTGTCCTCCATCGATGGGTTTCGTCCGGTTCCGCCGGATCCTTGCCCAGGAAACGCCACGGCCCGGAGCGGAAGTTCCAACTCCGGGCCATGACCCTACGTTCGGGTGAATCTGTTCAAGCCGTCTTCCGCGTGGCGCGGGGCCTGGGCTACGGGGAACGACCCCGTGCGGGCCCGGCGGGGCCGCGCTCGTACCACGGGTTCGGCCCCCGGGCTCACCGCCGGCGCGGCTGCGGACCGGTCCCACCGGCCGGTGCCGGTGGGACGCGCCGGCGCCTGTGCCCTGCCTGCCCTGCCCTGCCCTGCGCTCAGACCGGCACCTCGACGTAGGTACGACCGGCCGGGACCGCAACCGCGGTACCCCCGGTCGCCTCGGCCAGCCAGGTGTGGAAGGCCGCCACCCCGGGCTCCGGCACCCCCACCTCGATCCGCACCCCCGCCGCCTCGTAGGCCAGGTCGCTGACCGTGTACCCGGCCGCGCGCAGGTCGTTCTCCACCCGCCCGGCCCGGACGTGGTCCGCCGTCACCGCGAGCAGTGCGACCGGCCGCCGCTCCAGCAGGCCGATCTCGTCCACCGCCTCCGAGACCGCGTTTCCGTACGCCCGGACCAGGCCGCCGGCACCGAGCTTGATCCCGCCGAAGTAGCGGGTGACCACGGCGACGGTGTCGGTCAGGCCGCGTCGGCGCAGCACCTCCAGCATCGGCACCCCGGCCGTGCCGCCGGGCTCGCCGTCGTCGCTGGAGCGCTCGCGGCGCTGGTCGTCGCCGACCACGAAGGCGGTGCAGTTGTGCCGCGCGTCCCAGTACTGCTTGCGGATGCCGGCGATGAAGGCCTGCGCCTCGTCCTCGTCGGCGACCCGGGCGAGGTGGCAGATGAACCGGGACTTCTTGATCTCGATCTCGTGGCTGCCGGCCCGCCGGATGGTGAGGTACGGCCTGGCGGTGGGCTCCGGCGTGGCGGACATGACGCGGTGCTTCTCCCGGGAACGGCGACGGCTGGCGGCGCACCCCGGGTCGCCGGGGTGGCACCGCCAGCCTAGGCCCTGCCCAGTGGGCCGGAGGGGCCGCGGGTTCGGGGTCCGCAGGCCTGGGGTCCGCAGGTCCGGGGTTCGCGGTTCAGCGGCCCGGGGTCAGTGGCCCGGGGTCAGCGGCCCGGGGTCAGCGGCCGGCGAGGGTGTTCAGCCGCTCGCGGTCCAGACCGGTCAGCGCGGTGACCTCGGCGAGGTCGACGGCACCGCAGTCCAGGCCGCGCAGCAGGTAGCCGCTGAGCGCCCGGGCGGTGGCCGGCTCGTCCATCACGTCGCCGCCCGCCTTGGCGACGTACGCGGCCAGCCGGGCGGCGGCGGTCGCCAGGCCCTCCCGGTAGAAGGAGTACACCGCGACGTAGCGGGTCGGCAGGTGCGCCGGGTGCATGTCCCAGCCCTGGTAGTAGGCGCGGGCCAGCGAGCGGCGGACCAGGTCGTGGTGGAGCTTCCAGGCGGCGTGCACCTGCTCGGTGGGGCCGGTCGGGATGACGTTGGTCGAGCCGTCGGAGAGCCGGACCCCGGTGCCGGCCGCGGCCACCTGCATGACCGCCTTCGCGTGGTCGGCGACCGGGTGGTCCATGCTCTGGTGGGCGGCGCTGACGCCGCAGGCCGCGCTGTAGTCGAAGGTGCCGTAGTGCAGCCCGGTGGCACGGCCCTCGGCGGCCTCGATCATCCGGGCGACGGTGGCCCGGCCGTCCGGCCCGAGGATGGCCTGGGTGGTCTCGATCTGGATCTCGAAGCCGATCCGGCCCGCGGGCAGCCCGGCCCGGTGCTCGAAGTCCTCCAGCAGCCGGACCAGCGCGGTGACCTGCTCGGCGTAGGTCACCTTGGGCAGGGTGAGGACCAGACCGGCCGGCAGACCGCCGTGGGCCAGCAGGGTGGCCAGGAAGATCTCCAGGGTGCGGATGCCGCGGGCGCGGACCGGCGCCTCCATGCACTTGATCCGGATGCCGATGTACGGCGGGGCGCTGCCCTCGGCCACGGCCGCGGCGATCAGCTCGGCGGCCCGGACGGCGGCCGCGTCCTCCTCGACGTCGGGGCGGGGGCCGTAGCCGTCCTCGAAGTCGATCCGCAGGTCCTCGATCGACTCGCGTTCCAGCTTGGCGCGGACCCGGGCGTGCACGTCGGCGAGCAGCTCGTCGTCGGCGACACCGAGGGCGCGGGCCAGCTCGGCGGGGGTGCCGGCGTGAGTGTCGAAGGCCACCAGGGCCTGGCGGCCCCACTCCCGTACGGTGTCGGCGGCGAAGGCGTCGGCCGGGACGTAGACGGTGTGCACCGGCTGCCTGGCTCCGGAGTCGCCCGGGTAACGGCGCGCCAGGTCGGCGTCGACCGGGGCGAGCAGCGCCTCCACGGCGGCCCGGGCTGCGGTGGAGAAGGAGGCCCCGTCCGTCGGCCCGTTCCCGTCGACCTCGACCTGAGACATCCGCACTCCTCCATGCCGAACCGGCGCTTCAACAGTTTGTTGAGGCGAAGGTAGCTTCGGCGGGGTCGGCCGTCAATGGCGGACCGAGCGCTGGACGGCGGCGGCTCCGGTCAGTCCCGCCCGGCGGCGGCGTAACGGTCGCGCAGCTCCGGGAAGAGCTCGGCGACCTCCTTGGGGTGGACCGAGCCGTCGGGGCCCTTGCCGGTGAGGCCGTATTCCCTGGTCAGCCAGTCGGCGAGGCGCTGCGGATCGGGCTGGTGGCCGTGGTTGTCCATGTACGTGACGAGCGCCTCGTACGCGAGGTCCGGGTCGAGCCGCGAGGGAGCCGGGCGGGAATCGGTCTGGTCGGCTTGGGCGGGCTCCTCGGCCGGGACCGGCTGCTCGGACTGGGTGGGCTGCCCCTGCTGCTGGTTCGGCTGGGGCTGCTGCGACTGCGGCTCGACAGACTGCTCGGGCTGGTGCGAGGCGGTCGGGCGCTGGGCCTGCGGCCGGGGCGCGGGGGCGGTGGGAGCAGGGCCGGACGTGGGGGCGGCGGTGGGAGCGGGCCCGGCGGCGGGCTCCTCGACGACCGGGCGCGGGGGCTTGAACCAGGGCGAGGCCTGCCCTGGTACCCGCCCGCCCGGGCCGGCGTCGGCCGGGTGGCCGGTCGTGCGGACCGGGCGCTCGGTCCAGACGTTCAGCTCCTCCCGGCGCGGCTGCGGGGCTGTGTCCTCCGCCACCTCCGGCTCGTGCGCGGCCCGCAGCCGGACGGCCGCCAGCTTCGCCAGCATGGGCGCCGCCACCTCGGCGGGCATCGGCGCGACGGCTGCGGGGGCGGGGGCTTCGGCCTGGGGCTGGGCCTGGGGCTGGGGCTGGGGCTGGGGCTGGGGCTGGGGCTGGGGCTGAGCGTGCTGGGCCTGCTGGGCCTGCTGGAGCTGCTGGGTAGGAGCGGGCTGAGCAGCCGTGGCGGCTGCCGCCGGGGCGATGGCGGCGGTCCGGCCGTCCGGGAGCTCGAGCTCCCGCTGCTCCTGCCCCGCCGACGCCTCCTTGGCCTCGCGCTCGCGGGTCTCGTCGTCCAGCCGGTCGAGCAGCGCCGGGTCCAGCGGGACGCCGAACTTGGCCAGCTTGAGCGGCAGCAGCGCCTGGATCGGCGCCGAGCGGCGCCAGCCGCGGCCGTAGCGGAAGCGGAGCTGCGCCCGGTAGACCAGCCGGTTCTGCTCCAGCCGGATGACCTCGTCGTAGGAGCGGAGCTCCCAGAGCTTCATCCGCCGCCAGAGCCGGAAGGTCGGGACCGGGGACAGGATCCAGCGCATCACCCGGACCGATTCCATGTGGCGGTCCGCCGTGATCGCCGCGATCCGCCCGACCGCGTGCCGGGAGGCCTCGACCACGACGACGAAGAGCACCGGGATGACGGCGTGCATCCCCATGCCGAGCGGGTCGCCCCAGGAGGCGGCCGCGTTGAAGGCGATGGTGGCGACGGTCAGCAGCCAGGCGGTCTGTCGCAGCATCGGGAAGGGGATCCGCAGCCAGGTCAGCACCAGGTCGAGTGCGAGGAGCACGACGATGCCCGCGTCGACGCCGATCGGGAAGGCGTAGGAGAAGGCGCCGAAACCTTTCTCCATGGCCAGCTCGCGCACCGCGTTGTACGAGCCCGCGAATCCGATGCCCGAGATGATGCAGGCGCCGGCCGCGACCAGGCCGAGCAGGCCCCGATGGGCCTTGGTGAGCGTTGGGCGTGCCATTACGTCTATCAACCCCTGGATGTCGGCTGCGGCCGTACGCGCTGCCTCGACTGCCCCGTCCCGCTGATCGGGCCGCCGGACGGTCGAGCGACCTCCGGGCTCGGCTCACCGGAGTTTACTCGTACGCCTGTTTAAGCGTTCCCGCAGCCTGGGGTGTCACAGCGCGGGGCGTCATGGCGGGCCGCGGCGTGCGGCAGCCCGCCCCTCGGGACCGGCCGGATGTCGGCGCGGCTGTCCCGCCGGACCGTCAGCCGCCCTGCGCCGCTGTGCCGTTGAGGTAGGCCAGCACCGCCAGCACCCGGCGGTTGGCGTCCTCGTCCGGCGCGAGTTCGAGCTTGCTGAAGATGTTGGCGATGTGCTTGGCGACCGCGCCGTCGCTCACCGAAAGACGGGCGGCGATCGCCGAGTTGGAACAGCCCTCGGCCATCAGCTCAAGCACCTCGCGCTCGCGCGGGGACAGCCGTAGCAGCGGCCCCGGGCGGCGCGAAGTGGTCTGCATCAGCTTGGCGATCACGTCCGGGTCCATCGCCGTCCCTCCCGCCGCCACCCGGCGGACCGCGTCGATGAACTGCCCCGCGTTGAACACCCGGTCCTTCAGCAGGTAGCCGATCCCACCCGTACCGTCGGCCAGCAACTCCCGCGCGTACAGCTGCTGGACGTGCTGCGACAGCACCAGCACGGGCAGGCCCTGGATCTCCCGACGGGCCTTGAGCGCGGCCTGCAGCCCCTCGTCGGTGAGCGTCGGCGGCAGCCGGACGTCGACCACGGCCACGTCCGGGCGGTGGGTCAGCAGCGCCTCCAGCAGCTCGGGCCCGGTCTCCACCGCCGCGACGACGGTGAACCCGTGCGCTTCCAACAGCCTGATCAGGCCTTCGCGAAGGAGGTAGAGGTCCTCGGCGAGGACAACTCGCACGGCAACTCCAAGGTGATGGTGGTGGGACCGCCCGACGTGCTGTCGATGGCGAGGACACCGTCGAAGGTACCCAATCGCTTCTCGATACCGCGCAGTCCGGTCCCCCGCGCGGGATCGGCCACGCCCACGCCGTCGTCCGTCACCGTCACCCGCAGGAAGCCGGCCCGGTACAGGATGTCCACCCACACCTGGTCCGCCCCCGAGTGTTTGGCCGCGTTGGCCAGCAGCTCGCAGATGCTGAAGTACACGGCGGCCTCCACCGGGGCCGGCGGCCGGTCCGGCAGGCTCACGAAGACCTCGGTCGGCAGCGCGTTGTCCAGCGCCAGCGCCCGGACCGCGTCGCCCAGTCCGCGCTCCGCGAGCACCGGCGGGTGGATGCCGCGGACGAGGTCCCGCAGCTCCTGCAGGGCCCGCGCCGAGGACTGCCGGGCCTCGGCCAGGAGCTCGCGCGCGGCCGCCTGGTCGGTGTCCATCAGGTGCTCGATGGTGCCCAGCGTCATCCCGATCGCGACCAGCCGCGCCTGCGCGCCGTCGTGCAGGTCCCGCTCGATCCGCCGCAGCTCGGCCGCCTGGTTGCCCGCCGCGTCCGCCCGCGTCTCGGTCAACTCGGCCACCCGCCTGGTCAGCTGGGCGCGCGTCGCCCGGCCGTCCTGGTCCAGCACCCGGCGGGCCACCTCCGCGTACGCACGCAGCGCGAACGGTGCCACGAGTATCCCGACGACCAACATCGCGGCCCCGACCGCAAGGCTCAGCACGATCGACTCCATGCGCCCGCTCAGCGGGCCCACCCCGTCCGCGGGCACCGGCCCCGACAGGGAGAAGGCGGCACCCAGCACCAGCACGGCGACCACCGGGCCGACCAAGGCCAGCACCAGCAACGGGTTCACGAGCAGCCACGTCAGCTCGGCCCTGGTGGTCTGGTCCCGCAGGCCCCAGTGCACCAGCTGCGCGTACTTCGCCACCGTCCGGGAGCGGTGGTAGGAGTACCCCGTCCACCAGTGCCCGCGCCCGTCCAACTCCAGCCCCGGCCGCGGCTCGTACTCCGCCGGCAGCCGGATGCCGAACCAGCGCTCCATCTGCCCGCGCGTCCGGTTCGCGGTGCGGCGGATATTGGCGGCGGCCACCGCGGTGCCGACAGCCGCTGCCACCAGTAGCGCGAGGAAGACCTCCAGGTCGTACTCCTCCAGGAACTGGGCCGTCACCACCCCCGCGAAGATCGCAGCACCCACCGGCAGCACCACCCCCGGCACCGCGGACAAGACCACCACGACAAGCCGCGCCAGCCCCTGACCGCCGGCCATGAAGGCCGCCTCGGCCTGAGCACGTACGGACGTGCCGCTCGTACGACTCACTGTTGTCACGGGAAGCTCCTGATGCCGGTACCGATCGTCCTCCATCAGTCTTCACGAACCGCCGGGCACCCACACTGGCCATGGCACCCCAAAACCGAGGTAGACCTAGGACCACCTGCTGGTGGTCGAAGCAACACCAGCTCTTGGGCTGGTCCAGAAATGCGAAGAACCCCCAGCCCGGTTTCCCCGGCTGGGGGTTCTTCTGAAGAATTGTTCGGCGGCGTCCTACTCTCCCACAGGGTCCCCCCTGC
>NZ_JBVHHY010000050.1:0-32743 GCF_055560835.1 Kitasatospora sp. NPDC023120 | reverse complement strand
GCTTCCGCATCGAACTCGGCGAAGTCGAAGCCGCACTCGCCCGACTCCCCCACGTCACCCAAGCCGTCGCCGTCGCACACACCACCGGCACAGGCGTGCGCCGACTCGTCGGCTACGTCGTACCGACCGGACCGGACTGCGACCCGACAGCCATCCGCCGCACCCTCGCCGACACCCTCCCCGACTACATGGTCCCCTCCATCGTCGTCGTCCTCGAGCGCCTGCCACTCACACCCAACGGCAAGATCGACCGCAAGGCCCTGCCCGACCCCGACCTCAACACCCTCACCGGCACCACCCTCCCCCGCACCGAACGCGAAGCCGTCCTGTGCACGCTCTTCGCCGAGGTCCTCGGGATGGAGCGGGTCGGCGTCGAGGACAGCTTCTTCGACCTCGGCGGGCACTCGCTCCTCGCGACCCGGCTCGCCGACCGGATCAGCTCGGTCCTGGAGATCACCCTCCCTGTCCGTGCTGTCTTCGAGGCCCCGACTGCCAGGTCGATGGCTCAGCGCCTCGGCGGTGCCGCCCCGACCGAGGACGCATTCGGCATGGTTCTCCCCCTCCGCGAGACCGGAAATGAGGCTCCGCTCTTCTGCATTCACCCCGGATCGGGAATTAGCTGGCCATATGCCGGAATTCTCGGACACATCGACTCGGACCGCCCCGTCTACGGTCTGCAGGCCCGGGGCATCAGGAGCCGGGAGGAGCTCCCCGGCACCATCGGCGAGATGGCGAGGGAATACGTCCGGAAGGTGCGGAGGATTCAGCCGTCCGGTCCGTATCACCTGCTCGGCTGGTCATTCGGCGGCGTGGTCGCTCACGCCATGGCGGTCCGGCTTCGGGGGTCCGGTGAAGAAGTCGTCTTCTGCGGGCTGCTGGACGCCTACCCGAGGATCTCGAACCCCACGGCCGACCCGACCGAGGCGGAGCTGGTGTCGGAGTTCCTGCAGGCCCTCGGCGTGGACCTGTCCGACCGGGACGAACGGGAGCTCCGACCTGCGGACCTGCTGGAGGCCCTGCGTTCCGAGGGAAGCCTCTACGGCGAATTCAACGAACAGGAGATCGAGAACATCCTCGCTGTCACACGGAACAATCGCGCCCTGATGCAGGGGTACGAGCCGGAGAAATTCGACGGTTCGATACTCTTCATCGCCGCAGCGGAAGATCCTTCGGCATCCCCGGCCGCCAACCCCTGGGAGCCTTATGCCACAGGCGGTGTGACGAACCGTTCGATCACGGCAAAGCATGAGGATATGATGCAGCCGGAAGCTCTGGCTCAGATCGGCCCGCTACTGCAGCAGGCAATCGAGAAGACCCGCTAGGTCCATTCCGGCGGGAAGAAGAGAAGGAGTCAACAATGGCCAATCCGTTTGACGACGAGCAGGGATCCTTCCTGGTTCTCACCAACTCCGAGGGTCAGCACTCCCTCTGGCCGGAGTTCGCGGAGATCCCCGACGGCTGGTCGGCCGCCTTCGGCCCCGAGCAGCGCGCCGCCTGCCTGTCGTTCATCGAGACCAACTGGACCGACATGCGGCCGAAGAGCCTCCAGGACGAGATGAGCAGCGCAACCCCCTCGTCCCCCGCCAGCTGATCCCGGTTCCACCCGCCCGCCCGTCCGTCCGCCGGCCATCCCGGCGGGCGGGCGGACGGCGCCCTGCGCCGGGTCTGACGACCACTCGGCAGCAGGACGGCCACCGACCCGACGCCGAGGGCCGCTCGGCGTCGGACCTCCCTCCCGGCATCGCCCGGCGTACTCCGGACGGAGCACGGCGGTGCCGCCCGGGAGGGTCAACGCCGCGGTAGCGGCTTGCCCGTCCGGAGGGGCTCCCGCGAAGGTGGTGCCGCAGCTCCCCGGCCGTGCCCGTCCTGGTCCGAAGGCGTCTCCGTGCCCATCTCCTCCACCCCGCCGTCCCGGACCGCCACCGGCCGGCATCCCCGACTCCGGGTCAGGTCCGCCCGCCGGCCGCGCCGCCGCCCGGTCGCCCGGACAGCGGCGCGGCCGCGGAGCGGTGGGGGCAGGTGGCGCCTCGTCGCGGTGCTGGTGCTGATCACCGCCGTCGTCGGCGCCGGGATCGCGCTGTACCTCAACGAGCGCGCCAGCCACGACCGCGAGCAGTTCACCGGGCTCAGCGGCGGCACGGACTTCCTGTACCTGGACGTGGTCGTCCAGCGGGTGGACCCGGGCGGGCTGGCGATGGCGGCGAAGGTGCTGGTCCAGCCGCAGGGCGCGCTGGCCGCGCCCGACAACCCGCTCGCGCCCGCCGCCGAGCTGCGGGTGGAGACGACCTCGCTGGAGCGCGCGGTCCTGCAGTTCCCCGCCGGACAGCGGGTCGTGGTCGAGAACGTGCCGTTCAACCTGCTGGAGGGGCGGATCTCGGACTACCCCTTCGACCACTACCAGTCGCTGGTGGGCTTCCAGGCGACGTCCGGCGGACACCCGGTGCCGGTGGTGGTGAACCTCGTCAACGCCGACCCGTTCTTCGTGCTCCGCAGCAGCGGCGAGCAGGTCGAGAACGGGGCGGTCCTGGTGCCGGAGCGGCTGACCCGCTCGCGCAGCACGTTCATCCTCGCCTGGTTCATGATCGCGGCGATGTGGGGACTGGCGCTGTCGGTCCTGACGGCGGCCTGGATGATCGTCTCGCGCCGACGCGGACTGGTCTGGCCGGCCCTCGGCTGGATGGCCGCCACCCTGTTCGCCCTGGTGGGGATGCGCAACGCGGCGCCCGGCAACCCCCCGATCGGCTCGGTCCTGGACTACGCCGCGTTCTTCTGGGCCGAGGCGATCATCGCGATCTCGCTGACGGTGATCGTCGTCCGCGGCGCGCAGGTCGAGCGACACGCGGCACCGGGCTGAGCGATGCCGGAGAGCGCCGTGCCCGCCCGCGGACGAGCGGGCTGAGCACACCGGAAGCGCGGCGAGCACGCCAGACGCGTGGCGACGCGGCGAGGCCGCGCCTGCGGGGGCAGGCGCGGCCTGGTCGCGGAGAGGGGGTCAGACCGTTGCCGGGGCGTCGGCCGCGTCGGGGGACGGCTCGGCGGGCTTCGGCCGGGCGAAGTGCTGGTAGGCGATCGTCGCGGCCGCCAGGGACGCCCCGACCAGGCCGGTGACCGCGAAGCCCCAGGCCGGTGCGGAGTGGTCGATGACGGCTCCGGCCAACGGCGCGCCGATCGCCGCGCCGATGGTCATCGCCGAGCCCTGCAGGCCCGCGGCCTGGCCGACCACGGACGGCGGCACCGCCCGGGTGACCTCCTCGGATGCCGAGGCGAGGGTGGGCGCGCACACGAAGCCCGAGGGGAGCAGGGCCACGGCGAGCCAGATCCACCCCGCGTGGCCGATCAGCCCGACGGGGGCGATGGTGAGCCCCATCAGCAGCATCAGCCGCGGCAGCCGCCACGGCCGGCTGGTGGCGCCGTGCCAGAAGCCGCCGACCATGGAGGCCGCGCACCAGATCGCGACGCAGATGCCCGCCCACTGGGTGTCGCCGATCCCGCGCAGGACGGCGGTGATCGAGATCTCGCTGCCGGCCAGGACGAGGTTCGCCGCCATGCTGACGCCCAGGACCAGCAGGAAGCCCGGGCGGAGCCAGACGCTGCGCCCCTCCCCCGCCGTGCCCGCCTCCGGGGCCGTCGCACCCTTCGGGCCGGCCGCCGCGCCGTCGGCCCCCTGGGCCGGGGCGAGCCGGGTGAGCAGCAGCCCGGCTCCCAGGTAGAGCACGCCGATGCCGGTCATCGTCGCGGTCGCGTCGTTGACGGCGGTGATGGCACCGACCGCCGCGGCCGGTCCGACCATGAACACCACCTCGACCAGGATCGCGTCGAGGGCGAACGCCTGCCGCTGCTGCTCGGCGGGGATGTTCGTGGCGATCGCCCGGCGGATGGCCGTGAACACCGGGAGCCCCATGAACCCGGCCACCAGGGAGGCCGCGAGCAGCCACGGGTAACTGAGGTAGGGCGCGCCGATCCAGAACACGGCGTCGACCGTGCCGGTGACCAGGACCACCGGGCGCACCCCGAAGCGGTCCAGGGAGCGGCCCAGCAGGGGCGCGCCCAGGGCCCCGCCGACCGTCAGCATCAGGTCCGCGAGCCCCGCCGAACCGTAGCCGCGGTCCAGGTCGATGACGACGTGCAGGGCGAGGGCCATCGAGGCGGCCGTGAACGGGAGGCGGGCGAGCAGCCCGACGATGAACACGGTGCGCGCTCCGGGGAGCGCCAGGAGTCCTCGGTAGGACGCGAAGGCCTTGAACACCGGTCACTCCTCCCCGACGCGGACGAGCATCTTGCCGGTGTTCTCGCCCCGCAGCACCCCGAGGAAGGCGTCCACGACGTGCTCGAAGCCGTCGACGACCTGCTCGTCGGCGACGATCCGGCCGGCCTGCAGATGGGGCGTCAGCCAGATCTGGGCCTCCTGCCGCAGGTGCATGAAGTGCCGTACCTGGTAGCCGCGCAGGTGGATGCTGCGGTCCGACACGGCGTAGAGGTTGCGGGGCGCCGCGGGCGGCCGGTCGGGGTGGTTGTACTGGGAGATCGCGCCGACCCAGGCGATTCGGCCGAACTCCTTGGTGGCGCCGATCGCGGCCTCCAGGTGGTCGCCGCCGACGCCCTCCAGCACGGCGTCGACGCCGTTCGGGGCCGCCTTCGCCAGCAGGTCGGTGACGGGCCCGTCGTGGTAGTCGAAGGCGGCGTCGAAGCCGAGCCGCTCCACGACGTGCCGTGCCTTCGCCGCCGAGCCGGCGCTGCCGACCACGTGCCCGGCGCCGGTCAGCTTGGCGATCTGGCCGGCCACGCCGCCGACCGCGCCGGCGGCCGCCGAGATGTAGACCGACTCCCCGGACTGGACCCGGAGGATCTCGCGGACGCCCACGTAGGCGGTCAGGCCGGTCGCGCCGAGGACGGACAGGTACGTCGACGTCGCCACGCCGGCTGCGGGCCGGACCACGCGTCCGTAGCCGTGCTGGATCAGGGAGTGCGTGCTCCAGCCCCCGCCGTGCTCCACCAGGTCCCCCACCCGCAGGTCGGGGTCCTCGGAGCGGACGATGCGGCCGATGGCGCGGCCGTACCCCAGCGGTTCGTGGAGCGGCCACTCCTCGTCCATGAGCTCCCGCATGTACGGGTCGACGGACAGGTAGACGTTCTCCGCCAGGGCGGTGCCGGGTTCGACCGCGGGGAGCGGGTGCTCCACGACGGCGAAGTGTTCGGCGCCGGGAACGCCGTCGGGGCGTGCCACCTGGTGCACGGCGCGGAATGTGGAAGACATCGTCTCCGTCCTGGGTTGTGGGCTGGCGGGCGTCAGAAGCGGCGTCGAACAGCGGGAGCGGGGTCGGGCGGGCTCAGTGGCGCTCGGTGCCCTCGTCCGGGTAGAGGAACATCGGGGCCAGTCGCCGGTCGGTGGAGTCGGCCGGCTCGCCGGAGTGCACGAGCCGTCCCCCGCCGCCGCCCAGACCGCCCGGGACCCAGTACAGGCCCAGGCACGCGTCCCAGGACTCCGTCAGACCGGTCTCGGTGTTCACCACCCGTTCCTCGCGGGGCACGACCCGCTGCTGGACCACCGCGCCCTCGGCGGCGCCGCGCCGCAGCGCGTCCGCCCACTGCCCGTCGGAGACGAGCCAGCCGCAGGTGATGCCCTGGCCGCCGAAGCCGCCGTCGGGCTTGAGGATCAGGTGCTCGCGGCGCTCGCGGCAGTCCGCGACCACCTGGTCGAGCCCCGCCGCACCGGGCACCAGGGCCCGGGTCCACGGCAGCACCCGGTCCACCAGGTCCCGTTCGTCCTGCGACATGTGGCCGCGCAGCCGGGGGTCCGACAGGTACGCCAGCCACCGCTTGTTGTCGGTCAGGTCGCACTCCAGCGGGGCCCACAGCGCCACCTGCCCGGCCCGGTGCGCGTCCCGCAGCCGGACCGTGGTGCGCCAGGCGTCCGCGTCGTCGACGACCTGGTCCAGGTCGAACAGCCGGTACACCAGGTCCACCGGGCGGCCCTGGAAGCGCACCCCGGAGGCGGTCACCTCCAGCTCGTGGACCTCCCCGATCCGGCAGTCGAGCCCCTCGGCCTCCAGCAGGCGCCGCAGCAGGTACCAGGAGCCCTCGGCGTAGAGGTCCAGGCCGCCCGTTCCCTCGACCATGGCGATGACCGGGTCGCGGCCCGAGCAGACCTGCGCGGCCGCTTCCCGCAGCGCGCCCGCCAGCAGCTTCGTCTGGGGCAGGTGGTGCAGGCCGTGCGCCGTCCCGAACTCGCGGAACGCGTCGTCGGCCCAGAACATGTCGGCCAGCGGTTCCACCCACTCCTGGCCGCCGACGGATCCGCCGACGTTGAACTCCAGGACCCGCAGCGCCTCGCCGTCGTGGTAGGCGTCGATCCGGCCGAAGCGCGCCGGGCGCTGCTTGTCGAAGTCCCCGACCAGCTCGGCCTTGCGCGGGTCCAGGCCGAGCGCCCGGCAGGTCCGTTCGACGTCGCCGTCGAAGAGCCGGGCCGGCAGGGTCGTCAGCAGTTCGACCGCGCCGAGCAGGTCGGCTCCGAAGGTGCGCAGCTCCGACTCGGGGTAGACCAGCGGCCGGCTCAGGTACCGGGCCCGGCGCAGGTCGGCGAGGACGGGGTGGCGCCGGGGGTCGATCGACCGCAACGGGCTGTCCGGCTTGGCGAGTTCCGCGTTGAGCAGCGCGCTCACGGGTTCCTTCGGGATCACGACTCCACCCTTCGGTCGATGACGCCGCGGACCTTGCCGCTGACGGGGTGGCGCGGCAGCTCGCCCTCGCCGAGGCACTCCACAGCGAAGTGCAGGAGCAGCTCGTCGGTCTCGAACTCCTGCCGGGAGCCGAGGAGCGAGAACTTCGACTCCAGGTGCGCCTTCACCACCGCCGGGTCCAGCGGACGGGCGGACTCGGTCCGGATCACGATGGACTCGTGCCCGTCGCGGGAGGCCACCTCGACCTGCACCTGGGAGACCTCGAACGGGGCCAGCTCGGTCACGATGTCCGCGTACAGCATGGTCTGGGCGTGGGCCTTGATCTGCCCGTCGGAGCGCCCCAGGTACTCCAGCACCCGGCCGGTGAGGCCGCAGCCGCAGCTGTACCGGAAGATCCGGCCGATGTCGCCGATCCGGTAGCGGATGAGCGGCCCTTCGAGCTTCTGCAGGCTGGTCACCAGCAGTTCGCCGACCTCGCCGTCGGGCAGCGTACGGCCCTGCTCGTCGACCACCTCCAGCAGGTTGTAGTCGTCGCAGACGTGGTGCAGCGTGCCGCTCATCTCGGAACACTGGTAGCCGAGTTGGGCGCCGTCGTTGGCGGCGAGGATGCTGGCCACGACCTTGGCGCCCAGCTCGTCGCGAAGCCACTGCTTGTCGGTCTCCATCATCGGGCTGCCGCCGTACAGCACCTTCTCGATCCGCAGCTCGGGGTAGGCGGCCTTGGCGGTCCGCAGCACCGGCAGCAGCAGTGCGGGCATGCCCAGCACGGCGTTGGCGTCGAAGCTGCGCACCAGCATCAGGATGTGGTCCGCGCTCGCGCTGCCGCCGACGGTGTAGGTCTCCACCGGCATCCGGGAGAGCTCGTTCTGGCTGGTCACCAGCCCGCCGTAGAGCTCCCCGCCGAACAGGGTGTTGATCACCCGGTCGCCCGGGCGCAGGCCCAGGGCGTACAGCACCGGGATCGCCTCGCGGATCATGTTGGCCCAGTCGGCGCGCGAGTAGACGATGTACCGGGGGGTGCCGGCGGTGGCGCCGCTGCGCAGGACCTCGCCGCTGGGCCGGTCGCCGCTGGACAGGTCGCGAGCGGTCGGCAGGGAGTGCCGCTCCAGGTCGGACTTGTCGAGGATCGGCAGCCGCTGGAGGTCGGCGCGGTCGGTCACCCGCGGCAGGTCGAGCCCCCGGTAGTACGGGGCGCGCCGGGCCCGCTCGACCAGGTAGCGCAGGCGCGCCGCCACCCGGCCGTCCAGCCCTTCGGCGGCCGCGGCCCGGGCCCGGGCCAGCGTGGTGCCCGGCAGGTACTCGCGCCGGGACAGCCCCTGGGCCCAGCCGGAGGTGCAGTCGAGCCGGAAGCGCCGGGCGTCGACGGCGGCGTCCGGTGCCGCGCCGCCGACCGCCGGCAGCGGCGGGACGTCGACCGCGACGGCGTCCGGGAAGGACGCGCCCGGCTCGGCGGTCCGCAGGGCGGGCAGCGGGAAGCCCGGGGCCCGCAACAGGTCCTCGACCGTGCGCCACCACTGCGGCCGCGCGGTGCGGACGATGACGTCGTTCCCGGACGCCCAGGCCAGCAGCAGGCCGCGGACGGCCGGCTCGGCGGAGTCCGGCGCCGGGCCGTCGAGGACGGCCGGGTCGTCGAGGACGACGGTGCCGACCGGCGAGAAGACGATCACGTCGTCGCTGTCCGTCAGCGGCCGCCACGGGTACTGGCTGACGCCGCCGAACAGCTCGTCCAGCCCTTCGGCCAGCTCCTCCGTCCGGAACAGGAAGTCGGCGCCGGCGTCGACGAGCGCCCGCACCGCCGGCGAACCGGGCTCGCGCGTCAGCGCCCGCTCGACGTGTTCGACGGCCAGCAGCAGGTCGGTCGGGTGGTACGGCCCGGCGTTCGTGGTCGGCGGCTCGGCCGCCGAGCGGGTCGGGGTGGTGGTGGCGGTCACGGTCTGGGACCTCCTGGGGTGTGGGCCGGCTCGGGCTGGCTGACCCGGACGGAACGGGTGCAGTCGGCGAGGAAGCGGGCGAGTTCGACGGGGTCGGGGTGCGAGGCCTCGATGAAGGCGGGGACCTGCCACTCCTGGTAGGTGATCCGGGCAGAGCCTCCCTCGGACTCGGCGCCGGGGTTCTCGAGCAGGTGCAGCCGGTCGAGCGCCGGGTGGTCGCGCAGGTGCTCGGGCACCTCGGTCCGCCAGGGCCGGGCGGGGTCCAGCCGGTGCCCGGGGAAGATGGCGAAGCCGTGGTACCGCCCGCTCGGCGCCAGGCGGTCCGGGCGCGGCAGGCCGAGCCGGATCGCGATCTCGTGCCGGGCCAGGTGGACCCCGGTGTGCCGCAGGTGGGCGGTGACGATGCCGCCGCCGCCGAGCCGGTTCGCCACCTCCAGGAACACCAGCTCCCCGGCGGCCGTCTCGAAGAACTCCAGGTGGATGCACCCGGCCTCGATCCGGAGCGCCCGGACCACCTGCTCGGTGAAGGCCGTGTGGCACGGGTCGGGCGGCAGCTGCCCGGTCGCGATGGGGGCGCCGGCGGCGAAGTCGACGGGCTTGCCGACGTACCGGCTGACCACCAGATCGCTCACCCGGCCGTCGGTCACCAGCCCGTCCGCGTGCAGGAGTTCGCCCTCGACGTACTCCTCCAGCTGGTAGGCCTCCCGGTCGGGCAGGCCGCGGTGGTGGGCGACGGCCTCCTCGGCGGTGGCGTGGACGGTGACCCCGTCGCTGGAGGCGCCCAGCCGCGGCTTGACGACCGTACGGCCGGACCACGGCAGCCGGCCCGAGGCGGGCGGGGCCGCGACGAACCGGGGGTGCCGCACATCGGCGTCGACCAGCGCCTGCTTCATCGCGACCTTGTCGCGGATCAGCTCCAGGCTGGCCCGGTCGGGGCCGGGGATGCCGAGGTGCTCGCGGATCGCCGCGGCTTCGAGGATCCCGAACTCCGAGAGGGCCAGCACCTGTTCCCACCCGTCCTCGCGGCGGGTGCGGGCGATGATCTGCTCGGCGAGCCCGTCCGGGCCGTCGAGGACCACCCGCCCGCAGCGCAGCGGCTCCGGGATCTCCGCGATCGACTCGGCCGTCCCGAAGTACGTGACGTCGTGCGCCCCGTGGTCGAGCCCCAGGTGGTAGTCGATCTTGCGGTACGGGACCTGATGCATCACCAGGATCTTCACAGTCGGCACTCCAGGGCCGTGATCCCCCAGCTGAACCCCATCGCGCTGGTCGCCAGCAGGACGAGGTCGCCGTCGTGCACCCGGCCCTGGTCGACCAGCTCGCGCAGCGCGATCAGGGTGTCCGCGCCGCCCATGTGGCCCTGCCGGTCGTAGGCGAACACCGACTTCTCCTCGGGCAGGCCGAGGGTGGCCAGCAGCCGCTCGTGCATCCACCGGTCGCCGTGGTTGATCAGGAAGTGGGCGACGTCGTCGACCTTGGCCCCGAGCGCCCGCAGGGTCTCGTCCACCAGGGACCTGAAGTTCTCGACGTAGGCGTCCGCCAGTCCGCGCCGGTGGGGCTCCTGCCGGATCACCACGCCGTCGGGGCGGTGCTCCCCGCGGTAGTAGTCGGCCCAGCTGCCGTCGGTGCGCATGGCGGAGTACGCGAGGGTGAAGGGCCCGGACCCGGCGGCGAGCAGCACCGCGGCCGCCGCGTCGCCGAAGTTGAACAGGTCCAGGCTGGCGGGGTCGGAGCGGTCGACCAGTCGGCTCAGCCGGTCGCCGATCAGGACCAGGGCGTGGCCTGAGCCCTGCGCGTCGAGCCGGTCGCCCGCGATCCGCAGCGCGGTGGCACCCGCGTTGCAGAAGTTGCCGACCTCGAAGCAGTGCGCCCGCTCGATGCCCAGCGCGTGCGCGACCTTGGCCGCCGGCGACCAGAACGGGTGGTCCCACTCGCCCGAGCCGGCGTGGATGACGGTGCCGATCCCCTCCGGTGCGATTCCGGTGCGCTCCAGGACCTCGCGGGCCGCGTCCCGCACCAGCTCCCAGGAGGCCTCCCCCTCACCCAGCCCGGGGAACCCCTCGGCGTGGGTGACGGCCCGGATGTCGGCCAGCGGCACCCCGGAGGCGGCGTGCAGGTCGTGCACGTCGACCCGCCCCTCGGGGTACCGGACCGCGAAGTCCGCGATGGCGCTCACTGCACCCGCTCTTCGACCGGCTTCGCGTCGCCGCCCGCCACCTCGATGCTGACGCGGTGCACGGTGCGCCCGACGCCCGGCTCGACCTCGGTCGCGATGTGGTAGGTCGTGCGGGTCTTCCAGATGACCAGGTCCTGCGGCGTCCACACGTGGGTGTAGACGTGGCTCTCGTCCGTGATCAGGTCGTCCAGCAGTGCGAAGAAGGCCTCGTTCTCGTTCGGGTCGAAGCCCTCGACGCCGGCCATGTACTCCCGGCTGCCGTAGACGTAGGAGCGGCCGGTGGTCTCGTCCTTGGCGATCACGGGGTGCTGGACCGGCGGGTGCTCGTAGTCGGCCTGGGCCCGGAACTCGGCCACGGACAGGCCCACGTGCTCCGGACGGATGCGCAGCCGCTTGCTCACGGTGTGGTTGCCGATGCGGTCGGCGAGCTTGGCCTTCCACTCCTCCGGGAGGCGGTCGTACACGTCCGCGGCGCTGGCGAACTTGGTGTGCCCGCTGGTGGAGGGCACGTTGACGCCGTGCAGCATGGTGAACGGCGCGGGGTCGGCGACGAAGGTGGAGTCCTGGTGCCAGAAGTTGCCGACCCGGGCGACGCCGACCGGCTTGCCGTCCTTCTGCTCGTTGGAGGAGATCATGATCTCCTCGAACTCCGGGTGCCGGTACTTGCCGATGACGAACGGCACCGGGCGGCCCAGCCGCTTGGCGAGCTCGATCTGCTGCTCGGGCGTCAGGTCGATGGAGCGCACCACGACCACGTCGTGCGCGTGCAGCGCCCCGACCAGCTCCTCCCACAGGGCCTGGTCCTGCAGGTCGTCGTAGGTGACGTCGGTGAACTCCACGCCGACGAACGGGGTGCTCTGCTTCTTGGCGGTCATCGGGATTCCTCCGTGGTCGGGGTCGAGGGGGCGAAGGCCTGCAGGCAGTGGTGCAGCGACTCGGCGAAACGGGCGATCTGCTCCGGCGTCCGGAACGGGGCGACCGTCACGCGGTAGCGCTCGCTGCCCTTGGCGACCGAGGGGTAGTTGATCGGCTGGACGTAGATGTCGTGCTGCTCGAGCAGCATCGTGGCCACCTCGCGGACCCGCTCGGCTCCGCGCACCATCACCGGGACGAGGTGGCTGTCGGCGTCGAGGAACTCGATGCCGCGCACGCGCAGTTCGGCCTTCAGCAGGGCGACCTTGGCGTCCAGTTCGGCGCGGAGCTCGATGCCCTTCTGGACGATGTCCAGGGTGCAGAGGGTGGCGTCCATGGAAGCCTGCGGCAGCGCCGTGGTGAAGATGAACCCGGGCGCCTGCGACCGGATGTAGTCCAGGGCGACGTCCGGGCCGGCCACGTAACCGCCCACCGTTCCCAAGGACTTGCCGAAGACGCCCTGCACGAAGGTGGCGCGGTGGTCGCCGAGCTCCTCGCTGAGGCCGGCGCCGGTGGCACCGCGCACCCCGATTGAGTGGGTCTCGTCGAGCCAGGTCAGCGCGTGGAACTCCTCGGCGAGGTCGAGGATCTCCGACAGCGGCGAGGTGTCGCCGTCCATGGAGTACACGGACTCGAACACGATGAGCTTCGGCAAGTGGGCGGGGGTCGCCTCCAGCCGGGCGCGCAGGTCGTCCAGGTCGTTGTGCGCGAACACCTGCTTGGGCGCGCCGGAGCGGATGATGCCCTCGATCAGCGACCGGTGGTTGAGCGCGTCCGAGAACACCACCATGCCGGGCGTGGCGGCGATCAGGGTGCTGAGCGACTCGAAGTTGGCGACGTACCCGCTGGAGAAGACGAGGGCACGCTCCTTTCCGTGCCACTCGGCCACCCGGCGCTCCAGCTCGACGTGCGCCACGCTGGTGCCGGCGATGTTGCGCGACCCGCCGGTGCCGGTGCCGTGCTGCGCGACCGAGGCCTGCTGCGCGGTGATGGCCTCCGGGTGCTGGCTGAGGCCCAGGTAGTCGTTGCTGCACCAGACCTGCACCAGGCGGTCGTTGTGCCAGGTGTGGCCGGGTTGGGCTGCTTGATGGGCGACCGGGAGGAAGTCCCGGTACAGCCGGTCGGCCTTGAGTTCGTCGAGCCGGAACCGCAGTGGGTCCAGGATCGACGCGTCTGTCGGTGTTTCCAGGATCTCGGCAGTCATTGATTCTCCGCTGGCAAGTGCGATGCGTCCGAGGCGGCGTGCAGCCGCGGCATCGCCGACCAAAAGAGTGCCGGGGACGCTTCCCGATCCGTTCCCGTACCGCTCCCGGACGCGGTACCGCACGACTCTCGGACGCGATCCCGGCTGCGATCCCGGCGGGGGGATCGAGGCCGGAAAAAGCTCGTATTGTAACGCCAGGTAACACCGGTCGGGCGGTGCACGAATGGGCTCAAAATCCCTGCAGCCTCACACTTTTGACTTTGCGGCAGGTTGCGGCACACAGGTCGCGAAGATAGACCTCTTGACCCGGTCACCCCCGGCATTCCGGCCGATATGCCGGAATTGCCGTGGGACCGTTCGGCGGTGGCGCACAATTCCCCGGCCCGCCCCCCGGGTTGCGGCATGTCAAATCCGGGCAAAGTGCGGTGGATCCCGGCCCGTAGATCCACTGCGGCCATAGAATGCCGGTGGTCGTGCGGTTCGCGCATAGGGGGGAGGGAGCATTGTGGGCAATCCTCGGTTCCTGCTGTTGGGGCCCTTGGAGGTGTGGGCGGGGGACCGACGGATACCGCTCGGCGGCAGGGTGAACGAGAAGGTCCTGACCCTGCTGCTGCTGGCACCGGGGCAGGTCCTGTCCGTGTCCCGGATCGTCGAGGGGATCTGGGGCGAGGCCGCGCCGGAGACGGCCACCCACCAGGTCCGCAAGGCGGTCTCCAACCTGCGCACCCGACTCCCCGGCGGCAAGCTGCTCATCGAGACCGTCGGCACCGGGTACCGCATCGCCGTGCCCGAGGACGACCTGGACGCGACGCGGTTCGCCGCGGCCGTCCAGCGGGCGCAGGCCCTGCTCGGCGACGGCCGGAACGACCGGGCGGCGGAGGAACTCCGCACGGCCCTGGACCTGTGGCGCGGGGCGGCCCTCGACGACCACGGCAGCGCGGTGCTATCGGCGGCGTCGGCGGCCCTGGAGGAGCGCCGGATGGCCGCCCTCGAACAGCTGCTGGCGCTGCGGCTGGAATCCGGGGAGGGCCCGGAGCTCATCGGCGAGCTGCGCGACCTCGTCGCCGCCAACCCGCTGCGGGAGCGGCTGTACGGCCACCTGATGCTCGCCCTGTACCGGTCCGGGCGCCGGGCCGACGCGCTCGACGTGTTCCGGTCCGTACGTCGGCTGCTGCGCGAGGACCTCGGCGTCGACCCGGGCCCCGAGCTGATCGGCCTGCACGAGGCGATCCTCAAGGACAGCCCGGACCTCCTGGCCGCCGCCCCCGCGGCGCGCCCCGCACCCGAGCCGGCCGAGCCCCCGCAGCAGCAGCCCGGCACCGTCCCCCGCCTGCTGCCGAGCGACCTGCCGGACTTCGTCGGGCGGACGGCGGAGCTGGCGGCGGTCGTGGCGGCCGCCGCCGGGGCCGGGACGGCGGGCGGGCGGATCGTCGCCGTCGACGGCATCGGCGGCTGCGGCAAGACCTCGTTCGCGATCCGGGCGGCCCACACCATCGCCGCGTCCTTCCCGGACGGCCAGATCTTCCTGGACCTGCAGAGCCACAGCCCGGGCGAGGAGCCCGTCAACGCGAACACCGCGCTCGACATCCTGCTGCGCGCCCTCGGCAAGCGCCCGGACGAGATACCCGACGACCTCGCGGGCCGGACGGGCATGTGGCGCAGCTGCCTGACCGACCGCCGCTACCTGCTCGTCCTCGACAACGTGCGGGAGGTCGGCCAGATCCGCCCCCTGCTCCCGGCGACCGCGGGCAGCATCGCGATCGTCACCAGCCGCGCCCGGCTGGTGGACCTCGACGGCGCCCGGTGGGTCTCGCTGCGGGAGCTCTCCCCGCACGAGAGCTCCGCGTTCCTGGCCCGGACCCTCGGCGCCGAGCTCGTCGCCGCCGACCTGCGCGGAGCCCGGGACCTCGCCGAGTTCTGCGGCCATCTCCCGCTGGCGCTGCGGATCGCCTCCGCCCGGCTGCTGAACCGCCCGGGCTGGACGCTGGACCGGATGGTGCGCAGACTCGCCGACCAGACCCGGCGCCTGGACGAACTCAGCAGCACCGACCGCAGTGTCGAGGCGACCCTCCGGTCCTCCTACGACGCCATGGAACCGCCGGTGCGCACCGCGTTCCGGCTCACCGCCCAGCACCCGGGCGGCGCGCTGGACGTCCACTCGGCGGCGGCCCTGCTCGGCCGCGACCTGTCCGCCGCCGACTCGGCGCTGGAGTCACTGCTGGACGTGCGGTTCCTGCAGCTGCGCAACGACGGCCGGTACGGGTTCCACGACCTGGTCCGGGCGTTCGCGCTGCGGCTGCGCGACGCGGACGGCGAGGCCGGCATCGCCCTGCGGCGGCTGCTCGACCACTACTGCCAGACCACCGACGACGCCTGCGCCCGGGTGTTCCCGTACTGGCGCCGGCTGGACACCACCTTCCACCCGGAGTCGCCGTATCTGCCGCGCTTCCCGGACCACGACGCAGCCCTGGAGTGGCTCGACCGCGAGCACTCCAGCCTGATCGCCGTGGTCCGGCGGGCCGAGCAGGAGCGGCTGGACCTGCACGCCGCGTACCTCGCCCGCAACCTGGCCTACCACCTGAACCTCCGCGGCTACTTCGAGGACTACTACGAGGTCGCCAAGATCGCCGTCGCCTGCGCCCGGCGCCTCGGCGACTCCTCGCTGCTGCTGCTGAGCCTGTCGAACCTGGCCGCGGTGTGCTGGAAGGTCGGCCGGCTGCCGGAGGGGGTCGCGGCCGCCGAGGAGGGGCTCGCCGCGTCCATCGCCATCAACGACGCCCACGCCGAGGCGCGTTGCCGCGGCACCCTGGGGATGCTGCTGACGACCGTGGGCGCGTACGACGCCGCCCTGCCGCACCTGGAGCGGAGCATCGCGCTGGGCACCGAGGCCGGCCTGCACCGGGAGACCGCCGAGTCGCTGACCGTGCTGAGCATGCTCCACGAGAACTGCGGCGACTTCCGCCGGTCCGTCGAATCGGCCCAGGCGGCGGTGGACCTCAGCCGCCGGCTGCACGCGGTCGAGATCGAGATCGCGGCCCTGACCGACAAGGCCGTCGCCCATCTGCGCTGCGGCGAACTGCCGCAGGCCCGGGCCTGCGTGGACCAGGCCAGGCCGCTGTCGGACGAGTCGAGGCTCCCCGGCAACGTCGCCCTGCTGCTGGCGGTCTGCGCCGAGGTCTCGGCCCTGAGCGGGGATCCGGAGGCGGCCGTCGAGCCGGGCGAGAACGCCCTGCGGCTGGCCGAGGCGAGCCGGACCCCGGTGCGCCAGGCGGCGGTCGCGAACATCGTGGGCCGGGCGCGGTTCGCCGTACGGGACTTCGAGGGGGCGCTGAAGGCGCACCGCTACGCCTACCGGCACGCGAGCGCGATCGGCTACCGGATCGAGGCGGCGCGCGCCCTGGAGGGCATGGAGGCGGCGGCCGCCGTGCTCGACGGCGCGGACCGGCCCAGCCCGGGGCGCATCCCGGTCTGACGCCCCGTCCCGGCCGGTGCCGGCGGCGGTCCGGACGGCTGCTCCGTACGGCGGCGGTCCGGGCGGCTGCCGTCCGCGCGGGCCCTGCCCCGGCACGGGCCGGCGTCGATTCCCACCCAGCGGTATCGAAACGGGAACTGCCCGGGATTGTCATGTTCGAGGCTATGCCAGGCACAGGAAACAGCTTCATTCACGAGAGGGCATCGAGGGGCATGGTCAAGAAGATCGCCGTCCTGTTCGGGGACGTCGACGCAGCGGTGGCACGCACGGCTTCCCCCGCGGCACCGCACGGGTCCTGCGCCTACACGGGAGGCTCCGGCTCGGGCGCCGACATCGGGCCCAGCTGATCCGGCGGCGCCCGCGACCACCCCGGCGTCCCGCTTCGAACGGAAGGTCCTCATGCACATCCGCACAGTCCGCAGCTTCCTGGCGAAGGCGGGTGTCGTGGCCGTCGCCCTCGCGACCGTCGGAGCGGCTACGACGGCCGCCGCCGCGAACCCCGCCGACGACACCGGCGCCGCCTCGGTCGGCAAGCCGCACCCCAAGCACGGCGGGACGGTCCGCATCGCGCAGCGGCCGAACGACAGCCCCAACGTGATCTGGCCGTTCATGGACGTCAACCAGGTCACCTCGATCAACATCGGGGAGTTCCAGCAGTTCTTCTTCCGGCCGCTGTACTTCGCCGGACGGGACGACCGGATCGCCATCGACGACGACCTCTCGCCGGCCCGGGCGCCCGTCTGGAGCGCGGACGGACGGACCGTCACCATCGCTCTGAAGAACTGGAAGTGGAGCAACGGCGAACGGCTCACCGGCCGCGACATCCAGTTCTGGATCAACATGTCCAAGGCCGAGAAGGAGCACTTCGGCTACTACACGCCGCCGATGACCATCGCGGGGACCACCACCAACTACTTCCCGGACAACGTGGCCTCCACGTCCGTCGCGGAGCACGGGATCTCGATCACCTTCGACCAGGCCTACAACCGGACCTGGGTGCTGCAGAACGTCCTGACCACGATCACGCCGATGCCCCGCGCCTGGGACGTGACCGGCCCGGACGGCGCCCGCGGCAGATGCGCGGCCGACGCGGTCGACTCCCCCACCCTGAAGGCCGACTGCGATCCGGTCTTCCGCTACCTGAGCGCGGCCTCGGTCGACAAGAAGACCTTCGCGACCAACCCGCTCTGGCAGGTCTCGGACGGCCCCTGGAAGCTCAAGTCCTATGACGCGGCGACGGGTTACTACTCCATCGTCCGCAACAGGGCCTACTCCGGCGTCCACAAGCCGTACCTGGACGAGGTCGACTTCGTCCCGTACAAGAACGCCGAGGCCCAGTACGCCGACCTGAAGGCCGGCGCGTCCGGCCCGAACGCCCTGCAGATCGGCATCCTGCCCAAGGCGCACGCGGCGCGGTACGACCCGAACGACCTCCAGGCCGGCAACCCGCTCGCCGCGCAGGGCTACCACATCGCGCCGCTGACCTACCTGGACTCGATCAGCTACTACCAGCTCAACTTCCGCAGCAGTCGACACGGCAAGCTGTTCCGGCAGTCCTACTTCACCAAGGCGCTGCAGGACTCCTACGACCAGCAGGGCGTCATCGACGGCGCCCGCAAGGGCTGGGGCCACCCGACGACCGGCGCCGTGCCGTCGATCCCCGCGGGGAACCCGCTGTCGCCCGACGCCCAGCAGCACCGGATCAAGTTCGACCTCGCCGAGGCCCGCAGCCTGATGACCGCCAACGGCTGGGACCTGAGCACCACCCCTGCCGTCTGCCGGAACCCGGGGACGGGCCCGGGCCAGTGCGGTGCCGACGTCGCCGCCGGCGACAAGGCGGAGTTCGACCTGGACTACCAGGCCGGCAACGCCGACCTGCCCGGGATCATGGCCTCCTACCGGGCGAACCTCGCGCAGTCGGGGATCTCGGTGAACCTCGCCGAGGTGCCCGTCGACCGCCTCCAGACCGAGGCGTCGCTGTGCACCCCGGCCAACCCCGACGGCTGCGCCTGGGACGCCGCCCTCTACGGCGGCTGGGTCTACTCGCCCCAGCTCTACCCGACCGGCGACTCCCTCTTCGCCACCGGCGCCGCGGCGAACGTCTGGGGCTACTCGGACCCGCACCTGGACCAGCTGATCGCCAGGACGATCACCAGCAACGACATCCAGGACATGTACGCCTACGAGGACTACGTCAACGACCACCAGCCGGTGATCTACACCGACGACATCGTCGCCGTCTACGAGGTGGCCGACGGCCTCCACATGCCGGTCCAGGACCCCTTCGAGGGCTATCAGCCGGAGTTCTGGTACTACACGAGGTGAGAGAGCGGTACCGCGAACGACCCCCTGTCCCGCCCGGCCCGCCCGGGCGGGACAGCCCGCGGGGGCCGGGCCCCCGGCCCGTTCAGATCCAGTCGCGCCGCACGGCCTCCGCGCCGGCCTGGAAGCGGCTGCGCGCGCCCAGTTGGTCCATCAGCTTGGCGATGATCCGCCGCGCGGTGCGGACCGAGACGCCCAGCCGGCGGCAGAGCACCTCGTCGGTCATGCCGTCGGCGAGCAGCGCCAGCACCTCCCGCTCCTGGCCGCTGAGCTCGTCGAAGGCGTCGACCCCCGGCTCCTTGTCCAGCGGGACGCCGCGCGCCCAGAACTGGTCGAAGAGCGCGTACATCCCGGTGACCGTCCCCGGCCCGTGCAGCACCACCGCGCCCTGGTCGGAGCGCTCCGGGTTGACTGGGACGACGGCGATCTTCCGGTCCACGATCAGCATCCGCAGCGGCAGGCTCGGCACCGTACGGGTCTGGCCACCGGCCGAGGCCAGCCAGCTCGCGTACTCGGCGGTGGCGCGGTCCTTGCGGATGCTGTCCACGTACAGGGTGCGGATGCGCACCCCGCGGGCCAGCAGCTCCTCGTCGAGCGGGCGGGCGGCGGCCAGGTTCTCCGGGCTCTGCGCGCCGCCCGGGGCGAAGGCCAGCAGCTCGTGCTCGACCTCGTTGGTGAGCTTGCGCAGCCGGTCGCGAACCGCCTCGACGCCCGGCAGCTGCTCCACGTACGCGACCGGGGACTCCCGGCGCAGGTCGGCGTGGTCGGCGATCAGCGCGGCGGCGGCCACCCGGCTGCGCTCGATCTGCTGCTGGCGCTCCAGCAGCTCGGCCTGCTCGCGGGCGAGCAGCATCTCCAGGCCCACTTCGGGGCTCACCACGTGCAGGCCGCGCGACCCGCTGCGGGTCGGCCGCAGCAGGGACAGGTCGGCGAGCCGGTCCCAGGCCTCCTGGACCTCCTCGACGGAGCTGCCCAGCCGCTCCGCGAGCTCCGAGAGGCCGAGCTCCGGATAGGCCAGCATCTGTCTGTACACCTGCTCGGAGAAGGTGTCCAGCCCAAGACTCGTCAGCATGTTCCCCCCCGGGCGACGTTCGAACGCCATCCTACCGATGGCATGGCCACGATCGTAGTCGCGGCCGGTAAAAGCGCAGCTTAGGGGCCTCGCTAGGCTGTCCGGACTAGGCCCGGTCCAAGGGAGGAAGTCCGTGACACCCGTGCAGTCGCGATCCGTCGGGGAGTACCAGGAGCTGCTGGAACGGGGGCTGTCCCTGGACCTGACGCGGGGCAAGCCCTCGCCCCGCCAGCTCGACCTGTCGCAGGAACTGCTGTCGCAGCCCGTCGGGCACACCGCGGCCGACGGCACCGACTGCCGCAACTACGGCGGCCTGCAGGGCCTGCCCGAGCTCCGGGAGATCTTCGCCGGGCTGCTCCAGGTGCCCGTCGCGCAGCTGGTGGCGCTGGACAACTCCAGTCTGGCCCTGATGCACGACAGCCTGGTCCACGCGATGCTGAGCGGGGTGCCCGGCTCGGAGCGCCGCTGGGTGGAGGAGCCGGAGATCGCCTTCCTCTGCCCGGTCCCCGGGTACGACCGGCACTTCGCGCTGTGCGAGCGCTTCGGCATCCGGATGATCCCGGTCCCGATGACGCCCGAGGGCCCGGACCTGGACGTGGTCGAGGAGCTGGTGGCCGGCGACGCCCGGATCAAGGGCATCTGGTGCGTTCCGAAGTACAGCAACCCGGACGGTGCCTGCTACAGCGCCGAGACCGTGCGCCGGCTGGCCGAGATGCCGACCGCCGCGCCGGACTTCCGGATCTTCTGGGACAACGCCTACGCGGTCCACCACCTGACCGACGAGGAGGTGGAGCTCGCCGACGTGCTGGCGGCCTGCGCCGAGGGCGGCCACCCGGACCGGGCGTTCGTCTTCGCCTCCACCTCGAAGGTCACCACGGCCGGCAGCGGCGTGGCCTTCTTCGGGTCCTCCCCCGCCAACGTGGCCTGGTTCCTCGGCCACACCGGCAAGCGGACCATCGGCCCCGACAAGATCAACCAGCTGCGGCACGTCGCCCTCCTGCGCGACGCGGACGGGGTGCGCGCCCACATGCGCCGCCACCGCGAGCTGCTGCAGCCCAAGTTCGAGCTGGTCGAGCGCATCCTGCGGGAGGAGTTCGGCGACGTTCCGGCGGTCCGCTGGTCGCAGCCCAAGGGCGGCTACTTCGTGTCGCTGGAGGTCCCCGAGGGCTGCGCCCGCGAGGTGGTCCGGCTGGCCGCAGCGGCCGGTGTCGCGCTGACCCCGGCCGGCGCCACCCACCCGTACGGCGACGACCCGGCCGACCGGACCATCCGGATCGCCCCCAGCTTCCCCGAGCCGGCCGACCTGGAGACCGCACTGCGGGCACTCGCGGTCTGCGTCCGCGAGGTCCTCGCGGCGGCGGAGCAGCAGGGCTGACCCGCACGGCCCCGGGTCCGGCCCGCCGCAGCAACGCGGGCGGGCCGGACCCGGGGCAGCCACACGGCGGGCCGGACGCGGTCAGACCAGCGGCCGGTCCTCGCCCGGCTCCAGGGTCACCCGGAACCTGAGCGCCGCCACGGCCGCGCGGGCCCGGGCCACGGCGGTCCTGGCGTCCGGGCCGTGGGCCCGGGCGAGGGCGAGCCGGGCTCCGGAGGAGTCCAGCGGAGCCAGCTCGGCCCCCGGTTCGGCCAGCGGCCGGACCTCCGACACGCCCTCCCCGGCGCGTGCCTGCCCTAGGCCGTCCACGGCGTCCAGGACGCCGAGGGCGGTCGGCCGGGCGAACCACACCGCCTCGTGCCGGGGCCCGGCCGCCGCCGCCGCGGCGAGCTCGGCCCGCAGTTCGGCGAGCACCGGCAGGCCGAGCACCTGGCGGACGGTGTGCCGCTCCAGGTCCACGCCGAGCGCCGTGCGCACCAGGGCGGGGATCTCGTCGCCGCCGAGGCGGATGTGGGTCTCGATGGTGCGCGGGCCCTCGGCGGTCAGCACCACCTCGGTGTGGGTCGGGCCGAAGCGGATGTCCAGGGCGTCCAGGACGGCCGCGACGTGCCGGGCGATCGCCTCGCGGTCCGCCTCCGGCAGCGGGGCCGGCGCGACGTGGCCGAGCTCGACGAAGGTCTCCGGCTCGGAGTACTTCCGGGTGACGCACACCACCTGGTGCTCGCCGTCCTCGGAGAACGCCTCCACGCTGAACTGCGGTCCGGTGTGCAGCCGTTCGACCAGCACGCCGCCGCGCGCCCACTCGTTCTCCAGGTCGGCCCGGGCGAAGGCGACGTCGAGGTCCGCCTCGTCGTCCAGCCGGCGCACCCCGATGCTGCCCGCGCCGACCGCAGGCTTCACGATGCACGGCCCGCCGTGGCGGGCGAGGAACGCGCGCAGCTCGGCCGCGTCCGCCGCCACCGCGAACGGGGTGTCGTCCACGCCCGCCTCGGCCAGCCGGGCGCGCATGCTGGGCTTGTGATGCACCAGGTGGACGGTGCCCGGGCTGTGCATCGGCAGGCCCAGCTCCTCGGCCAGCGCCGCCGCCCGGTCCTGGTCGCGCTCCGCGAAGGCGGCGACCCTGGTGAACGGGTCCAGCCCGTGGACGGCCCGGACCACCGCGGACCACTCGGCCGCCGGGGCGTCGGCCCGCAGCCCGAGCACCCGGCTGTGCTCCGCCGACCGCCGGATCTTCGGCAGCACCGCGAGCTGGCAGGCCACCGTGGTGCGGACCTCGCGGCCCTGCTCGCGCAGCATGGCGGGCATGTCCATCCCGCCGCCGAGCACCAGGACGTGTTCAGCCATGACAGATCCCTCCTTGGGAGACCGGTAGCGGGGCCCGCACCGTGCCCGCCGCGCGGCAGGCCAGGGCGGAGCCCGCGAACAGGGTTGCGAGCAGCAGCCAGCCCCCCGGGCCCGCGCCCAGCACGAGCGAGGTCATCAGGGCCGGACCGACGACGTTCTGCAGCCCGAGGCCGAGGTTGAAGACGGCCATGTACTCGGTGCGCCGGTCGGCCGGCGCGAGGTCGAAGGACAGCTGCCAGCCGGCCACGGCGTGCAGGTTCTCGCCGACGGTGAGCAGCGCCACCGCCCCGGCGCAGCCCGCCACCGCCCAGCCGCCGGACAGGTGCGCGGCCGCCGGGAACACCGCGCAGGCGGCCACCAGGAAGCCCGCCGCGGCGAGCAGCACCGCGCCCGGCCGGTGGGTGAGCCGCTCGGTCCGGCTGAACAGCAGTTGCAGCAGCACCGTCAGCACCGTGTTGACGGCGAGCAGCCCCGCCACGGTCGCGGCGGGCAGCGAGGTCCTGGTCACGATCCAGACCGGCAACAGCACGAACAGCACCGAATCGTGCAGCAGCAGCAGGCCGTTGCTGACCGTCAGCAGCACGAAGCGGGGGTGGCGCAGCGGTGGGCGGGAGCGCTCCGCGGCCGCGTCCGCCTCGGACCGGGCCGTACCGTCCGAGCCTTCCGGGGCGGACTCACCCGGTGCGGCGGATACCGGGGCCGGCACCGGCAGCGAGGCGATCACGGCGGCCAGGACGAAGAAGCTCAGCCCGTTGCCGATCAGCATCGCCATCATGGCGGGCCTGGTGTGCGCCGCCAGCGCCAGCCCCGCGACCAGGAACCCGGCGCTCAGCGCGGTGTTGCGGACGCTGCGCACCAGCGCCATGGTCCGCACCCGCTCGCCGCCCTCGGCCAGCGCGCCGACCAGCGACTGCTGCAGGGGCGGCGTGGACTGGTCGAGCATCCGCAGCAGGCAGGTGGCCACCACGAACACCCGGAAGTCGGTGACGAACGCGTAGCCGAGGTAGCCGGCCCCGCGCAGCAGCAGCGCGCCGCAGTACACCCGGCGCAGGCCCAGCCGGTCCGCCAGCCGGCCCACCGGGACCGGCCCGAGCAGGCCCGCCACCCCGGCCACCGACATCACCAGGCCGACGTCGCGCACCTCGAAGCCGATGACCGCGACGAAGTACACCGCCGAGGTCGACAGCAGCAGACCGGTGCCGAAGGAGTCCACCGCCGCGCCGAAGGCCAGCCGGCGGCGCACGCCCGCGCTGCCCGTCACCGGCTCAGCCATGAGCGCCCACCGGCTCGGGCCGGGGCGCGAAGAGCGCGGCCAGCGCGCGGCGGTCGACCTTGCCGCGCGGGTCGAGCGGCAGTTCGGGCATGACCCGTACGGCGTCCGGCATGGCGGCCGCCGGCACCCGGCCGAGCAGGTGCTCGCGCAGTCGGCGGCGCAGCGCCGGACCGTCGGCCGCGGCGCCGTACGGGGTGCAGCAGAGCACGATCCGCTCGCGGTCCCCGGGCAGCAGCAGCGCGACCGCCGAGCCGATCGAGGGGCAGGTACGGGCCTGTGCCTCCAGGTCCGGCAGCGAGACCTTGACGCCGTGGCGCTTCACCACGTGGTCGCCGCGCCCGACGATCTCGATCGCGCCGTCCGGGGTCCGGCGGGCCAGGTCGCCGGTGTGCAGCAGCGGCCGGCCGTCCGGGCGGGTGCCGAAGCGGGTGGCGGAACCCTGCCCGCCGAAGGCGTAGCCGAGCGCCAAGTGATCGGATACCAGGGTGAGTTCGGCCGGTTCTCCGGCGTCCAGCAGGGCCTCGGTGCCGGGGATCGGCGTCCCCACCGGCACCGTCGGCGTGTCGACCGCCGCGCCGGGCGGCACGGTGTGCCGCAGCTTGATGACGGTCGACTCGGTCGGGCCGTACAGGTTGAGCACGGTGGCGTGCGGGCAGACCGCCCGCCACCGTGCCAGCAGCGACGTGGGGAACACCTCGCCGGAGACCAGCAGCAGGCGCAGCCGGCCCCATGCCGCGTCCAGCAGCTCCGCCGAGGCCTGCTCGGCCGCGCCGAGCAGCGCGGCCAGCCGGGAGGGCAGCAGGCACACCATGGTCGGCCGGTGCTCGGCGGCCCAGTTCAACAGGTGGGCCCCGCCGAGCAGTTCGCGGTCCGTGAGGACGGCCACGGTCGCGCCCGACACCACGGCGGCGAGCGTCTCCTTGAAGGAGAAGTCGAACCAGGGGTCGGCGGAGTTGGACAGCACGTCACCCGGCCCGAGCGCCAACTCCTCGCGCTGCCAGCGCAGGTAGTGTGCCAGTCCGGCGGCCGAGCCCCGCACCACCTTGGGCGCACCGGTGGTGCCGGAGGTGGCGAGGAAGTACCCGGTCCCGCCGCCCGCGACGGCCTGGCCATCCGCGACGGCCCGGGCGGCCGGGCGGGAGACCGGACGGACGGCCGGGGGGCCCTCGCGCCGTACCCGGTGCACCCGGGACGCCGGGCCGGTCCACCAGGCGGGCGGCGGGCCGGCAGTGACCAGGTCGCGGACGCCCAGCAGTTCGGGCAGCGCGGCCGAGGAGGTGTCCGGCGGCAGCGGCAGGAACGGCCGTCCGGCGCGGATGCAGGCCAGCATCGCCGCGACCGCCGCCGCGCCCCGGGGCAGCAGGACCGCCACCGGGGCGGGCCCCGCGCCGTCGGCGGCCGGGGCCCCGCCCGGGGCTGCCGCCAGGGCGGCTGCCAACTCGGCGCTGGCACGGTCGAGTTCGCCGTACGTCCAGCTGCCGGCCGGTTCGGTCACGGCGAGGTGGGCGGGGTCGGCGGTGAGGAGGGCGGCCTCGACCAGCCCGGCCAGGCTCTCGGTCGGCTCAGCCATTCCGGGCCACCTCCGGGGTGCCGATCTCCAGGACCGCGTCGGCCAGCCGCAGCCGGAAGACGGGGCCGTCGCCGCGCCGCAGCACCGCCTCCTCGGCGTCCGCGCTCTCCACCGCGCAGAGGCCCGCGCCCCGGTGCTCGCGCAGCAGGGCGGTCCGGCGGCTTCCGGCGGCCTCCTCCCCCTCGGGGCCGACCGTACGGACCACCGCGTCCGGCGGCAGCAGCCGCTCGGCGGCGGCCGCGCTGAGTTCGGCCAGGGCGGCCGCGACAGCGGGCAGCACCCCGATGGCGGGCGCGGCGGCCTCGAGTTCGGCGAGCCGCGCGCCGATCGCCGCGAGGTGCTCGGCGAGCTCGCGCGGGGTGGTCGCCAGGTAGAGGTCGCGCAGTTCCAGCGGAACTCCGGAGAGTTCGCTCGTCCGGGCGACGGCGGCGGCCGCCATCAGGGAGTTCCCGTTGAGGTCGAAGAAGAAGTCGTCGTCGATGTCCACGGTGTTTCGGCCGACCAGGTCACCCCAGATCTCGGCTACCTTCAACGCATCCACAGCAGAAACTCCAGATTCCGGCGAAATGTTATTTGCTACGGTCGTGAAATACCGTTCGCCATGAAGCTACCGCCCTCCGAGCGGGCCGGGAGCAGGCCTTGTCAGCAGCAAGTTGCCCTGACAGCTTCCTGCCGCTCCGAGCCGTCGAAGCTGTGGCACGATCGTTCACGAGTCCACTCCGTTGAGCCGTGGGAGAATTCCAGCAGTGAAGTTGAGAAGCATTTCCGGGGCGCGCCTCACGGACATTCCACAGGTTCGCGCAATGGACCCGGAAATCCGTCATGAAATCCAGACCGTCGCCGCCGTCCTGCCGTTCAAGGTGAACAACTACGTGGTGGACCGGCTGATCGACTGGACGGCCGCCCCGGACGACCCGATCTACCGGCTGACCTTCCCGCACCGGGACATGCTGCCGCCGGCCGCCTTCGCCGAGATGTCGGACCTGCTGCTGAGCGGTGCCGACCGGGCCACCGTCACGGCGGCCGCCCGGCGCATCCGGCTGGAGCTCAACCCGCACCCCTCCGGCCAGCTGGCGCACAACGTGCCGGTCGAGGACGGCGAGGTGGTCGAAGGCCTCCAGCACAAGTACCGCGAGACCGCGCTGCTCTTCCCCTCGCAGGGGCAGACCTGCCACGCCTACTGCGGCTACTGCTTCCGCTGGGCCCAGTTCGTCGGCATGCCGGAGCTGCGGCTGAGCGCCGAACTCGACCCCTCCACCGCCTACCTGCGCCGCCACCACGAGGTGACGGACGTGCTGTTCACCGGCGGCGACCCGATGATCATGTCGACGGCGGTGCTGCGGCGCTGGGTCACCCCCCTGCTGGCCGAGGGCATGGAGCACATCCGCACCATCCGCTTCGGCACCAAGGCGCTGGCGTACTGGCCGTACCGGTTCACCACCGACGCCGACGCCGACGACCTGATGCGGCTGATCGGCGAGATCGTCGACTCCGGTCGGCAGGTCGCCGTCATGCTGCACGTCTCCCACCCGCGCGAGCTCGCCACCGACGAGGCCCGGGCGGCGGTGCGCCGGCTGCTCGACGCCGGTGCGGTGCTGCGCGCCCAGGCCCCGATCATCCGCCACGTCAACGACCGGGCGGAGACCTGGGCCGAGATGTGGGCCGAGATGGTCAACCTGGGCATCCACCCGTACTACGCCTTCGTCGAGCGCGACACCGGTGCCCGCCGCTACTTCGAGGTGCCGCTGGCCACCGCCCTGCAGACCGTCCAGGACGCCCAGCGCACCGTCTCCGGCCTGGCCCGCTCGGCCCGCGGACCGGTGATGTCGGCGACCCCCGGCAAGATCGCGGTCGACGGCGAGACGACCATCGCCGGGCAGCGGGTGTTCGTCCTCCGGATGCTGCAGGCCCGCGACCCCGCCCTGGTCGGGCGCCCGTTCTTCGCCCACTGGTCCCCGACCGCCTCCTGGATCAACCAGCTGGAGCCGGCCTTCGCCCCCTGCTTCCCGTGGGAGGAGAACGCCGGGTCGCCGTCCGAGGCGCACACCGACGCCGCGCAGGCCGAAGCCGGGCAGACCGACGCCGCGCAGGCCGAAGCCGGGCAGGCCGAAGCCGGGCAGGCCGGAACCGGGCAGGCCGACAGCGACCTGCTGCTGGCCGTGCGATGACCACCCCATCGAGGAGAACCGAGTTGCCCTCCCTGCCGTCGGGCCCGCTGCCCGCACTCGGCGTGATGTTCTTCGGCGCGACCGAGGCCGACCGGTCCGAGGACCGGTACGCGCTGGTCCGCGGCGCGGCCGCCGCCGCCGACCGCCTCGGCTACACCGCCGTGTGGACGCCCGAGCGCCACTTCGACGCCTTCGGCGGGCTGTTCCCCAGCCCCGCCGTCCTGGGCGCCGCCCTCGCGGCCGGCACCTCCAGGTGCCAGATCCGCGCGGGCAGCGTGGTCGCCCCGCTGCACGACACCCTGCGCATCGCCGAGGACTGGTCGGTGGTGGACAACCTCAGCGGCGGCGGCCGGATCGGCATCTCGCTCGGCTCCGGGTGGAACGCCAACGACTTCGTGCTCGCCCCCGACCGCTACGCCGACCGCGCCCGGCGCGTCCAGGACGCGGTGACCGAACTGCGCGAACTGTGGGCCGGCCGGCCGGTCGAGCGCCGCAACGGCTCCGGCAGGACCGTCCAGGTCGCCGTCCAGCCCACCCCGCTCTCCCCCGAACTCCCGCTCTGGCTCACCGCCTCCGGGAACCCGGCGACCTTCGAGGCGGCCGGCCGCCTCGGCACCAACCTGCTCACCCACCTGCTCGGCCAGGACCTCGACACCCTGCGCGAACGGATCGACCGCTACCGCGCGGCCCGTGCCGAGGCCGGCCACCAGGGCCCCGGCACGGTCACCCTGATGCTGCACACCTACGCCACCCGGGACGCCGACAACGGCTGGAAGGCCGCCAGGACCCCGCTGCGCGGCTACCTGCGCACCGCCCTCGAGCTGGAGCTGCGCGCCTCGGCCGGCGGCGGCGCGGTCAGCGGCGGACGCGAGGTCAGCATCCCGGCCCTGCCGGAGGCGGTGATCGACGAACTGCTGGAGGAGCGGGCCCGTCGCTTCCACCGCGAGGCCAGCCTGATCGGCACGCCCGAGAAGTGCCTGCGGATGCTGGAGCAGGTCGCCGCGGCCGGCGTGGACGAGATCGCCTGCCTGGTCGACTTCGGCCTGCCGGTGGAGCAGGTCCTGGACGGCCTGGAGCTGCTCGCCGAGACCCGCCACGCGGGCACCGGCACCCACGACGCGGGCACCGAAGCCCCCGACACGGTCACCGACCGGGCGCTCGTGGAGGTGGCCGGGTGAGCACCGCGACCCTCGCCCCGCCGCCCGCCGCGGTCGGTCCCGCACAGCTGCGCTCCGCCTTCGCCCGACTGCCCGCCGGGGTGGCGGTGCTGCTCTGCGACACGCCGGGCGGCACGGTCGGCGCGACCGTCAGCACCCTGGTCTGCGCCTCGCTCGAACCGCCGCTGGCCACCGTCTCCCTCCAGCGCTCCTCCCGGCTGCTGCGGGCGCTGAAGGGCGGCGGCCCGGTCGGCATCACGGTCCTCGCGGCCGATCAGGCCGAGGCGGCCCGCTGGTTCGCCGACCCGGGCCGGCCGGACGGCGAGGAACTGCTGCGCGGCCGGGCGGTGACCCGCACCGCGGCCGGCGGGCTGGTCCTCGCCGGGGGCTGCGCCGCGATCACCGCGCGTCCGGTGGCCTGGGTGGAGTCCGGCGACCACGAGTTGGCCGTCCTCGAAGTGCTCGAAGCCGAGCCGGGCCCGGACCGCGACCCGCTGGTCCACCTGGGCCGCCGCCTCACCGGCGTCCCGGCGGCGTGACCCGCGCGGGCGGCGGAGGCGACGGAACGGGCCGCCGGGAGGGGCACCTCCGGCCGGCGGTCAGTCCGCCGTCCGCTCCAGCGCCTCGCGCACCAGGCCGATCAGCTCCTCGGGCGCGTCCTTCGCCGCGAAGTGCCCGCCGGCCAGCGTCTCGTTGCGGAACGGGCCCTCGCACAGCGCGGACCAGCGCCCGACCTCGGCGAGCGGCACCACGGTGTCCTCCCGGTACCCGACGACGGTGACCGGCACCCGCAGCGGGCCGCCCGGCTCGGTGTACCCGGCGCTCATCGCCAGGTCCGCCCGCAGTACGGGGGCCAGCAGCGCCGCCAGCTCACCGTCCGCACCGCCCGGCGGCATCCCGCCCCAGGCGGACACCGTGTCCAGCAGCGAACGGTCGTCACCGTCGAGCGCCGCCAGGACCGGGCTCGCCCCGCCCGGGGCCTGACGGGCCGACAGCACCACGGCCAGCCGCGGCGCGCCGGCCCGGTCGGCCAGCAGCGCCGCCGTCTCGTAGGCGACCGCCGCACCCAGGCTGTGGCCGAACAGCACCACCCGGGCCGCGTCCAGCGCGAGCACTCGGTCCGCGATGTCCGCGGCGGCCTCCCCCACCGACCCGGGCAGCGCGTCGCGCATCCGCTCCTCGTGGCCCGCCAGCGACATCGGACGGACCGGAGTCCCGTCGATCCGGCGGGGCCAGCCACGGTAGAAGGACCGCCCGGCCCCCGAGGGCGGCAGGCAGACCACGGCCGTTCCAGTCATCAACGAACCCCTACGAATCTCGCTCCAAGGAGACACCATGTCGAAGCCGACCATCATATTCATCGGTACCCGGCGCACCCCGCTGGAGGTCAACGCGGCCGTCCTCGGCGCCCACGCCGCCGGGTACAAGGTCGCGCTGCTCGGCCCCACCCCGCCCGCCTTCTGCCGTGAGGCGATCAGCGACTTCGAGCAGGTCGACATCTTCGACCGCCCGGCCGCGCTCAAGGCCGGCCTGGCGCTGGCCCAGCGGACGAAGGCCTCCGGCGTGGTCACCTGGACCGACACCGGTGTCGAGCTGGCCGCCGCGCTGGCCCAGCGCTGCGGCTGGCCGGGCGTGCCGCTGGAGGCAGCGCACAAGGCCCGCAACAAGCACTCGATGCGCTCGGCCCTGCTGGACCACCCCGAGCTGATCCCGCGCTTCCGCAAGGTCGACGACCTGGCGGACCTGGAGGCCGCGGCCGCCGAGATCGGCACCCCCGCGGTGCTCAAGCCGGCCGGCGGCTCCGGCAGCCGGTCGATCTTCCAGATCGACGCCGAGACCGACCTCGCCGCCACCTTCCGCCAGGCGACCCTGCTGGCCACCCGCGAGCTCTCCCCGGTCTTCGGCGACTACGAGGGCCAGTTCGTCTACGAGGAGCGCCTCGGCGGCAGCGAGCACAGCGTGGAGGGCTTCGTCCACGACGGCCGCACGATGATCGCCGGCATCACCGACAAGTGGGTCACCGAGCCGTTCTACGTTGAGTACGAGCAGGTCCACCCGACCGCGCTGAGCCAGCAGGCGCAGGAGAGCGTGCGCCGCCTGGCGGAGAGCGTCACCAAGGCCATCGGCCTCGACTGGTGCTCCTTCCACATGGAGTGCCGGGTGCTGCCCGACGGCAGCGCCAAGCTGCTGGAGATCGCCGCCCGCCCCGGCGGCGGCTACATCACGTCCCACCTGATCCCGCTCAGCACCGGCATCCCGTTCCCGGCCAACCTGGTCCGGGTCGCCACCGGCCAGGCCCCGGACATGGAGAAGCGCTCCGAGCTGTTCGCGGCCAGCCGCGGCGTGCTCAGCCCGGTCGAGGGCCAGTTCCACGGCTTCGACGGCCTGTACGACGTGCTGGAGCTGTTCGGCCTGGAGCACTTCGTCTACGAGCGCGAGCTCGGCGGCAAGATCGTGCTGCCCCCGGGCGAGACGCTCAGCGCCGTGCTCGGCTACGCCATCACCCGCTCGGTGGACTACCAGGACGCCCGGGACGTCGCCGCCCGCGCGGTCGACCTGTCCCGCCCCCGGATCACCGCCGCCTGAGCAGGCCCCGGCCTCCCCCGTACACCCCCTCGGCAACCCCCTTCCGACGGTGGCCCCGCGACCCACGGGGCCACCGTCGCCGTTCTGTTGGGAGAACACCATGCACGCACCCGTCGACGGCCTGACCGGCTGGTCCTGCCCGCTCGGCGACGGCCTGACCGGCACCGTCCTCGGCTCGGTCGCCGAGCTGCGCCGGGCCGGGCTGACCGACCTGCCCGGCGAACCGGTCTGGGCCTGCGCCGACTGGTGGCGGTTCGTCGAGGCCGACGACGACCACGAGATCCTCTACCTGCTGGTCAACCGGGCCGACACCGGCCGGCCGCTCGCCGTCGCCCCCGCCCTGCTGATCCGGGGCCCCGAACAGCTGCTCTTCTACAACGGCCCCCGGATCATCGGCGACTTCTCCGCGATCGGCCACCCGCCGGCCGCCACCGAGCAGGACAGCGCCCGCGCCGAACAGCTCGCACCGCGGGTCGCCGAGGTCCGCGGCACGCTCTACCCCTGGCTGACCGTCGGCGTCTTCGGCTCCTCGCTGGGCCTGCGGCCCTTCGACGCCGAGAGCCCGGCGGACACCGCGCCCCTGGTACCCGCGCTGGACCGGCTGGCCCGCGCCGCTGCCGCCGAACTCGGCTGCGCCGGACACTCCCTGCTCTACCTGGACCCGGCCGAGGACGCTGCCGGCCGCGACCACGCCGCCGCGACCGGTGCCGTCCGGGCGCTGTTCGGCGCGGAGGCGGTCCTCGACGTGCCCGAGGACGGACTCGACGGCTACCTGGCGCGCTTCCCCAGCGCCCGGCGCAGCAAGCTCCGCAAGGAGATGCAGGCGTACCGGGCCGCCGGCCTGCACACCACGGCCGCCGAGGGCCCCGACGCGCTCGGCGAGCAGCACCTCGCGCTGCGCATCGCCCTGCGGGCCAAGTACGGCCACGCCGCCGGGGAGAGCTGGGCCCGCCGCGAGTTCGCCGCGCTGCGCGACACCCTCGGGGAGCGCCTCACCGTCCTCAGCAGCGTCCGGGACGGCCGGGTGGTGGGCTACCTGCTCGCCTTCCGGGCCGGCGACGTGCTCTACACCCGCTCGGCCGGCTTCGACTACGAGGCCGTGGAAGGCACCTACTGCTACTTCAACCTGGTCTACTACGACACCCTGGAGTGGGCCGCCCGCAACGGCATCCGCCGCATCCACTACGGGCTGGGCACGACCGAGGCCAAGCACGCCAGGGGTTGCGAACTGCTGCCGCGCCGCGCCTACTTCACCCTGCCGGAGACGGCCGACGGCCCCTGCGCCGAGCTGCTGGCCATCCAGGACCGCAGCGCCCGGGCCCGGGTCGCCGCACTGGGCCTCGACGCCTCCTGACACCGTTGCCGAGCCGCTGACTTCCTGCACGAACTGCACGACGCACGACAGAGAAGCGGGGGGGGGGGGGGGGGGGGGGGGGGGGCCCCGGGCGGGGGGGGGGGGGGGGGGGGGGTGGGGGGGGGGGGGGGGGGGGGGGGGGTGTGTGGG
>NZ_JBVHHY010000049.1:0-33464 GCF_055560835.1 Kitasatospora sp. NPDC023120 | reverse complement strand
CTTCACCGAAGCCATCCGCCCGCAACCAGCGTGAGCACCCCGACGCCGACGCACACCAGGCCCGCGACCTGCCACTTCACGATGCACACCACTCATTGCCTACGACGCGGCCACGGGCTACCAGCTGAGGACCCCCCTACTTGCGGCCTGGTGCGAGGTCGACCGGCCGCCAGCGGAGTACGTCACCAGAGGCAGGCTGGTGCGCTGGAGATCCCCAGTACTACAGCAGCAGATCTTCGGTTTCGTGATCGAAGTTGACCGCTTGCCTGCCACGGGGACCTCGGCGGGGCGACGATCACGGTGCTGGTCGCCCCGCCAGACCGCCCGGAGGCGTGGCCGTTCTCGACCGATTGCTATCACGTTTCAAGATCTGCGGCTGTAGTACCAGGCTGTGGCTGGTGGACAGCCCGTCCATCGGGGTTGAGCAGGTCATCAGGCTAGGGCGGGCAGCAGTGCGGTGGGCTTGCGGCGCTGACCGGCAATAGCTTATTGGGCGGGTGGTTGTCGGATCTTGCGCAGGAAAAACCCCTTTCGGATGAAAGGGGTTAGCTGAAGACTATCGGAGCTCCTGGCGTAGCGTCCGGCGATATATCTCTTTTTGTTCAGCATGACCCTTGGCGAAGCGCCGCATTGCGAGCCAGCCTTTGCTGACGTATCCACCCTGGCACTATCTGACCTACCGGTCCACATGGCTGTAGAACGGGCAGCGTCGCGAAGGCGATGCGGATTGTCGTGATCCGGCGCATCGTGCGGGTCAGGGCGGCGTCGTTCAGGCGAAGTATCCATCTTGATGCCGGTTCAGGCATGGGATGCGGCTCTGACCCTGGTCGGGTTGGCCGGAAATACGGCAGTCCGTACGTGCGGCCAGCCCTCGAGTACTCGGTGGGGAGCAGACGGATGCCCTCTGTCCACCCACCCTCGGCCGACCACCTGAGCGATCCGATGCCGGACACGCTGGGAGTCACCCGTGTGCAGGCCGCTGGCTGACCGCGTTACCAGGTGAACGCTTGGTGGCTTGAGAGGGGTGATGCCACCCGGTCGGGGCCGTGTGCGTCGTTGACGTGGCGAGGCGGTGGGCCGATCGGGCGGATCGCCCGGTGCGCCGCGCTGCGTCACCGGCGCGAAGCCGCGAGCGAAGGCTAGAACGGCTGGTGGAGGACAGTCAGTCCGACGTCGAATCGTCGAACGGCACGACACCAAACGAGGAGGACTCTTGTACGTCGTGGCCCAACACAAGATCTTGAACCCGGAGACAGCGTTTCCCCGCGGCCAGGCCCTTATCGACGGCGTCGGAGCACCCAAGGGAACCCGAGTGCTGCAGTTCTACCCACACGTCGAAGGATCCGCCGTGACGTGCCTCTGGGAGACAGAGTCGGTTGAAGACGTCCAACACTTCGTTGACACAACTCTCGGGGACTCGAGCATCAACGTCTGCTACGAGGTCGACTCGGAGAAGGCATTCGCCGCCGCTCCGCTCGGCCTGCGACCGTCGTCGGCTCCCGCCACCTAGAGCCGCCTAAGCTCCTGGCGCTCACGGTCAGCTGCCTGCTCGGCCGACTCGCCGGGCTCGATCCCGGGCTCCGGGCTGACCCAGGCGGGTGATCCCTTGAGGCGAATCGGGGCCCTCTAGAAGGGATGTTTGAGTGCGACCGAAACACTGATCGGCGACCTGGTCGACGACGACGGGAGCAGCCATGAGCGTGATCATCGGGACCTGGAACGTAGAGAACTTCTGCCGACCGCTGCCGGCCGGCCAGGTCGAGCGGTACGAGCATCGGCTTGAAGACGGTGATTTCGTTGGTCTTGGAGCCGACTTCGCACTGCGCGGCGACCAGGCCGGTCCCGGTCATCGCGGCGAGCGACGGGCGCCCCGGACGGTCTTTCCGTCCACGGCCAGCGAGCGGCGGGCGCGTTTGCCCGGCTCCTGGGACGGCGGGCCGCCGGTGTCGCGGGCGGCGAGCCAGGCACCGATCGCCGCGTCGAGGGCGTCGCCGTCGATGCGCTGCAGGACCCGGCGCACGGTGGCCTCCGACGGGGCAGTGGGACCGGACGGTTTGCGGTTCGGGCCGCCGAGAGCGGCGAGCACGGCGGCTGGAGCATCGGTGGCCCACTCCGCAATCGTCAGGGACTTCGCGCCGGCCAGCACCGCGCACGCGGCGAGCGCGAGGACGAAGGCAAGGGGGTGGCGGCGGCCCTTGGCCCGGCGCGGATCGGGCACCGTCGCGAGGTGGTCCAGCAGGTGTGGGTGTTCCCCGGGCGCGGCGGGCCGGGCGGCGGCGAGCTGGCCCAGGCCAGCGGGGATGGGCGATGATGTTCGGGCAGGCACGGTCTTCCGTTGCGGTGGTCAGGGACTCGACACCTCATGATCACCCGGAGTCCGTGCCTGCCTCCGTTCCAGCCCGATCCATGAACACCGCAGCCGCATCCCATGCCTGAACCGGCATCAAGACGAATACTTCGCCTGAACGATGCCGCCCTGTCCTGCGGGTGCGGGCAAGTCACCGAGTGAACGGCTGTCAGCCGAGGTCGCGCGGGTTCGTGCATGGCCGGATGGACAGCTCGGCGTAGCAGACGACGCCTACCCCCGAGTGAAAGACAACGGCAGTGCGAGAAGGGCTCCCGCCCCTGCGTGTCCTCTTGGGGGATAACGGCTGGAAGGCCGACCGCGGGGTCGGTTACAAGCAGCGGGAGCAGCCATGGCGATCATCGGAACCTGGAACCTGGAGAACTTCTGTCGGCCGCTGCCGGTTGGCAGCCCGCCGGATCCCAACAAGTGCGCCGCCAAGGACCAAGCCACCTACGACGTCAAGGTCGAAGCCCTAGCTGGCGTCATCACCCAGCTCGCTCCGGACCTGCTCGGCGTGCAGGAGGTCGGCAGCCAGGAGGCCCTGGATGACCTGGTTGCCAAGCTGCCGGGTACCTGGCACACCGCCCTGTCGGACCACCCGGACCCCCGCGGTATCCGGGTCGGCGTCATCAGCCGCTTCCCGCTGCTGGACATTCAGCAGCGCAAGGACTTCCCAGCCGGCCTCCACCCCGTTCAGGTCGAGGACGACGGCATCCCCGGCAGCCCGACCGGCGAGATGGGGCGCGGCGGCCTGGCTGTACGAGTGGAACCGACCCCCGGCCAGAGCCTCCAGGTGGCCGTCTGCCACCTCAAGTCGAAGCTGCTGACCTTCCCGAATAAGCAGCACAGCACCACCGACGAGCGCCTGCGGGCCCGCTACGAGGCCTACGCGCTCCTGCGCCGCACCGCCGAGGCCGTCACCATGCGTGCCCTGGCCGACGACCTGCTCCAGGGCGACGGCCGAACCCACGACGTCATCGTCCTGGGCGACTTCAACGACGAGTGGCAGGCCGCCACCACCCAGATCCTGTACGGCCCGCCCGGCTCCCAGATGGGCACCGGTGGCTTCGACCACCCCGACCAGGGCGACGCCGAGCGGCTGTGGAACCTGGCCCCCAAGATCCTGGAGCAGGGCGGCTTCTCCCGCATCTTCGAGGGCCAGCCTGAGCTCATCGACCACATCATGATCAGCCACTCATTGCTGGCCAAGTTCGAGAAGGTGTCCACCGGCAACGGCAGCCTGCCGAACATGACGGAAGCCCGACCGGCCGCCCCGCACGACCAGCCCTCGGACCACTCGCCGGTGGTGGCGACGTTCAACCTGTAGAAGTGCCAATGGCCAGTGCCGCGGTTGCGGCACTGGCCACGGCAACCAGGTGAAGGTCGGCCCCTGGTGAGATCGGGGGGAGCCGCGCCGTCGGTCGACCATCTTGGTCTGTCGAGACCAGCTTGATCACGCGGTCACAGGTCGCTCAGATGGTCGCGGAAGACGGCTTCGAGCCCGGTAACCGTGTGCTCGGTCAGGACCTCGTCGGGTAGTCCGGCCTCCATACCGGCCCTGGTGTTGAAGTCGACCCGGCCGTTCGCGGGCACCAGTTCCTGGATCAGCCAGGCGGCGAATTCCGCGGCAGCGCCGGCGGTCGCGTTGCGCAGGGACAGGCCTTCGTCTCCTGAGACACCGGAGCCGATGCCCTCGAAGGTCGCCCCGGCTGCGGTGAAGTCGAACCACCAGTCGTTCTCGTCGCTCGGGCCATAGGCCCCGCCGTCCGTCTTCGTGTGCACGAAGGCCTGCTCCCCCTCCCGGCGGCGCAGCGCCTGGGTGAAGGTGTCGAGGGTCAGGTTCCAGGTCGCGCCAGGAGTAGGGGTGAAGACGAACAGGGTGCTGGTCTCGGGAAACTCAGGGGCGGGCTGGTCGGGGGTCACGGCTGCCTTTGTTCCTAGGTGGTTCCGTTGCTGGAGATCTCGGCGACAGGTGAAAACTGGTTCTGGATCACTTTCCGTGCCAGAGCCACGGAGCGTCACCGGAACCGCGATCATGAACGGTCGTGGCTGACGATCTCCTCCAAGACCTCTGGCTCCATCAGACCGCCGACATCGCGGTCAACACCCTGACCATCCACGCCGACCGCGTGACCGTCCACGCCGCCACCACCGGCGACCTCATGCCGCGAGGAGGACGCGTTTGCGCAGGAGGTCGAAGCCTGCGCGGCCGAACATCTGGCGCTTGATCATCTTGATCTTGTTGTTGTGGCCCTCGACCGCGCCGGAGCTGTAGCTCAGGGTCAGGCCGGCGACGACCGCATCGAGGTCCTGGAGGAGGCCGGTGGCGAAGCCGCGAAAGCTCGGCGAAGGCCCTGACGTGCTCGGCGGTGGTGGCCAGCACCGGGACTCGAGCGAGGACTTCCTTGAGCTGCTGGGCGTCTTCGTCGCGAAGGCGGTCGGGGCGGCGGGTGATCCAGCTGGTCACGTCCCTGACGGAGGGCTTGCGTCGGGGCGGGTCCTGGCTGGGGAACGCCTCCCTCAGCCGACGCACGTAGACGCGCACGATCTGCTCCTGGCCCGGGAATCCGCGCTCCCGGATCTCCTCGAACAGGCGCCGGGCGACGGTGTGGCCCTCGGCGAACCGCTGGTGGAGGTAGGGCTTGCAGGGGTCGAGGATGCTGGTGCGTCCGGTCCAGCGGCCGACCAGCAGCTCGTCCGGGTCCTTCGCGCCGGCCAGCCGGCGCACCGTGTTGCGGGCCAGACCCAGTCGTCGGCCGACGGCGCGCAGGCTGAACCCGTCCTCCGTGAGCGCCAGGACGGCGGCGTGCTGTTCGCGGACCCGGTCCGACAGTCGGCCGGTCCGGCGGGGCTCGGAACTGACGGCCGCCAAGGCGACAGCCGGAGCCGGCTCGGCCGCAGGGGCCGGCTCCGGCAGCAGAGCACGGTGCTGAAGCACGGTCTTCTCCACCGCGTCGGCGAGGTTCTGCCACAGGTGGAACCGGTCGGCGACATGGATCGCGTCCGGAGCGCCGAGCCGGACGGCTTCGGCATAGGAGGCCGACCGGTCACGGCAAACGACCTTCACCCCGGGATGGTCGGCCAGCCAGGACCGGACGGTCTCGACCGTGCGGTCGGGCAGCAGATCGACTGCGCGGCGGGTCTCGATGTCGACCAGGATCGTGGCGTAGACGTGGCCCTTGCGCAGGGCGAACTCGTCGACGCCCAGCACGCGCGGCACCGCGTGCGCCGGATCCGGCAGGGCGCGTGTCAGCCTCAGGAGCGTGGAACGGCTCACCGGGACCGCGAAGGCCTCGGCCAAGCGTGAACCTGCCCGGCCTGCCAGGGCCAGGGCGAGCTGCTGCAGTGCGGTCTGCAGGCCCTGGCTCCGCCGCCCGTGACGGAAGGTCAGCCCAGCCGCCTGCTCGACGAACGTGGCCGGGGGCAAGCTCGTTCACGGCAACGGAACCGGCGTACCCGTAACTCGACCACCACCCGACGCCCGCCCGCCGCATTGTCGTCCAGCCGCCGAACGTAGCTGCTGTGCACCCGGGTCGAGACGGCTCCGCACGACGGACAGCCCGCCTCGTCGCCGGTGGTGGCGGCGTGGACGGTCACGCGGTCGGCGTGGATGGTCAGGGTGTTGACCGCGATGTCGGCGGTCTGATGGAGCCAGAGGTCTTGGAGGAGATCGTCAGCCACGACCGTTCATGATCGCGGTTCCGGTGACGCTCCGTGGCTCTGGCACGGAAAGTGATCCAGAACCACGGTTCAGCCGCCGCCGACAGGAGATGGTCGGGGTGGTGAGGGGGCCGGGCGGGACGTAACGGGCGTAGCCCTTGGCGCCGTTGATGCTAGAAGGCCGAACGACACCGGTGGCCCGGGTCGCACGCCCCGGACCACCACGCCGACCACGTCGCCGTGGCGTCGCGGCACGACAGGCCCAGCCCGCCACGAGTCCACGGGCACCAGCGCCAGCGCAGCGGTGGCGGCGCCGGCCCCAGCCTGCTGATTGGTCAGCCGAGGGTGACGCCGCGTTCCTCGGCCAGCGCTTTCCAGGCCATGCCGGGCCACGTGCTCGGCGTTGCTCAGCTCGATCGTCCGCACACCTTCGGCGGCCAGCCACTCGTTGATCTCGTCCAGACTGCTGCACGAGCTGCTTCTCCCGCACCGTCATGTGTCAACGGGGGATGACGTTGTCGAGTGTCGACCCGGCGGCACCCGGCCTTGCTACCGTGAACGGGGACGAACAACCGGGGGGCTCGATGACCAGTTTCCACGTCAAACCGGCGGACATGATCCTCTCGTCCGCCGGTTTCAGCGACCTGCAAACCTCGGCCGCGCAGATCTACCGCAGCCTTGTCTTCTCCATGGACGAGGTCGCGGGCATGGCTGGTGACGACGACGCCGGCAAGAAGTTCGCTGCCAAGTACGATCCCGCCGCGCAGAAACTCGTAGATGCGATGGCTCAGGTCGTCGGCCAGCTCGGCGGCACCGCCAATGGCCTCTACACCATGGCGGTCACCTACCTCCAGACCGAAGCCGATGTTGCTGCCTCGCTCATGGCCCCGCAGAAGCTCCCGGCATCCGCTAGCCCGGAGTGCGATGAGGAGGTGGCCAAGGCCAAGGTTCAATCGGCCGTCGGCCACAACGACAGCGGCGCCATCCATGACTTCCTCAAGAAGTTCTGGCCGCAGGGCGACCCCGGCAAGCTCCGCCAGGCCGCAGCGGGCTGGAAGAGCTTCGCCAGCCTGATCAGCCGGCTGGGCGTCGAGGGCGACAAGCGTGTGCAACGGGTTACCGCGTCCAGCACGTCCAGCGCCGTCACCTCCTTCGCGCAGAACTGGGCGAAGATGCACGACGGCTGCGCCACGCAGGGCCCGCTGCTCAACAGCATCACAAACGCGGCGTTCAAGCTCGGTCAGGCCTGCGAGGCGTACGCGAAAGAGGTTGAGGACCTGCGGGACACCCTGGAGGACCTCGCCATCACCGCCGGCATCGTGGCGGGCGCCGGGATCGCATTGACGATCTTCACGCTCGGCGGGTCCGACGTCGCCGCTGCAGGCGGCGAGGCCGCGATCGCCGCCGAGGCCGGCACTGCAGCGGTCGCGATGGCCGCGGCGGTGGAGGGCAGCGCGGAACTCGCCGTACTGGCCGAGGCGGCAGCCGTGGTCGACAGCGCGGCGGCCAGCCTGATCCCGGTAGGAGCCGGGGCCGTTGCCACCGCGACCGCAGCCGTCGTACTGGCCGGTGCGAGCGACGCCGCGGCAGCACCCACACCCAAGCCTCCGCCATTCACCGTCACGCCCGGCATGCCGCCACTGCCGCACGACCCGGCCAGCCCGTTCCCGGTGTTGCCCCCGCAGCAGCAGGCCGCGATCCGGGCGTGGATGACGCAGATGGAGCAGGACGGCCGTACGTTCCAGGCCAATGGTCCCCATGCGCCCAAGCCCCCCGACAAGCCCGACCCGAAGATCAACGCGAGGCGGGCGTACCAGGTCAGGGTGGCCGGATCGACGGAGTACCGGTTGTACACCGACGTGAAGGATCCTACGGGGCGCGAGCTGGGTATGGACGCTGACGGTGTCCGCCCGGAGGACGGTGCCGCGATCGACGCCAAGTACATTGGTCAGCAGAAAAGTTGCAAGTCGCCGTTCCGCTTGGACAATGCGGACGGGGTCTTCGAATTCGCGTACGAGAACACCATGAAGGGGGAGTCCGCGAAGCTGGAGAAGTACGCATCGGCCTTGAAGGACCCTCGGAACAAGGTCAACCACCTCGAACTCATCACGAACGACCCCAAGGCCTCCGCCTACTTCCAGTCCCTCATGACGGCCCAGGGCGTTACCGGCCGCGTCCGCATCGAACCCTGACCTGCAGCATCGAGAGAAGAGAGCACCCCGTGGGATCCAGCTTCTACGTCAGTGCCGACCGCGAACGAGTCGGGCCGTGGACCTTTACCGGGGAGCAGGTTCAGGAGTGCGTCCTGAGGCACTGGCCGGACGCCACGGTGGGCAGCGTGTTCGAGGGCTTCCTGGAGATCGTGGCGGACGTCGCCCCCGGGCGGCCGACGGAGCTGTCGTTCAGCCTCCAGCACAGCGTGTTCTCGTTCGAGGACCGGGGATCGCCCGTTGGATCCCTGACCGTCATCTACAGGGTGCTGCACGACCTGGCGCCCGACGTGCCCGTCGTGTGGTGGATCGACTACGACGTGGATTTTCAACCCCTTGACCTGGCAGGAGGCCTCGAAGCGTTCATCGGGAGCTTCCCGGTCTAAGTGGGCGTTTAGCCTCGCGCTTTCACGAAGCGGGCTGTCCGGCAGGTGATCAGCAAAGCAGAAAGTGCCTCTGACCAGCGAGAATGAGGATTGTCGAGGTCCCTGTTCCCGCACCAGCCGGAGGCACTTCCCAGGTGAGCAAGCGTATCGGGTCATACCCGCGGGTGCGGGTGTCGGGTGGCGGCAGCGGGGTCGTCTCGCAGGCTGGCGGGGTCCTACTGGTGGAGACAGCGCGCCGCACGGGCCTGGCTGCCGGGTTGTCTGCGGCGCTCGCGCCATGGCGCAAGCGCAGAGCGGTGCACGATCCCGGCAAGATCCTTCTGGACGTCGCGCTCGCCGTGGCCCTGGGCGGGGACTGCCTGGCGGACGTGGCCGTGCTCCGGTCGGAGCCCGGCGTGTTCGGGCCGGCGGCCTCGGATCCGACGGTCTCCCGGCTGGTCGACACCCTTGCGGCAGGCGGTCCCGCCGCCCTGGCGGCCCTCCGGCGGGCACGGGCCGAAGTCCGCGATCGGGTCTGGCGGTTGGCCGGCCAAGCCGCACCGGACGCGGACGGGCAGGTAGTCGTGGACATCGACGGTGTGCTGGTCCTGGCTCACTCCGAGAAGGAGGATGCGGCCAAGACCTGGAAGAAGACCTTCGGCCACCACCCGCTGTTCGGTCCGGAGAGCCGGTCGCGGGGCTGCTGCGGCCGGGCAACGCGGGCGGTAACACCGCCGCCGACCACATCGCCGCCGCCCGCCTGGCCCTGGCCCAGCTGCCGAAGAAGTACCGGCGCGGACGGCGCACCCTCATACGCACCGACTCCGGCGGCGGTACCCACGAGTTCCTCAACTGGCTCACAGCGAGAGGCCGGTGGCTGTCCTACTCGGTCGGGATGACCATTACGGAGGCGATCCACCAGGCGGTCCTGCTGGTGCCCGCCTCGGCCTGGACTCCAGCCGTCGAACCTGACGGCACCATCCGCGACGGCGCCTGGGTCGCCGAGCTCGCCGGCGATGTCCTGAAGGGCTGGCCGAGGGGCATGCGGCTGATCGTTCGCAAGGAACGGCCGTACCCGGGTGCCCAGTTGCGCTTCACCGATGCCGACGGGATGCGGCTGACCTGCTTCGCCACCAGCACCACCGGCGCCCCGATCGCTGCCCTGGAGCTGCGGCACCGCCAGCGCGCCCGCGCCGAGGACCGCATCCGCGCCGCACGCGACACGGGCCTGCGCAACCTGCCCCTGCACGATGCCGCGCAGAACCAGGTCTGGCTGGAGATCGTCCAGATCGCACTCGACCTGCTGGCCTGGATGCCGATGCTTGCCCTGGACGGGCCCGCCCGCCGCTGGGAGCCCAAGCGCCTGCGACTGAGGCTGTTCTCCGCCGCCGCCCAACTGGTGACCACCGGCCGCCGCCGCTGGCTCCGTCTGGCCCGCCACTGGCCCTGGACAGAAGTGATCACCACCGCGTTCGAGCGCCTCCACGCCCTCCCGAACCCCGGCTGACCAGCAACAACGGTCCTGCCCCGACAAATCATCCTCTGGCCGGAGCCGTGGAACCCGGCGCTCACCCGACGCGACAGCCGGGCCGCAGGCCTGCCCATAACCAGCCCGGGCAGCCGAAACGGCCCGCCGAATGAACCGACGGACCGTCACGAAAGATCGAGGCTAACAAAGCCCTACTAGGCAACGCTCAGACACTGGATTTCGGCCAATACCCGTCTAGTTTCCGCCAAATACTGCAGCCACATCTCCTCACTGGGTGATGCACTTCATGCTTTCGCTCGGGACTTGGCTCAGGCCCAGGGAGCCCCTAGGCACACCCCCATGGAACCGGGACGCACAAGCGATCGGGGTTTGACGATGGCACTAAAGCGGAAGCAAACCAGAAGGTTCGCCACGGTCTTGGCCGTAGGCGTAACAGCCCTGGCCCTCAGCACGCAGAGCGCTAGCGCAACCCTCAACATCCCGAGCACGATCCTGAAGAACAATGCCAGCGGCAACTGCGTCATTTCCCGCAGCGCCTGGGCCGCTGGCATAGGCGACTCCTGCGGCTATCGGGGCACGTACTTTCACATCATCAGCACCGCCCCCGACGCCGGGGGCGCTGCCTACGTGCAGATCCAGGCCCTCGACCCGGCGGGCTTCTGCCTGTACGCCGTTGGACAGGGCACCGGCCCTTCTGGAGCCCCGGCCGGCTCCTCCGACGTGGAAATGACCCCCTGCGCCAACAACGACCCTCGCGCGTTGTGGGCTGTGGCTCGGGGCGGGCCCACGACCAACGGCTGGACTCCCGAAACGTTCTTCAACTTCGACCAGCGCGTGTGCCTGGACGGCGGTTTCGGAACCCTATACGCCTTCCGCGAAGAGGGCTGTAACGGCAGTAATGCCTGGCAGAGGTGGAGCGTTTACACCGGCTGAGCCCTCGGCCCGGGAATACCGATATGTGCGCCTCCATCGGTGGACCTGGCCGGTCAGATCGAGTGCCTGCTCTGGTGGTAGCGGGCCGTGGCCCGGCCCGAGGCACCCTCAAGGTGCGCGCCTCGGGCCGGTGCCGTACAGATGAGCCATGGCAGGGATCATCGTGCTCTTCGAGCTGGGCCAGGCCCAAGCGGGCGAGGTTCGTAAGTCAGCCTCCGTGACACACTTCCGCCGCGCCAACGAGGCACTCACCGCGAACCAAATCAGGCCGTCGGCTCGGCCGTGGAGGGGCGGGCGGCCTGCTTGAGCTTCATCTCGGCCTCGTGCCGGTTCCCGACCGTGGCCCAGTCGGGGTGGGCGTAGAGCTCGGCGCTGACCGGGGCGAACGCTGCCCGCTTCTCCGCGGTGGGGTTGGCGGCCCAGGCGGCCTCGGCTTCGTACCAGCGGCGCTGGAGGTCGAGCAGGTCGGCGGAGAGATCGGCATCGGTCACCGGCTCATCGTAGGTCGCACATCCGTGCGGTCGAAGATGAAGCGGCTGGCCGACCGGGGCTGGGCCGACGAGCCCACCCCGGGACGGTTCACGCTCGCCGCCGGGCCAGCCGGCGGCTCATGAGTATCGTCATCGGCCACAGCACCATCTGCTCATGCAGGGCGGGGCCGCTCGTCCTCGCGTGATCGCCAACGAAAGAGCAACCGATGCAACCGATTGTCCTATTCGACCTTGACGGCCTTTTGATCGACTCCGAGCCGATCTGGGACGCGGCAAAGCGTGAGGTGTTCGGTCCGCTTGGCCTGCACCTCACAACGGAGATGCAGGCGGCGACGCGCGGGCTGCGGCAAAGGGACATGGTGGCCTACTGGTTCGATCGGGCCACCATTCAAGCCGACCCCGACGACGTCGAGCAGCAGATCGTGGCCGCCGTGTGCCGTCGGCTGGAGGGAGTGGCGCTGAAACCCGGCGCCGAACACGCCGTCGTGGCGTGCGCGCGAGCATCGAGGGCGATGGCCGTCGTGTCATCTTCGCCGGAGTCGGTGATTCGGGCTGCGCTCGCGAGCACCGGCCTTGACCGATCTTTCGACGCCGTGTTTTCGGCCGAAGACGACGAACACGGCAAGCCCCACCCGGGCGCCTACCTCCGCGCAGCTGCCGCCCTCGGCGCGTCACCCGACGAATGCATTGTGCTCGAGGACTCGCTCAACGGCGTCCTCGCCGGCGTGTCAGCCCAGATGACGGTCGTCGCCGTTCCCGAGGCCACTGATCGCTGCGATCCACGCTTTGCGATAGCCACTCTGGTACTGGAGTCCCTCAAGGATCTCGACACCTCTGTATTCGGCGCGCATGTATCCAGGGGGAGCCGGGACGCCACGTGGGCATCGCGTGCTGCGGATCCTCAACCGTTCCGCGAACCAGATCGTGCTGTATGACGCCCTCGATCGTGGGTTCGGGCCTTCACGGGCGAAGGCCCGAACCCACCCCGGGACGGTTCACGCTCGCTGCCGGGCCAGCCGACGGCTCATGAGCATCGTCATCGACCACAGCACCATCTGCTCATGCACGGCGGACAGCGTCTCGTAGTCGCGCACCAGGCGCCGCGAGCGCATCAGCCAGCTCAGCGTGCGTTCCACCACCCAGCGTCTGGGCAGCACCACGAACCCCGAGGCGTCGCCGCTGCGCTTGACGATCTCCAGAGCGAGCCCCAGTTGCTGCTTCGCCCAGCTGACCAGGCGACCCGCGTAGCCGCCGTCGGCCCACACCAGGACGATCCTGCGATAGCGGGCCCGGACACGTTCCAGCAGCGGCATCGCGGCGTCCCGGTCCGTCACGTTCGCCGCGGTGACCATCACGGCCAGCAACAGCCCCAGGCAGTCGACCACGATGTGCCGCTTGCGCCCCGGCACCTTCTTGGCCCCGTCGTAGCCGCGGGTGGCCGCCGGCACCGTGGCCGCCGCCCGCAGTGACTGCGCGTCGATCACCGCCGCGGTCGGCTCCGGATCGCGGCCGGCCTCCTCGCGGACCAGGTCGCGCAATCGGTCGTGCAGTTCCGCGAGCAAGCCCTTCACACGCCACCGCCGCGCGAAGGCGTAGACGCGGTCCCACGCCGGGAAGTCGCCTGGCATCGCTCGCCAGGTGATGCCGCCCGCCGAGATCTTCTCCGTCAGCCGGGCGACCGTGTACCGGGTCTTGGAACGCTCCGCACGGTCCATCCCCGCTGCGCCCGCAGGCTGACGGTCAGCCGGAATACGTTCCAAGAAAGGGTTGACGTGGGTTAGGGCAGGCTGGACGGGCCGCTGTACAGGTTCCCGGCGTGGTTCGAGAGCGCGGTCATCACGCGACTGGCTTCGCTTGCAGGGATGCCGCGTCCGACGAAAATTTCGACCGTGCCCGCCTTGTCGATCTTGGCCGGGTATTTCCGTCGCCATTCCGTATCGGACACACGTTCCGGGCGGACGGTGACGACCACTGTCACTCTGCCGCCGGATCGACCGAGCCTCACGTTCTTCAGGTCACCCCACTTGTACACACCCGCTAGCTCGCCGGTCACGGTTAGCCCGCTGGGGCTAACCGTGAGGCTGTCCAGATCGCCGAACAGTGCGTCCCAGGCGCCAAGTACCCAGCCGCAGCAGTAGCCGCCGACCGCACCGGCCGTGCAGAGGATGACGCCGCTCCCGAACGCGCCTACGTCGCCGATCAACACCTTGCCGGAGAGTCCTGCCACTAGCCCGATGGCCACGCCCAGCCATCCCAGGAGTTGGCACCAGAAATCGGCCATCTTGGTGCTGCGCGTCTTGACCGTCGCCATCCGGTCGCTGGTGATCGTCGCGGGTTCGCCGGATATCGGGCGCTCGGGTGTCTTCTCCGGGGGCCGCTCCGTGATGATGACCTTGGTGGGCGTGTGGGAGGTGTCCGGATCGGCCCAGAGCAGGGCGCGGGCGGCGGCGGCATCCGGCCGCCGGGAGGGGTCCTTCTCCAGCAGGCGCAGCAGGAGCGGGCCGAGGCGCCCCGCGTGCAGGGGCGGCCGGGGCTCCTGGGTCAGGGCCGCGACCGGGTTCTGCCGCGTGAAAGGCGGCTCGCCCTCGACCGCCTCGTACAGGGTCACTCCGAGGGCGAACAGGTCGGCCGCCGGACCCGGTTCGGCGCCCTGCCACCGCTCGGGCGCCACGTAGCCGGGCGAGCCGATGACCACGCTGGAGGAGGTGAGCGTGGCGTCGGTGGAGGCGACGGCGATGCCGAAGTCCGTGAGCAGCACCTGCCCGTCGGCGGCGAGCAGCACGTTCGCTGGTTTGACGTCGCGGTGCACGATCTCCGCCTTGTGTGCGGCATCCAGTGTCGATAGAACCGCCTCGGCGATTCTGGTGACCTGGTCGATCGGCAGGCGCCCGTGCTGCCGCAGCTCCTCGGCGAGCGACCGGCCGTCGACATACTGCATCACGATCCACGGACTACCGTCGTACTCAAAGGCGTCATGGACGGTGACGATGTTGGGGTGGTCGCGCAGCCGGGCAGCGTGCTGCGCCTCCCGCACCGCGCGGGCGATGCGCTGCCGCTGTTCCTCGGGCGTGGCCGGGCCCGGCAGGCGCACCTGTTTCAGGGCGACCTTGACGTTCAGGTCCTCGTCGTGGGCGAGCCACACCTGGCCGAATCCCCCGATCCCGAGAATGTGGACCAGCGTGTAACGGCGCCCGATCACCTCGCCCGCCTGAACCGTGTCCCCCATTGGTGCCCTCCGTCGGCGGTCAAACCGTTCCCCTTCCCCGTGTTCATACCCGGGCACGAGGCTGACAGGGGATCGTACCGGTGGGGCATTTTCGCCGGAAGATGACCTTGCGGCTGTCGTTCGGCAGCCGCAGCACACTGCCGCCGCCCACCGCGCTCGCCGCCCGTCCGGCCTCCGCCCCTCACCGCAGGCGTGCCCGAGCCACTTGTCGTCCTGCGATGGCTCGCCTGGACGCCGCTTCGGCGTGCCGGGTCCCTGAGGCCGGCGGTCCATCTGTCGGACTCTCACGCTGCGGCCGACGCGGCGGGCTGGCCAGCGGGCCGACCTGCCGGGCAGGATCACGCCGAAGGCATTCCGGCACCAGTTCACGAACGACGTGATGGATGCCTCCGGCGGAGATCCGCTGGTCGCGAAGGCAGCGGGGAACTGGGCATCGGCCAAGATGGTCGACGAGGTCTACGGACACCCGGACCTGCACTCACCGGAGTTCGGTGCCGCGCTGAAGAGCGTGTGGGGTGAGGAGTGACAGCTCTCCACCTTCTTCCGGTGGTGGCGCATGGCACCGCGGTTTCACGCACGACCACCGACCGCCTTGAACTGATGCGTGCACTGATCGCTTCGCCGACGTTCGACCCGCTGTTCCGCGAAGACGTCATCTGCATCCCCGGACACCATCCGGGCTACGGCTGGTTCTGCCACGCCGGCGGCTGCCAGCGGGCTGCTGAAGGCAGCAGGGAGTTCTGCTGGACGCATTCGCGGGAGTGGACGCAGGTGAAGGCGTCGGGTGGCACCATCACCGACTTCATGAGAGCCGCCCAGCCCCTGAAGTCACTCTCGTGGCATTCGGCACCCGACTGCATCGTCTGCCCGGGCATTCCCTCCTTCAGCGGCGATCAGCTCTGCTACCTGCATGCCCACCAGTGGCCCCAGCGGCGCAAGGCGCACGCCGAGCGGACAGGCCAGGAGCTCACCTTCGAGGCATGGCTCGCCCAGGCCAGGCGCTACCCCGCGTTCGGCGACTGCCGGGTTCCGTCTTGCCCCGAGCAGGCGGGGTTCCCGCTGGGCCTTTGCTACCGCCACCACAAGAAGTACCAGCGCGAAGGCTGCCCCGGAGGGGCCCGCATGCCGGCGAACTGGTCCAGGTCCCTGGCCAAGGCGGGCAGCGTCGAGACCCTCTACACCGACGAGGCGCTGTTCCGACACTGGTGCTCAGAGACCGGGCCCCCTCGGCGAGCCAACGGCCGGGTGTCGCTTCGGGGAGTGCGGCCCCTGGCCAAGGCCGAGATCCAGTGGACGATGTTCCACCACGTCCAAGGCGGCAACGAAGGCGCCACCTGGCCGCTGTCCTGGATCCAGCGAACTGCCGAGTGCTGCAGGGAACAGGATGTGAACTCTCTGGTCGACCTCGACTTGGACGCCTGCGTTCAGCACGGCCGGCAGGTCGCCAAGGGGATGCTCAGACACCTGCGGCTCGTCTACTTCACTCGTGAGGACACGAAGGAAGCCGGCTTCATCGAGACCGATCACTTTGGCGTCCGCTTTCCGCACACCGAGAGCCACATCGAGCTGGCCGGAATCTCGCAGAGGTGGCTGCGCGACCTGCTCTGGGACGACTTGGCGGCGGAGTTCATCGCCCACCCACCCCGCTCTCGGTGGCCGATCGACCAACGGCGGCGCGGTGTCGTCGAGTTGTCCGCCTTCCTCTTGGCCCGCGCACCCGAAGGCGGGAGTGATCCCGAGGCGTTGACCGATGCCCACATGGTCGACTTCATCGCCGATCAGCGACACCGGGCCAAGAACGGACTGCCGTCACTGGGACTTCGCAAGCAGGGCCGCGACGGCACCAGCGTGATGTCGGACGGAATCGCCTGCGACAACCTGAACGGGGTCCGGCGCCTGCTTCGCAATGCCCTGGAGAGCGGTGCCTCGGAACGGATCGGTCTCGGCCGCGAATTTAGAAGTCATCTCATTTGGGCTTGTAGGCTGCTCGCGTGACGATCGTGGAGCGCTTGGTGCCGGACGAGTTGTGGGAATTGTTCCAGCGGGTGGTGCCGGCGGCGCCGACCCGGCCGCAGGGCGGCGGCCGTCGGCGGCACGGGGATCGGGAGGTGCTGGCCGCGATCGTGTTCGTGGCGACGTCGGGCTGCACGTGGGCGCAGTTGCCGCCCTGTTTCGGCCCGTCCGGGCCGACTGCGCACCGCCGGTTCGCGGAGTGGAGCGCGGCTCGGGTGTGGGCGAAGCTGTACCGGCTGGTCCTGGACGAACTCGGCGCCCGGGGCCAGCTGGACTGGTCGCGCTGCGCGGTCGACTCGGTGAACATGCGCGCGATGAAAAGGGGGAGTTGACGGGTCCGAATCCTGTCGATCGGGGCAAGTTCGGGTCGAAGATCCACTTGCTCACCGAACGTACCGGTCTGCCCCTGTCGCTTGCGATCTCCGGGGCCAACCTGCACGACAGCCAGGCCCTGATCCCGCTCGTCGAGGCGATCCCGCCGATCCGCTCGCGCCGTGGTCCCCGGCGCCGCCGGCCCGGCAAGCTCCACGGCGACAAAGCCTACGACCACCGATTCATCCGCTCCTATCTGCGACGACGGCAGATCACCCACCGCATCGCCCGCCGCGGCATCGAGTCCTCGACCCGCCTCGGCCGGCACCGCTGGGTGATCGAGCGGACCGTCGCATGGCTGGGCGGCTTCCGCCGGCTCCACCGCCGCTACGAACGCAAGGGCACCCACTTTGCGGCCTTCGCCACCATCGCCGCCGCGCTCATCTGCCACCGCAGACTCTCCAAATGAGATGACTTCTTATCGTCGCGCTGCCCAGAAGCCAGAAGAAGGTCGGGCGCCGCAAGCCCTTCTCCGACGATGTCGCCAGGGCCCTGGCCTCGCCGGCCAACCTCGCCGGCCTGGAGGCACTGGACAGCGGTGACCGCGGTCTTCGTGATGTCTGGGAGAGCCTCGTCGTCACTGGGCGACGCTGCAGTGAGGTGCTGAACGTCCGTCTGGAGTGCATCGACCGGCACGGCGAGATCCCGATGTTCTGGCACGATCAGACCAAGGTCGGGAACTTCGACGAGGGCATCCGTATCTCCGATCGGCTGTTCCAGCGACTGCTGGCCCGCCAGGCCAAGACCACCGACCGGTTCGTCCAGCGCAATGGCCGCTTGCCCACCGACGCCGAGCGGCTGGAGCTGGCCCTGTTCCCCCGCGCGACCTGCAACAAGCGGGGCATCAAGGGCGTCTCCTACGGCTGGTTCTCCCCGCTGTTCAGCACCTGGGTCAAGAGCCTGGACCTCCGGGCAGTCGCGCACCAGGCCCGCCACACCCTGGCGACCAACCTCCTGCGAGCCGGCGCGAACCTGACCCACGTGAAGCGCTACCTCGGGCAGATCTCGGAGGCAATGGCCGAGCACTACGTCCACATCGCCAACACCGACCCCCGACTCAACGCCGCCCTCGAAGCCGTCTGGGTCGCCGGCCCCGGCGCCTTCGAACCCGGCATCTTGCTGTCGGACACCGAGCCGATGAGCAGAGAACGCGCCGAAGCCCTTCTCGTCGACCTCAGTCGCACGTCCACCCCTGCCGAAGGCGGCTTCTGCACCTTCCAGCCCGTGGTCAACGGTGACGCCTGCCCCTGGAACCTGGACTGCCACAACTGCGACAAGTTCGTCATGTCCGGAGCCGATCTTGTCTACTGGCACCGCAAGCGCGAGCAGTGTCTGTTGACCGAACTAACTCACGAGTATTCGCAGGTCAGTTGAGGTGTCTGCTAGCTTCCCGTCATGCCCGGCGAACAGCGTCCCGGAAGGGATCTGAAGAACTTCGTCCTGCCCGAAATAGGTCAATTGTTGGAGACCGATGACCCCTGGGAGCCCTGCCGGTTGATGGATCCGTTCGGGAGGCCGGTCGAGCCGGCAGCGGTGTACTTCAAGGACCTGATGGCAGCGGATAGTTCGCCGTTGACGCCTCGGTCGTACGGCATGGACCTGCTTCGATGGTGGCGCTACCTGTGGTTCTTCGGGATCGAATGGGACCGCGCGACACGCGAAGACGCCCGGGACTTCATGCTGTGGATGAAGCTGGCAGACAAGCCGGTACGCGTCCACTGGCGCCACCGCGGCAAGGACCCCGCCGAGATTCCCCAGCCCTCGCGGACCGGCAGGCCGGCACCCGGAACGCCGAACCCGGTAACCGGGAAGCCCACCGTGGGCAAGAAGTACGCGCCCACCACCCGGGCCCACTGCGAGACGGTGCTGCGGACCTTCTACGACTTCCACCTGGAGCGCAACACCGGGTCGCTGCTGGTCAACCCCTTTCCTCTCGCCCGCAACCGCCGCTCGGCACGAGCCAACGCCCACCACAACCCCGAGAAGGAACACAGGAAGCAGCGCACCGGCCTCTACCGGCCCAAGGTCCCCGAGCGGATCCCGCGCCGCATCCCCGACGACAAGTACACCGAGGTCTTCGCCGGCCTTCGCTCACATCGCGACCGCGCCCTACTGGCCTTCTGGGTCGCCACCGGCGCCCGGGCTGAGGAACTCCTGACCTCCAAGCAGGGCGACGCGGTCGTCGGCCAGCAGACCATCGGCGTGATCCGCAAGGGCACGCGCGCCTACCAGGAACTGCCCGCCACCCCCGACGCGTTCGTCTGGCTACGGCTCTACCAGGAAGAAGCCTGGAAGAAGGGGGTCCCTCGTGGCCGAAGGCAGCCGCTGTGGTGGACTCTGCGCCGTCCCTGGCGGCCGTTGGAGTACGACGCGGCCCGCATGATGTTCAACCGCGCCAACGACATTCTGGGGTCCAACTGGTCGCTCCACGACCTACGGCACACCGCGACGTTCTTGATGCTCGACGATCCCTCGATGCCGCCTGTGTACGTCCAGCACATCCTCGGCCACAAGTACCTATCGACCTTGGACATTTACAGCCGTCCTACCAGGGACGATGTCATCACCGCTGGCCTCGCCCATCATGCACGCCAGCAGCGACGCCGGGAGAACCCGCCGCCAGCCCCGCCCGCGCCGGCCTACAACCCGGACTCCCTCAACGTCCTGTTCGGAGGACCAGTCACGTGACCGACCTCCTCGTCGCGCCAGCTCCGCTGGCGCCGACCACGCACCGAGGGGAAGAGGCCGCAGCGCTGTTGCGGGCCTTCCCGTCCCGTGCCCCCGCGACGTCATGGCCTGCTACTGAAGAGGCCCTGCAAGACGTCGTCGAGCGTCTGCAGGAGCCGCCCCTGCGAGCCGCTGGCGCATCTGCACAGCACCAACGCACTTACGGCGCCCGGGTGTTGCTGGCTTGGTTGGAATCCCTTCCCGGTGACACCTGGCAGCAAAGGTGGGACACCAGCCCCGCCTCCGCCTCTTACAACGGCTGGCAGCAACACCCGTTGGCATGGGCAGCTACACAAGGTCGGAAGACTCCCCGCGCGTGCATTGACGCCGGCATGCTGGCTCTGATCTGCGCGGATGCCGTCCGGCCCACCCTGGAATGGCTATCCGGTAATCGATCAGGGCACTTCCGGACCGCCATCGCCGCGGCCCGCGATCCAGAAGGCTTTGCCTGCCTGGCAGCTGAGATCCCCGCGCACGAGCGCGAGCACCGCTATGGCTCGGAAGCATTGAAGTGCCTCGCCCAGATCGTCGCCGCCAACGGCGGAAGGATCGACGACATCATCGTGGGTGACCTGCTGACGCACCCCCACCTTCAGGGGCCATCGAGCAACGGCAGGGCGGTGGGGATTCGTCGCGCCTACGCCTGGCTCCGTGATCGCGGACAATTCCCTCCCGACGCCCCCGCCACTCTCCACCACCTGGCCGTCCGCACTGGAAAGATCAGTCCTGCCGGGCTCATTGATCGCTATCAACTGCGTTGCCAGCCCATTCGTGACCTCTTGGTCGACTACCTTACCGAACGTCAACCGGCAGTCGACTACGGAACCCTCAAGATGTTTGCTTCCTACGTGGGCGGCCTGTTCTGGGCTGACCTGGAACGACACCATCCCGGCCTCGACACCCTCCGACTGCCGCAGGACGTCAGCGACGCCTGGAAGGCACGTCTCGCCGTGAAAACCGTCCGCCGGCGTCGTCCCGACGGCACCACCCACACAGTGGTTGAGCCTCGCAAGAGTGCGACAGCCGTGAAGACCACCGTTCGAGCCTTCTACCTAGACCTTGCCGAGTGGGCCCTCGATCAGCCCGAACGGTGGGGACGATGGGCTGCACCATGCCCGATCAGCGAAACCGAATGCAACACCGCGAAAGAGGACAGACGGAAGAAATCCTGGTCGGATCAGCGCACGCGCGAACGCCTCCCGGTCCTGCCGGTACTCGTCCGCACCGCTGAACGCCGCCTCAAGGAAGCCAGAGCCCGCCTCGACGCCGTCGACGCAGCACCCTTGGGCTCGACCGTCACCATTGACGGCGAGAGCTTCACCCTCCCCAGGGCCGTCCGCCGCACCGATGGAAGACCGGGTCACGTCCTTGATTCAAGTGGGACCCAACGCAACCTCCGCAGCGAAGAAAAGAATGCATTCTTCGCATGGGCCACCATTGAAATTCTGCGACACACAGGCATCAGGATCGAAGAACTTCGAGAACTCAGTCACCACAGCATCATCCGCTACAAACTTCCCGCCAATGGCGAAGTCGTTCCACTCCTTCAGATCGCCCCGTCGAAAACAGATAAGGAACGACTTCTCCTTATCAGCCCTGAACTCGCCGACGCTCTCAGTGCGGTAGTGAGCCGCGTCCAGCAACCCGACGGAACCGTTCCCTCAATCTCAATCTACGACAAGTATGAGAAGACATGGAACGCCGCCATGCCGGTCCTCTACCAATGGACCGTCCGCGGCGAACACCGGCCCATCTCGGAGAACGTCATCCGCAGGTCCCTGAACGACACACTTAAAGCCTCTGGACTCGTCGATAGAAGCGGACGGCCGCTACATTTCCAGCCTCACGACTTTCGAAGAATCTTCATCACCGATGCCGTCCTCAACGGCCTGCCCCCTCATATCGCCCAGGTCCTCGCAGGTCACGACAGCATCAACACCACGATGGGCTATGCCGCGATCTACCCTGCCGACGCCATCGAAGCGCACCGCTCCTTCATCGCCCGACGCCGCCAGACCAGACCATCTGAGGAATACCGCGCAGTCACCCAAGAAGAATGGGACGAGTTCCTCGGTCATTTCGAGCGTAGGAAGCTCGCGCTCGGAGATTGCGGACGGGCATACGGAACGGATTGCATCCATGAACACGCCTGTGTCCGGTGTCCAGTCCTCATCGTCGGCCCCACCGAAAAGCCCAGACTCGAACAAATCAGAAACAACCTCAACGACCGCATCGCTGAAGCCGAACACGAGGGATGGCTCGGTGATGTCGAGCAACTCGGCGTCAGCCTCGCTGCCACAGAAGAAAAGATTGCGCAAATTGAGGCCCAACGGCGACGCAAAGAATCGCCCACCTTCCTGGGCATCCCCGAATTCGATCAGATCGCAGGCCGAACGAGTTGAGCGGCGAGGCCCTGAACCGGCCCAGTTCCTAGTTCGGAGAAGCCTGCGTCTGCTGTCCCGTCCTTATCGTTAGCCCCACGGAACGGCCCCGACTCGAAGAGATTCGGAATAACCTGCTCGACCAGGCCAACGAAGCTGAACGCGAAGGCTTGCTGGGAGACGTTGAAGGACTCTCAGTCAACCTCTCCGCTGCCGAGGAATAGATCGGTCAACTCGACGCGCGGCAAGAGCGACGGAATTCTCCAGTATCTCTCGGGATTCCGGCGAACCCTTAACTCGCGGTAAGCACATGTGGGCGTGAGTCAGAGATTCGCACCGATATGCCGAATTTGTGATGACAGGGAAACCGACTGTCATCTTATGTGACTATTCGCGCATGTGGTTCTAGCGTCATTTGCGACACGCCTCGAGTATCGGCGTGCACGCCTAATCGTCGGCTTAGTGTGTGTTTAGCTACAGTTACATGTAAAGGAGTGGCGATGACAGACCCCAGACCCATGCCGGACCCGGAGCCAGGTCGGCTTGTTGCCGGGATTGTTCGGAGCTTTGCCACCTGGAGCAGCGGATTCGAAGAAAGAGGCGCAGGTCTAGGCCTGGTGAGGCCACCCCAGACTCAAGTCATCGAGAATTTCATTCTGCACAATCTGGTCGCCCCCGAAGCCGAGTGGCGGCGCATTCGAGAGGAAGATCCGGAGCGGTTTGAAGCTGAACTCAAAATGATCCCTTCGATTCTGAATGATTACCTGGCTCAGGTATCCCGGATTAAACCCGTTGACCAGGTCACAGTGGAACAGTTGCAGCGCAGGAAGTCTGAGCACCTCAGGGCCCTAGAGGTCAAATGGAGCTGCGATATGTACCTCTTGCGAATCTGCTGAGCAAGGCTCCAATGAGGTGGATCAGGTGAACAGTGGAGGAAAAGGTGCCGATCAGGATCTACAGGAACACTATCGAGCAGCACTGGCTCAAATCGGAGACCTAACAAAGACTCTCATCACCGTTTCGACTGGGACGCTCGCGCTAAGCGCGACGCTGCTTAAGAGCTTCGGATCTGACAGCTATCTCCCAGTGCTCTACTGGGCCTGGGGTGCTCTAGCCATTTCGACGCTATTTGGCATTGGTGCGATCCTGGAGCAAATTGGACAGCTGTCAAAGAAGTCGATTTCAAATCCAATGCATGATCTCACCCTCCAAATCTGCAATGGCGTGCAACTCGCTGCTCTTCTGGCTGGCCTTGTCCTGCTCGGCATCTTTTCCGTAGCGAATCTCAACAATGCGAGTGGGGGTAGTCAAGCGCCCAAAGTCGTACCGGCCTCACAAAACCCGAATGAATTGAGTCGAGGGCGGTAGCGCTCCAGGCGAATTGAGGTCAGCGTCCCTTTCTTTAGCTGCCGCCGCAGGTAGTCCGGATGCTGGCCTTGTCCAACAGGGTCATGACAGGGCCTGCCCGGCGGGGCGAACCAGACGGACCTGTCCGCGGCGACGACGCACGTGCGCGACCCCTGCCCTGGGCAGGCTGCAGTCAGCACCATACGACCGTTCGGCCCTGCAGATCGGGCCGACGGTGGCCAGAGGCCCCAAAGCTGCTTAGTTCGGAGAATGGCGGATGCTCGCCGAACGTGCCCCCGACAGCGCCACCGCCGACTTCCTCCACGAGGTATTCGAGCCCACCGCCCGCGCCATCGACGGCCTGGAGAAGGCCCTGGCCGCTGTCGGGCTATTGGAGGATGCGCTCGCACTCGACCTCCGGCGGCCCCAGGACTACTTCGGCCGCGTCTGGAGCACAGCCTTTCAGGCCCAGAAACTCGCCGACCATGCCGCAGGAGACGATGCCGCATGAGACCAGAGTCCACCGCGGCAGCCATCGCCGCCCGGCGTCGACAGACCGAGGACAAACTGGCCCGGGTCGCAACGGCGATCGGGCAGCTCCGGCGAGAGCGGGGCCGCCTGACCATCCGCGGAATCGCTCAGCGGGCCGGCGTGTCCGCCACCTTCCTCTACGAGAACGCGGACGCCCGCGCACTGGTCAAGAACGCGGTCACCGACAGCCGCAGCCGTTGTGATCACCTTGCTCAGCAGCAGCACGAGCAGATCGAGGCAACCTGGCGCGAGCGTGCCTTGAACGCCGAGGCAGAGCTGACCCGCACCCAGAAGGAGGTCTTCGCCCAGCGCCAGCGGATCGGGGACCTGATGGGGCAGCTTCGGGACTTCGAGCAGATGGTCCCTGGCGAGTCACTTCAGTCCCTGATCACCGAGAACACCACCCTCAAGCACCGCGTCCAGCAGCTCACCCGTGAGCACCGCACCCTGCAGGAACGCCTCGAAGGCGCCCGCTCCAACCTCCGCTTCGCCGAGAAACGCATCGCCAACCTCGAAGCCGAACTCCTTGAGCACCCGGAGGGCTAAGCGCTCCAGAATGCCTCAGTCGCGCTGCCGACCTCGAAGTGCCACCAGCCCTCGTCCTGCCCTCGAACCAGGAGCTGTTTGAGCGCGGTGAAGTCGGTTCCGCCCGGCACGTCCACCGCTACCATCGGGAACTCGGCGCTGAAGACCTCTCCACCGAGGCCAAAGGGCGCGAGACGCTGGTGGACCGCCTGAGGGCTCCGACCCAGCGGACCAGACGGGATCGGCACCACACGAATCGTGCAGTTCCCGGAGGCGCTGACTCGGCCGGCGGCCCAGTGCAGTCCGTCGGCATCAGTCTGAAATCGGACGACGTCCCCCTGCGCGACCCCGTCCTGAAGGAACGGGACGTTATCGACCCGAGCGGTGTCCGCGCTGAGCCTCGTCGCCCACAGACCCTCGGTGTCCTGCGGGAACCACCCATCACGAGGCACAAAGCGGAACCACACCTTGATCCGCTCGCCGTCGATCTCATGCACATCCGCGCTGTTCATGGAGCACATGTTCGCTCGGACCTGAAGGGCCGCTCACACCGGGCCACCCTGGTCAGCAGCGTCACGGACATGTTCGCCATGCATTGGTGCACGTCAACCAGGGCCCCGACACGAACCTGGTCGGAAAACTGGACCACGACGTTCTGATGCTCTTCGACGCCCAGCTGGACGGCATCGACGACCCCGAGAACCAGGTCAACCAGATGCTCGGCATGGTCAACCTGAAGCCGCTCGACTGGTTCACCGCCTTCGACCCCGACGTCGCGCGCGACCCTGCCCGAGGATTCCGGCCCACCCAGCAGCCTGCGCCCGGGCCGACGAGCTAGCCCGGAAGGGCCGGCAGACATCCACCGGCGATTCCCACCGCGGTGAGGGTCGGTCTGTAACGCGTCGTCGCGCGTGGGGCAACGTTCGCGGTTGAACCGTCATCGCCGGGCCTGCCATTCTGATTCAACCGAAATCAGGGGAGTGCTGTGGCCGCCGATCACCGAAGTCGCTGGATCTCGTTCGAACGGCGCCGCGACCTCTTCGTGCCGGTATCGGTACTGCAGTCTCTCGCCGCCGGTGTCGGCGTTGTCGCCTTGACGGCGGTCAGCGCCATCACCGCGTTTGCCGTCACGCGATGGAACGTCGAACAGTGGAGTCCGACTCCCGCGTTCGGGCTCGTGCTGAAGGCTCTCGGCTTCTATCCGTTCATCCCCGGGTTCTGTGCTCTCGTCCTCACGTCGATCGCGGTCTGCGTTTCCGTGGCCGGCGTCTTCGGCAGGGGCGGGTGGACCGGATCCTCCGGCACGGCTACCAGGACGAGCTGTGCACGGACGGGGAAGACGCGGGCGCGATCTAGGATCCCGCCAGCTGCCGGACCACGCGGCGCGGAACTGCTCTCGGCGGTCCGGCACCGCGGCAGGACCGCCGTAGCGCCCCCTCAGCCTTCAGGCAGGTAACGTCGGATGTACGCCGAGTCGGCGCTGAGCCCGTTGGACGGCCAGGTCGCCGGCGGACTCCGAGCGGGGGCGGCCGACGACAGCCCCGCGAGCGGGTTCGGCCTCGGCCAGGAGTTCGTCGAGTACTGCACCGGCGCGCTTGGTCGTGCTCGCGGACAAGCCGGGGGGTGGCTCAGCTCAGGAAGGCAAGTGGCTTGCCAGCACCCTCGCGCTCACCGACAACGGCACCGGTACATCGCACCGGGCAAGGTCGTCCTCCCCATCGTCACGGCTCCGAGTCATCACGTTCCACACCTGCAGCTGGCGGACCTAGTCGTTGCTGCCTCCACCGCGGCGGTCGCTGGCCGACAAAATGCGGTCGACCTGAAGGACCTCCTCTATCTGCTCGCGCACAAGCGATCGAGCGGGTCCATCAACGGCGCTGGGGTCGTGATCTATCCCGACCGCCCGAACCTCTACTACCGGGCCTTCGGCGAGGAGACGTACTGGAGGGGCTGGGTGGGTGTCGGGCTGCCGGACAAGCAGTTTGACTACTTCGACAACGACGGGCTGAAGCCCTCCGCTTCCCAGCCCTGATTGACAGGTGGGTGCGTCCCGGACATAGCCGCGACGCATTCACGCAGCTCAGAGGCGATGCGAACTCGCGGAAGTTCGGAAAACTGGACCACGACGTCCTGATGCTGTTCGACGCCTCCATAGACGGCATCGAAGACCCCGGCAACCAGGTCAACCAGATGCTCGGCATGGTCAACGCCCGCGATCCCGCACGAGGATTCCGGCACATCTAGCGGGCCTCCGCCCCCGCCGGTCCCGGCCGGTCCAACGCCACGCCCGGCCGGAACCGGTTGGGCGGCGTCGGCCTCGCGCGCCCACATCGGTGCCGCAGTGCTACCGATTGCCCCTGGGCACGTCCTGATGCCGGGCCCCGGGCTCAGGTGCTGGTGCGCAGCAGCAGCAGGTCGAGTACCGGGGCGTCGGGTCCGGGCTGATAAGGGCCGGTGTAGCGGTAGCCGAGCCGGCGGTAGAGGTGCTGGGCGGGGTGGTCGCCGGGCATGGCGAGCAGGGAGACCCAGTCGGTGCGCAGCGCCTCCAGCAGCGCGGTGTGGATGCGGCTCCCGACACCGCGCCCCTGCCAGCCGCTGCGGACGGCGAGTTCGCAAATGCCCGCGAGGGAGTCCGTGGTGCGCGCCTCCTCGGGAGTGACCTGCGGCAGCAACTGCTCGCCGTACCAGTAGGCGGGGGAGCAGCGGAAGCCGTAGCCGAAGCCGACGATCTGCCCGGCCGCGAACGCGGCGACGAGGGTGAACTCCTCGTGCCGCGCGTGCCCGCTGATCTGGCGGCGCAGGGTCTCGGGGGTGAACCCGGCGCGGGCGACGTCGTCGTGGCCGGCGTGCGCCTCGGCCCAGACGTCGGCCAGGGTGTCGAGCAGGGTGGCGGCGTCGCTCGGGCCGTAGCGCCGGACGACGAGCGGTATGTCGGGGGTGTTCATGGTGGCCCTTCAGGCTGCGGGGACGGCGGCACGGTAGGCGTCCAGGTAGTGGGCGACGCACCGCACCGTCCGGTGCGCGTGCAGGGTGCTGGCTATGTCGCGCAGGGAGCGGACGAGGCGCCCGGAGCGGACGTCGGGCAGGTAGGTCAGCGCCTGGTGGCCGGCCTCGACGGCGGCGTCGAGGTCCGGTTTGGGTGCGCGGGCGTGGTGGACGGCGATGTCGGCGGTGTACAGGGCGCGGTTGCGCGGGTGGCCGTCGGCGAACAGCATCACGGCCTGCTCGGCGCCGGCTGCGGCACGGTCGTGCTGCCCGAGGTCCGCCCGGCACAGGGACTCCAGCCCGGCCAGCTCGGCGGGCACGAAGAAAGCGAGCCAGTCCGGGTCGCACTCCCGGGGACCCTTGGCGTAGAGACCGTACGCGCGAACCAGCGCCTCCTCGGTGAGCGACCGGTCGCCCTGGAGGGCCCAGCCGCGGGCCTCGCGCATGGCCAGCAGAGACAGCCAGCGGGGCGAGCCGAGCCCCGCGGCCGCGCGCTGCGCCACCTGGGCTGTGGTGACGGCCTCGCGCGGCCGACCGGTGGCGTGGGCGAGCAGGGACAGGCAGGCCCAGGCGTGGGCCTCCAGGCCTGGGTCGTCGGCCTGGCGGGCGCTGGCGAGGCCTCGGTGTAGAGGGAGCGGGCGTCGGAAGGGCGTTCGGCATCGAGGGCGAGCCAGCCAGCGGCCACCGAGAGCATGCCGGTGGCGGTGTGGAGCTGGCGGCCCAGGTCTTCGCTGTACCTGCCGTTTGCGAGCCAAGTGTGGGCGGTGTGGAGGGCTTCGGCGGCCCGCCCGGCGAGGTCGGCGGAGCCGTGGTCGCGGTCCTCGGCGTACAGTTCCTGCTCGGTCCGCGCGAGGCCTTCGAGGTGGTCGCGGCCAAGGGCTGGACGGGAGGTATCGGGGTCCGGGACGGTGGCGGCGAGCACGGCCGCCCCGGCGCCCAGGAGGATGCTGCGTCGGCGCATGTCGTCTCCGTTGATGCGTTGTTCGTCAGTGTCCGGCGTCGCCTTCGTTCTTGCCCGGCGGCCGGGAGGTGAAAAGCCGAGCTCCTCCGCCGTGCGGCCGGTCACCCGGTGCAGCAGACGGCAGTACCGGGCCTGCGGCCGGGCGGTGTCGCCGTCCTCCCAGGTCGCGATCGTCCTGGCTACCAGAAGGGCCGGTTCGCCGAGCTTGATCGACTCGCGCACGAGGAACTCGGCGGCCTCGCTGCGGCTCATGTCCCACTCGACCTCGCGGAGCCTACGGAACGTGCTGTTCGGTTGGCCCATGACCGCCCCCTCGGAGTCCACGAGCACCGCGCCGACACCCAGACGGTAGCGACAAGGGCACTCTCCGCAACAGTGCCGCCGCCATGGAAATTCGAATGAAGGCCGTGTTCTTCATCCAAATTTCCAGCCGTCTGACATCGCTTCAGCGCCGCTGGCGTCGTTTCCTGGATTCACCGCGGTCCGGCAAACCCGTACTGCCGGTGAGTCCCCGTCAGACCCGTGCGCTCCACCCTGGCGAGGGCGCCGGGCCCACGGCCGATCCGAGCCCGGCCGGCTCAGCTCTCAGTCTCACCTTCCCGAGAAGGGACTGGCATGCCCACATCACAGAAGACCCGGGGCAGCTCCGCCGACAGCAACAGCAGCTGCCGCCGCCTCCGAGCAACCGCCCGCCGCGCCTGCTCGCGGACGACGAGCAGTACCTGTGGCACTCGTGGTCGCCGTGCGGGATGGCGGGCCGCGGGGGCATGGTGGTGACCGGCGGCCGGGGCTGCGAGGTGTTCACGGCGGACGGCCGGACCCTTTTGGATGCCCGTGCCGGGATGTTCAACGCCACGCTCGGCTACGGCCGCTCCGACGTCGCCGATGCCATGCACGTCCAGGCCCAGCGGCTGGCGACCTACACCCTGACCCAGGCCGCGACGGTGCCCGCTATCGAGCTTGCCCGGCGGATCGCCGGCCTGACGGGGGAGGAGGAGCTGTCGCGGACGTTCTTCTGCCACTCCGGGTCCGAGGCCAACGAGACCGCGGTGAAGGTCGCCCGCCAGTTCCACGCGCTGCGCGGCGACACCGGCCGGCGCACGATCCTCTCGCTGGCCGACGGCTACCACGGCTCCACGCTGGCCACCGCCGCGATGTCGCAGATCCCGGCGGCGCGGGCCGGAAACGAGCCGCTGCCCGGCGGCTTCGTCCACGCCCCCGCGCCGCGCTGCCCGGAGTGCGCGGCACGCCGCCCGCACCGCACCTGCGCGGTGCCCGGGCCGGAGGCGATCGAGCAGGCACTGCTGGCAGCCGGCCCCGAGACGGTGGCCGCGATCGTCCTGGAACCGGTCCTCGGCGTGGCCGGGGTGTGGCCGCTGCCGGCCGGCTACCTGCGCCACGTGCGCGAGCTGTGCGACGAGTACGGCGTGCTGCTGGTCCTGGACGAGGTGATGACCGGCATCGGGCGCACCGGGGCCTGGTTCGGCTACCAGCACCACGGCATCACTCCGGACATCGTGACCCTGTGCAAGGGGCTGGGCGCCGCCTACGCCACCGTCTCCTCCGTCACCGTCCGCCAGAGCATCTACGAGGCGTTCTCTGCGGACCCGCTGATGGGCGGCCTGCGGCACGGCTTCACCACCGGCGGCCACGCCACCGCCTGCGCCGGGACGCTGGCCGTTCTGGACGCCGTCGAGCGCGAGGATCTGGTCGCGCGCGCCGCCCGCACCGGGGCGCTGCTGCTGGAGCGGCTGACCAAGCTGCGTGAGCTGCCCACGGTGCACGACGTGCGCGGGGTCGGGCTGTTGCTTGCCGTCGAGTTCGACACCCCGGAGCAGGCGGCCCAGGTCGACACCGCGATGCACGACGACGGGGTGCTGGCCCGCCTGCAAGGCGCGGCCGTCACCCTCGCCCCGCCCCTGGTCCTCAGCGAGGAACAGGCCGAGCGGATCGCCGACTCCCTGAAGCGCGCCGCCCTCGCCCTGGACGAGCACCGGTGAGCGCGCACCCCGCCGTCGTCCTGCCCTGCGCCGGGAAGGGCAGCCGCCTCGGCCTGCCCTTCCCCAAAGAGCTGCTCCCCGCCGGACCCGGCCTGGTGGCGATCGACTCCGTGCTGCGCCTCGTCAGGGAGACCGCCGCCGACGTCCGGCTGTTGCTGGTCACCGCGCCCGGCCGCGAGGCCACCGCCCGGTACGTGCGCGAGCGCAGCGTCGCACCGGTCGCTGTGGTCGAGCAGGATCCGGCGCTGCCGGAGCTGGCCGGGGCGATCCGCTCGGCTCTGCCCTGGTGCCCGGGCCCGGTGCTGGTGCTGCTGCCCGACCAGGTGCTCGCCGACCCCGCGCCGGGCTTGCTGGACTGCGCCCTCGCGGCGCTGGCCGACAGCCCGGCGTGCTTCCTCGCCGCACCCGAGGACGACCCCCGGCGGATCGCCGTCGACGGGGCACTGGCCACCGAACCGGGCGCCGGCGGCCTGCGGCGGCTGACCGCCCTGGCCGACAAGCCCGGCCCCGACTCCACCGCCGGGTTCGACCGGGTCTGGTTCGGCTTCGGCTTCCAGCCGGCCTCCGCCCGCCAGGTGCTGGAGCAGATGCACGCCGCCGCCGAGCATCGCCTGACCGAGTACGACTTCCGCACCGGCCCCCTGGCCGGCGCCCCGGTCATCGACTGCCCGCCATTCACCGACCTCGGAACCTGGACCGCCTTCTCCCGCCACTGGAAGGACACCGCACCGTGCGACTGACCGCCTTCACCGGCCCGTACACCGTGGGCGACAACATCGGCGGGATCGGCCTGCGCTTCTGGGAGCTCGCCTGCGCGCTCGCCGACGCCGGCATCGACGTCGACCTCGTCTGCCCGCCCGGCTCCGACACCACCTGGAGGAGCGACCGCGTGCGGGTCACCGTCTTCGACGAGGACACCTGGCGCACCCTCGTCGAGACCAGCGACGCCGTCATGACCGGCGCCGAGGCCGACACCCGCGTCATCCTCCACGCCCACACCACCAGCCGCCTGCTGATCGCCGAGACCGGCGTCCCGGTCGAGCAGCTCGACTACGACCGGCTGCGCAACGCCCCCGACCCCGCCGCCGCCTACCAGGAGGTGATGGACCAGTACCTGTTGCAGGTCGTCACCGCGGACCACCTCGTGGCCCGCTCCGACGTGGAACGCGCCGGCCTGTACGCGACGCTGGCCGCCCTCGGGCGCCTCACCCCCGTCGAGCACGCCCGCTCCCGGACCCTGGACCACCTCGTCTCCCTCCTTCCCATCGGATTCGGCGCCCGCGCCGACGCCGCCCTGGCCACCACCCCGATCACCGCACAGCCGGTCGAGTTCTGCTGGTCCGGCGGGATCTGGGACTTCTACGACACCCAGGCCGTCTGCGCGGCGACCACCCTGCTGCGCGACGAGGGCATGCCCGTGCGCACCCGCTTCCTCTACGCGCCCCCGCCCGATCAGCAGATCCTGGAGGCCGCCCGCCTGCACCGCGCCATCGAGGAGTACGGCCTCCAGGACCTCGTGCTGCTGCACCCCGGCCCGCTGCGCCACAGCGACCGCGACTCCCTGATGCTCGCCACCCGCGCCCTGATCTGCCTCGGCCGACCCGGCGTCGAGAACGAGCTGTGCCACCGGCTGCGGCTGCGCGACGCCCTGCTCTACCGCACCCCGGTCGTCGTGGACTCCCACGGCGCGTCCGGCGACTGGATGCGCCGCCTGGGAATCGGCCTGGCCGTCGACAACCACGACGTGCGGCAGGTCGCCGACGCCATGGCCGCGCTGACCCGCGACGACCACCAGCTGACCGCCTGCCTGCACGCGATCGAACGCGAGCGCCCCCTGCATCGGATCGAGGCCAACACCGGCCCCCTGCTGCGCGCCCTCATCGACGGCCGCCCCGCGGCCTGGGCCGACCGGCGTCGGCGCGACGAGGCGGTGGCGCAGATCCTTGCCCGCAGGCCCGCCCTCGCGCACTCCCCGCTCCAGCTCGTCTGACCCTGTCCCACCAGATCGAATCGGAGAACACCGTGAGCCCTGTCGCCTTCGCGTCCGGCCAGTTGGACGCCTTCCTCGCCGCCGCCGCCTCCGCTGGCCGGCCCGGTCTGCCCGCTTTCCCCACCGACCTGCCCGAGCCGCTTCACTTCGGCTCCTACCAGCTCACCCGGAGCGAGGCGGCGCTGCTGGCCCGCCGCGTCCAGCGGGCCGGTTTCGCCGTCATCGACGTGACCGAGGAGCCGACGGAGCAGAACCTGACCGCTCTCGCCGACCGGCTCGGCCTCGGCGACCCCTTCGTCCCTCCGATCTACCGCCGGCCCGGCGCCGTCACCGTCGCCAGCAGCGGAGTCTCCACCCTGACCGCCACCGCCGACGGCGTCGCCCACCCGGCTGTCTCCGCCAACGGGCAGGGCCTGCACGTCGACGGCCTGCTCCAGCCAATCGGCACCGTGCGCACCTCCGTGCTGCTGTGCGCCCGCCCCGCCGCCCAGGGCGGCCTCTCCACCCTGTTCAACTCCACCGCTGCGTTCTGGGCCCTCGTCGGAGAGGACCCGCAGGCCGCCGAGACGCTCATGGGCTCCGGAGTCCTCACCCGCACCGCCAGCGTCAACGGATCCACCGACCAGACCACCGGCCCCGCATTCGCCGTCGTCGACGGCCAGCTCCTCACCCGCTACAGCCGCGACGGCAACGACACCTGGACCCCCGCCCCCGGCCAGGACGCCGCCCTCGACCGCGCCCTGGAGGCGATGGACGCTATGGCGCCGCCCGGCTCCCCGTACGCCGCCGAGTTCACTCTCACCGCCGGCCAGGGCCTAGGCCGTGTTTTAGAAGGCGTTGAAGGTGTTCCTGGTTGGCCGCCCGGGGAAGTCTCGGGCGGCCAACCAGAGGATGAGGTCGCGAGCGATCGT
>NZ_JBVHHY010000048.1:0-37396 GCF_055560835.1 Kitasatospora sp. NPDC023120 | reverse complement strand
CCCTGGCCGACACCGACGTGCAGCGGCTCGCCCGCTCCGGCGCCGTCGCCCTCACGAACGACGAAGGCCTGGCCCTCCTCGACCAGGCCCTCACCTACACCACCCACGACGGGCTCCTCCTGCCCATCGGCCTCAACCTCCCCGCCCTCCGAACCCTCGCCGACGACGCGCAGACGCCGCCGATTCTCCGGAGCCTGCTGCCGACCCGCGCGCGCCGCAGGGCCGCCGCAGGCGAGGGGCGGGGCGCTGTGACGGGCACCGAACTGGCGCGTGTGCTCGCCGGGTTGGACGCGCCGGAGCGCGCGGCTCATCTGCTGGAACTGGTGCGCTCGGTGGTCGCGGCGGTGCTCGGGCACGCCTCGGCGGATGCGATCGACGAGGAGAAGTCGTTCCGCGACCTGGGCTTCGACTCGCTGATGGCGGTGGAGCTGCGCAACCGGTTGACTGCCGCGACTGGCTTGCGCCTGCCGGCGACTCTGGTGTTCGACTACCCGACCTCGGTCGCACTGGCGGAGTTCGTCGAGTCGCAGGTCGCCGGTGAGCCGGAGCAAGCAGCGGAAAGCGCCGTCGCGCGTCGGCCGGCCATCGGCAACGGCGACGATCCGGTCGTGATCGTGGGCATGAGCTGCCGGTACCCGGGTGACGTGTCGTCGCCGGAGGGCCTGTGGGACCTGGTCCTGTCCGGCGGGGACGCCGTGTCCGGCTTCCCGGTGGACCGTGGCTGGGATCTGGAGAACGTGTTCCACCCGGACCCGGATCACCCGGGGACGACGTACTCGCGCGAGGGTGGATTCCTGTACGGCGCAGCCGAGTTCGACGCTGGGTTCTTCGGTATTTCGCCGCGTGAGGCGCTGGCGATGGATCCGCAGCAGCGGCTGCTGCTGGAGACGTCCTGGGAGGCGTTCGAGCGGGCAGGGGTTGACCCGGCCTCGCTCCGGGGCAGCCGGACCGGGGTGTTCGCGGGTGTGATGTACCACGACTACGCCTCGCAACTGCGTGAAGTGCCAGGGGACATGGAAGGCCTGATGGGCACCGGTACGGCGGCCAGCGTCCTGACGGGACGCCTGTCGTACACCTTCGGCCTGGAAGGCCCCGCCGTCACCGTCGACACCGCCTGCTCCTCCTCACTGGTGGCCCTGCACCTGGCGGCGCAGGCCCTGCGCGCGGGCGAGTGCGACCTGGCACTCGCCGGCGGCGTCACCGTCATGTCCACTCCGGGCGCCTTCGTCAACTTCAGCCGCCAGCGCGGCCTTTCGCCCGACGGTCGGTGCAGGGCTTTCGGCGCGGGTGCCGACGGCACCGGCTGGTCCGAGGGTGTGGGCATGCTGCTGGTGGAGCGGCTGTCGGACGCGCGCCGGCTCGGGCATCCGGTGCTGGCGGTGGTGCGTGGCAGCGCGGTGAACCAGGACGGCGCCTCGAATGGCCTGACGGCCCCGAACGGCCCGTCGCAGCAGCGGGTGATCCGGCAGGCGCTGGCTTCGGCCGGGCTGGAGGCCGGCCAGGTGGATGCGGTGGAGGCTCACGGAACCGGGACGAACCTGGGTGACCCGATCGAGGCACAGGCCCTGCTCGCGACCTACGGACAGGCCCGAACCGCCGAACAGCCGCTCTGGCTAGGCTCGTTGAAGTCGAACATCGGCCACTCCCAGGCCGCCGCCGGCGTGGGCGGCGTGATCAAGATGGTGATGGCGATGCAGGCCGGCGTGCTGCCGCGCACCCTGCACGCGGACGAGCCGTCCCCGCACATCGACTGGACGGAGGGACACGTCCGCCTGCTCACCGAGGAGCAGGCCTGGCCCGACACCGCCGAGCCGCGCCGTGCCGCCGTCTCCTCCTTCGGGTTCAGCGGCACCAACGCCCACGTCATCATCGAGCAGGCCCCTGCGGCCGTAGTGGCGGACCGGGCTCCCGAGCCCCGCGAAGGCTTCGTGCCCTGGGTGCTGTCGGCCGCGTCCGAGAACGCGCTGACGGCGCAGGCCGAGCGGCTGCGGTCGTTCGTCGCGGAGCGTCCGGAGGTGAAGCCGCTGGATGTGGCGTTCTCGCTGGCGACGACGCGTGGTGCGCTTGAGCACCGGGCCGTCGTCGTCGGGTCGGACCGTGACGAACTGCTTGCCGCTCTCGGCTCGTTGACCGAGAAGAGCAGCGCGAAGGGCGGCCGGACCGCGTTCCTGTTCACGGGTCAGGGTGCCCAGCGTCTGGGCATGGGACGTGAACTCGCCGAGGCTTTCCCGGTGTTCGCGGACTCGCTGGACGAGGTTTGTGTCGCGCTGGATCCGCAGCTCAGCCGCCCGCTGCGCGAGGTGATGTGGGGCGAGGATGCGGAGGCACTGGACCGTACGGAGTTCACGCAGCCGGCCCTGTTCGCGCTGGAGGTGGCACTGTTCCGGCTGCTGGAGTCTTGGGGAGTCAAGCCGGACGTGCTGGCCGGGCATTCGGTCGGCGAGATCGCCGCAGCGCACGTTGCAGGCGTGCTGTCCCTGGCGGACGCCGCCGCACTGGTCGCGGCACGCGGCCGTCTCATGCAGCAACTGCCCTCGGGTGGTGCGATGGTGGCGGTCGAGGTCTCCGAGGAGGAGATCCTTCCGCTGCTCGAAGGCCGGGAGCTGGAGGTCGGCCTCGCGGCGGTCAACGGCCCCACCTCGGTGGTCCTCTCCGGCGCGCACGACGCCGTCGGCGAGATCGCCGCCGCCCTGGCGGAGCGAGGCGCGAGGACCAAGCGGCTCCAGGTCAGCCACGCCTTCCATTCCCCCCTGATGGAACCGATGCTGGACGAGTTCCGCACGCTCGTGGAAGGGCTGACCTTCGCCGAACCCCGGATCCCGTTCGTGTCCACCGTCACCGGTGCCTCGATAGGTGCGGAGATCGCTGACCCGGCGTACTGGGTTCGGCACGTCCGCGAGACCGTACGCTTCGCCGACGGCCTGCGGGCGCTGCACGCTCTGGGAGCCCGCCGCTTCGTGGAGGTCGGCCCCGGCGGGGTCCTGACCGCTCTGGCGGGTCGGGCCCTGGGCGCGGAGGTGGCCGGGATCCCGGCCCTGCGCGGGCCGGAGGCGCGTTCGGTGGTGGAGGCCGTCGGTGCGGTGTTCGCGTCCGGCGGTTCCGTGGACTGGCAGGCGCTGCTGGCCGGTGGCCGGCGGGTCGAGCTGCCGACGTACGCCTTCCAGCACGAGCGCTACTGGCTCGGCCAGGACCAGCGCCAGGACCAGCGGCGGGACGAGCAGCAGGACCAGGCCGCCGACGCCGCCTCCGGCCCGCGCCCCGACCGTGACGCCGACACCGACGCGCGCTTCTGGGCGGCCGTCGCCGAGTCGGACATGGGCTCGCTGGCAACGCTGCTGGGTCTCGATGCGGCGCAGGACCGGGCGGCCGTCGAGGCCGCGCTGCCGGTCCTGGCCTCCTGGCTGGGCCGGCGGCAGGCGGACGTCCCCGCCCCGCACTTTCGCATCGACTGGACGGCCGTGGCCCCTCGCCCGGACGGTGCCGGGCCGCGCCTGCACGGCACCTGGCTGCTGGCCGTACCCGAGCACCTCGGCGACGGCGCGGGTGGGGACGCTCTGGCGGCACGCGTCGGCGCCGCTCTCACCGCCGGCGGTGCGGACGTACGGGTCCTGACTGCCACGCAGTCCGTGGACGACGGCCTCGGCGCTCAGCTGTCGGCGCTGACGGAGGACGGTGTGGAGGCCGCCGGTGTGCTGTCGCTGCTGCCGATCCCGGCGTCGTCGGAGGAAGCGGTCGGGCCCCGGCAGCCGGCTGCCGCGACGCTCTCGCTGCTGCGCGCGCTGTCCGAGGCCGGCCTGTCCGTGCCGGTGTGGTCGCTGACTTCGGGGGCCGTCTCGACGGGCGGAGGCCTGGACCGGGTGACGGACCCCGGGCAGGCCGTGGTCTGGGGCCTCGGCCGGGTGCCGGGGCAGGCCGGTGACGGCCTTGGGGGTGGCGTGGTCGATGTGCCGGCGCGGTGCACCGACCGTGTGCTGCGGCGGCTGGTCGAGGCGCTGGCCCAGTCCGAGGAGAGCGAGCTGGCGCTGCGCGACGCGGGCATGTTCGCGCGTCGCCTGCTGCCGGCCGGCCCCGGTGCCGGAACCACCGCAGGTCTGCCGTCGGCCCTGAGCGGTGCGCTCCTGGTCAGCGGTGGTACGGAGAGCTGGCGCGACCGTGTGGCCCGCCGCCTGCTGGCCGCCGGCGCGGCGCAGGTGCTGGTGGCGACCGCACCGGACGACCCGGCCCCGGCGGGGACGCCGGAGGCGGGGATCAGCCAGATCGTGTGCGACGTGGCGGACCGGGAAGCGCCGGCCCGGCTGGCCGGGGCCCTTCCCGCCGGCCGCCGCCTCTCGGCCGTGATCCACGCCCCTCGGGTGACGGCGGCCGACGGCCCGCTGGAGAAGTCGCTGGACGAACTGCTGAGCGCCGAACTGCCCGTCCAGTCCGCCCTGACGGCCCTTGCCGACGGGGTCGAAGGAACCGAGCCGGTCGCCCTCTTCCTCGTCCTCCCGGTGACCGACCTGGTCGGCGGTAGGAGCGGTACGAGCGGTACGGGCAACGGAGGCAGCACCGCCCTCGCGGGCTGGTGGGAGGCGACCGTCCGTGCCCGGACGGCCGCGTCCGCGCCGGTGCGCATGATCGCCGCCGACCCGGAGGCCCTCGACCTCGCCGTCCTGGACCGGGCCCTCGAACGGGCGGACGGCCTGCTGGTCGTCACGGACCTGGACTGGGCGGAGTTCGCCACCGCCCGGGCCGGCGCCCTCGGCCGCCTGCTGGACGGGATCCCCGAGGCGCGGGCGGCGCTCGCCGCGGCCGGCCCGGCGGGGGCGGGCGGCACGGCCGGAGGAGGCGGGCTCCTGGCGGGCATCGACGGGCCGGAGTCGCTGCGGCGCGTGCTGGCCGAGCTCTCGGCGGAGGAGCGGCTGGAGACCCTGGTGGAGCTGGTGCGCGGTCAGGTCGCGGTGGTGCTGGGGTACGCGGGAGCCGAGGCGGTCGCCGTGGACGGCGACTTCATGGATCTCGGCTTCGCCTCGCTCACCGCGCTGGAGTTCAGCCGCCGTCTCGCCGCCATCACCGGGCTGCAGGTGCCCGACACCACCGTCTACGACTACCTGCACTCGGCGGAGCTCGCCGAGTACCTCGCCCAGGAATTCACCGTGCTCTGACCGGGTCCGACCGGCGTCCGCGCTACGGTTCGAACAACGCGCAACACCCGGGTGCCGCCGGTGCATTCGCGCCGGCGGCACCCGCCGAAGCAGCAAGAAGCAGCAAGAAGCAGCAAGAAGCAGCAACACGACAGGAAGTGGGAGTACCGATGACCTCCGCAGTGGACGCCGGTGTCTGGATCCGCCGCTACCAGCCGGCCCCCGAGGCGGGCGTTCGGCTGCTGTGCCTGCCGCACGCGGGAGGGGCGGCCAGCTACTTCATCCCCGTGGCCCGGGCCCTCGCACCCGGGGCGGACGTCCTGGCCGTCCAGTACCCGGGGCGCCAGGACCGCAGGGCCGAGGAACCTCTGGGCGACCTCAGGGAGTTGGCCGACCGGATCGCCGAGGCGGTGTCGGACGGCGACGACCGTCCGCTCGCGCTGTTCGGGCACAGCATGGGGGCGCTGGTCGGGTACGAGGTGGCGCTGCGGCTGGAGGCGGCGGGGCGCGGCCCGGTGCGGCTGTTCGTGTCGGGCCGGCGCGCGCCCTCGCTGGTCCGGCCGGAGGATGACGTGCACCTGCGCCCCGACGCCGAACTGATTGAGAACGTACGCCGGTTGAGCGGGACCGACGACCGGGTCTTCGAGGACGAGGAACTGGTGCAGCTCGTGCTGCCCGCGATCCGGGGCGACTACAAGGCGGTCGAGACCTACCGGGTGCGCCCCCTCGACCGGCTGAGCTGCCCGGTCACCGTGCTGACCGGCGACGCCGACCCGATGGCGACGGTGGAGGAGGCCCGGGCGTGGGAGGGGCACACCGAGGGGCCCAGCGATCTGCACGTCTTCCCGGGCGGGCACTTCTACCTGAACGACCGCCCGCAGGACGTGCTCCAGGTGATCCGGAAGCACCTCTCGCTCTGACGAGCTGACGAGCTGACGAGCTCCGAAACGACGAGGCCGGGCCGGCCTCCCCACCAGGGGAACCGGCCCGGCCTCGTCACAGCCACGGCAAAACGAACGGCCGCTACCTTGCCGCCGCCCGCACCTCGGCAAGCAGCCGGGCCAGCTCCACCGCCCACCGCGCGCCACCGGGCGCCGTCTCGCCCCCGCCCTCGCCCCGGCTGCCGCTCTCCCCGCCGAGCGCGGCAGCCGCGAACGCCCGTACCGTCGCGGTGACCTGGTCCTCGGCGGGCAGCCGGAGCACCTGCTCGCGGTCGGTCCGCACCCGGACGAGCGGCTCGTGGTCGGCGGGCGGGGTGAAGGCCCGGTCGAGCCGGATCCACCCGTGGCTGCCCCACAGCTCGTAGAAGGCCCCGTAGGCGTGCCGCATGCCGAAGTTGAGCGTCGCGGTGACGGGCCGGGGGGCCGTCGGCGGGGTGCGCAGCAGGACCGAACCGGAGACGTCGACCCCGTGTCGAGGATTGTCCACCAGGGTGGCGCCCGCGACCCGCAGTCCCGCGCCGAGGAAGTGGGCGGCCGCCCGCAGCGGGTAGACGCCGACGTCCGCGAGGGCGCCGCCGCCCAGGTCGGGGTGGTGGCGGATGTCCTCGTCCGGCGGTTCGGGGACGCTGAACGTGGCCTGGAAGTGGCGCAGTTCACCGATCGTGCCGGAGGCGACCAGGTCGGCGATCCGGGCGTGCACCCCGTGGTGGACGAACATGACGTTTTCCATCAGGACCAGCGACCGGGCGGCGGCCAGCTCGGTGAGCCGCGCGGCCTCCCCGGGGTCGTCGGTCAGGGGCTTCTCGACCAGTACGTGCTTCCCGGCCCGCAGCGCGCGCAGCGCCCAGGGGGCGTGCAGCGAGGCGGGGGTCGGGATGTACACGGCGTCGACGTCGGACCGGGCGAGCAGCGACTCGTACCCGGTGACGCTCGCGCAGCCGTACTCGGCGGCGAGGTCGTCGGCGCCGCCCGGTGCGCGGGTGGCGACGGCGGTGATCCGGGTCTGCGGTACGGCGGCGAACGCCGGCAGCATCCGACGGCGGGCGATGGCCGCCGCACCGAGCACGCCGACGCGCAGCGGGGCGGCGGCCGGGGGAACCGGACCGGTCACGAGGTCTTGGTGACGGAGCGCAGGCAGACCAGCAGGGTGCGTGCCTGGACGTTGACGGAGAGCCCGGTGCCGGTGAGCCGTTCCAGCTGGCGCACGCTCAGCCAGGCGTACTCCGGCGGCGGCTGCTCGGAGACCAGCGACTCGTCGGCCTCCACGAGCAGGTAGCGGCTGACCGTGTGGTGGAAGCGGCCGCCCTCCTCGGAGTGGACGGTGTCGTAGAGGACCCGGGACGCCGGCGCGGACAGCACCTGGTTGAGGTAGCGCGGCTGCTTCTCCGTCGGGTGGTTCTCCGGCACGCACTGGACGGTGGGCGCCACCTCGACCACGCCGGGCAGGCCGCCCTCAATGCGGGCGTGGGCCAGCACGTGCGGCACGCCGTCGAACTCGTGGACGAGGAAGGCGGTCACGCCGACGCGGTGCTGCTCGATGAGGGGCTGGGTCCAGCTGGAGACCTCCCGGCTGCCGGCCTCCACGGCCACCGCGATGACGTCGAAGAAGTGGCCGTCCTCGCGGGTGATCTCGCGCGGTGTGCGCTTCCAGCCGGGCAGGCCGGCGAGCGGCACCGGCTCGATCGTCCAGTCGTGGGTGGAGCGGTGTTCGGTCAGCCAGCTGAGCACGTCGGTGTCGGGGGAGAGGGCCAGGCCGCTGTCGTGCTCATCCGCCGAGGCGGGGAGGCTGGACAGGACGGTGCGCGCGTCCATGTTGACGACGTTGTCCTGCTGGAGCAGTTCGTGGAGCTGGCCGAGGGTCAGCCAGCAGAAGTCCGGGTGCGGCGGTACGTCGTCGTGGGTCTCGACGATCATGTTGCGGTTGTGCTTGCGGTAGAACCACGCGCCGTGCTCGGACTGCAGGACGTCGGCGATCACCTGGCCCCGGGTGGGCCGGGTGAAGTACTCGATGTAGCGCACGGGCGCGCCCCGGTGCACCCGGGTGTAGTTGCTGCGGGTCGCCTGCACGGTGGGAGAAAGCTGGAGCAGGTTCGGATTGCCCGGCTCCATTTTCGCCTGCATCAGAAAGTGCAGGACCCCGTCGATTTCCTTGGCAAGAATTCCGAGAATGCCGACCTCGGGCTGCCGGATGATCGGCTGGTACCACTCGGGGAACAGGCCGGCCGAGGTGCGGACGTGGAGGCCTTCCACGGTGAAGAATTTTCCGGATTCATGGACCAGGTTTCCGGACTTCTCGTGGAAGTGCCAGCCCCGCAGATCGGCGAAGTCGATGCGGTGGACGGCGAAGGCGTGGTCGCGCCCCCGGTCGGCCAGCCAGCCGGCGAAGTCCCGCGTGGCCACGTCGGAACCCTTGTCGGTTACATAAGCGGATTCGGCGAGAAGGCTCGTCGTCCGCTGACCCCAGCGCGGCCCGGGCTGCTGCCGTTCGGTGCTCGCCGCCCGATTCGGCGTGCTGGAGTCCATACTCGCTGCACGTGTCGTCACTTTTCGCAGAGTACGGATCCGAGGGCCCCCTATGATCCCCCTAGCGGCCCCTGAGGAAAAGCCTCCTACCGGAATTGTGGGGGAGCGGACCAGGTATTCCGCCCGCCGATCTACTCGGGCGGCCTGGGGGCTTGCTAATTTCCGGGGGTATCCGGGGGTATCCGGAGGTAATTGACCCGGCCAGGCTCGGCCTTGACGACGGGAAAGTGAATTGGCGAACACGACGCAGAGCAGGGGGACCGGGGCGCCCGGTCCCGCGGGGGGCGCCGATCCGTCCGCCGTGGGTGTGCTCACGGAGGCGGCCCGGGTCACCGTGGCCCGGGAGCGGTGGGCGGACCTCGACGCCCGGCGCGGCCGGCTGAACGGTGCCGGCCTCGCCCTGGAGGCACTCGACCTGGGCCGGCAGCGCCTGCAGCCCGCCTTCCGCCTGGAATGGGAGTGAGACGATGACCGACACCCTTGCCCCCACCGGTACCGAGGTGCCTGCGTACCGGCTGACCGGCGCCCAGGCGGCGGCCCGGATCGCCGACGGCAGCCTGAGCCCCGTCGACCTGACCCGGCAGATCCTCGACCGGATCCGCGCGGCCGACCCGGTCGTCGGCGCGTACTCCGTCGTCCTGGAGGAGACCGCGTTCGACGAGGCCGAGCAGGCCGAGAAGCGCATCGCCCGGAACGGCCCGCGCGGCCCGCTGGACGGGATCCCCGTCTCGGTCAAGGACCTCTTCGACGTGGCCGGCACCCCGACCTGGGCCGGGTCCGCCGTGCTCCGCCAGGCCGGCGGCGAGCCGGCGGCCGCCGACGCGGCCGTGGTCGCCCGGCTGCGCGAGGCCGGGGCCATCGTGCTCGGCAAGACCGAGATGGACGAGTTCGCCTTCGGCACCACCACCCCCGGCACCCGCAACCCGCGCTGCCCGGAGCGTTCGGCCGGCGGGTCGAGCGGCGGGGCCGCCGCGGCCGTCGCGGCCGGCATGGGCCCGCTGGCGCTCGGCACCGACACCGGCGGCTCGGTGCGCATCCCGGCGGCCATGTGCGGGGTGGTCGGGCTCAAGCCGACCTACGGCGTGCTGTCCGCCGAGGGGGTGGCGCCGCTGTCCTGGTCGCTGGACACGCCCGGCGTGCTGGCCCGCACCGTGGAGGACGCGGCCCTCGCCTTCGACGTGCTCGCCGGAACCGAGGCCACGAAGGCCGGCAAGCCTGCCGAGTCCTCCGCTGCCGGGCTGACCCTCGCCGTGCCGGACGACGCCCTGTTCGCCCGCTGCGCGCCCGAGGTCGCCGAGCGCGTCGCCGCCGCCGTGGAGCTGCTGGCCGCGCACGGCGCCCGGATCGTGCGGGTGAGCCTGCCCCTGGTCGACCTGGTGTCCCCGGCGACCGCGCTGATCATGTCGGCGGAGGCGAGCGCTCACCACCGCCGGGCCCTGGAGGAGGGTGCCCAGCTGCACCCGACGACGCGCGACCGGCTGGAGGAGGGGGCGCTGATCCCCGCCCGCGACTACATCGACGCGCTGCGCACCCGACAGCTGCTGCACAACCGGTGGCGGGAGGCGTTCGAGGGCGTCGACGCGTTCGTCCTGCCGACCGTCGCCATCACCCCCGTCACCCACGGGGAGTTCTTCCTGCCGCAGCCCGACGGGGGCATGGACGTGGTCCCCGTCGCCAGCACCCGCTTCGCCCACCCGGCGAGCCTGACCGGACTGCCGGCGCTGTCCCTGCCCTGCGGCACGCCGTCGGACGGTCCGCCGGTGGGCCTGCAGTTCATGGGACGCCCGCACGGCGAGGCCACCCTGCTGCGGCTGGGGCGGCTGTACGAGTCGCTCGCCGGCGGCCCGTGGCCCGTCGCGGAACCGGTCGTCGCCTGACGGCGGCGGAGAGACGGCAAATGATCGGGCGGGTGGAGTCCGGGGCCGGACACCACCCGCCCGATCGGCTTGTGGAACCGAGGGCGCGCACCCAAGGGCGCCTGCCCTCCGGTCAGATCCCGTCGACCAGGGCGGCCAGCGCCTCGACGGTGCGGTGCTCGAAGACGTCCCGCAGCCGCAGCACAAGCCCCTCCTCACGGGCGGCGGCGATCAGGCGGATCGCGCTCAGGCTGTTCCCGCCCAGCTGGAAGAAGTCGTCCTCCACACCGAGGGAGCCGACGGCCAGCACCTCCGAGACCAGCCGGCCGAGCAGCTTCTCCGTCGGCGTCGCGGGCTCCCGCCCCCCGGCCGCCCCGGAGAAGTCCGGGCGCGGCAGCGCCTCCCGGTCCACCTTGCCGTTGGGGGACAGCGGGAGGGCGTCCAGCACCACGACGGCGGACGGCACCATGTACGGGGCCAGCGACTCGGCGGCCACCGCCGACACCTCCGCCGGTTCGCAGCGCGCCCCGCGCGCGGCCACGACGTACCCGACCAGGTGCTGCGCCCCGGGCGCGTCCTCGCGCAGCGCGGCCACGGCCTGGGCCACGCCGGGGTGGCGCAGCAGGGCCTGCTCCACCTCGCCGAGCTCCAGCCGCTGCCCGCGCAGCTTGACCTGGCCGTCCGCACGCCCGACGAAGACGAGCGCGCCGTCCGCCTCCTGCCGGACCAGGTCGCCGGTGCGGTACATCCGCCCGCCCTCCGGCTGCCACGGGTCCTCGACGAAGCGTTCCGCCGTCAGGTCGGGGCGGTGCAGGTAGCCGCGGGCCACCCCGGCGCCGGCGAGGTACAGCTCCCCGGTCGCCCCGGGCGGGCAGGGCCGCCCGTGGTCGTCCAGGACGTAGGCGACGGTGTTGGCGACGGGCCGCCCGAGCGTGGGCGCCGGGTGGGCGGACAGCGGCGCGAGGAACGCGTCGACGGTGCACTCGCTCGGCCCGTACAGGTTGAGCGCGAGCAGGTGCGGCAGGGCCCGCAGCCGGTCCCACTGGGCGGAGCCGATCGCCTCGCCGCCGAGGGCCAGCACCCCGAGCCGGTGGCCCCGTGCCTCGTCGAACAGGCCGCCGCGGTCGAGGAGTTCGGCGAAGGCCGGGGTGGTCTCGACCACGTCGACGCGGTGCTCGGCGAGGTACGGGACCAGCAGGGCCGGATCCCGCCGGGTGGGCTCGTCGATCAGGTGCAGCTCGTGGCCCTCGACCAGCCAGAGCACCGGGTCCCAGGCCGCGTCGAAGGACTGCGCGGCGGTGTGCGCGACGCGCAGCCGCTCCTGGCCGCAGTGGGCGGTCGCCGGGCCGAAGAACAGCTCGCGGTGGGAGGCGATCAGGTTGCCCAGGGAGTGGTGCTCGACGACCACGCCCTTGGGGCGGCCGGTCGAGCCGGAGGTGAACAGCACGTACGCGGCGTCCTGCGGCCCCAGCGGGCGGCCGCGCTCCAAGTCCCGTACCGGCGCGGTGGAGTGGCCGGCCGTCGCCTCGGCCGTCGCCGGGTCGTCCAGGTGCAGCGCGGGGACGTCCGGGGCGAGCCGGGCGGCGAGGTCCCGGGTGGTGAGCAGCAGGCGTGGGCGCGCGTCGGCGAGCATGGCCGTGATGCGCTGCGCCGGATAGCCGCTGTCCACCGGCACGTAGGTGGCGCCGGCGGTGAGCACGGCGAGCAGGGCGACCACCGCATCGGCCGTGCGCGGCAGCAGGACGGCGACCAGGTCCTCCGCCCCGACCCCGCGCGCCAGCAGGTGGCGGGCCAGCTGCTGGACCCGGCCGTGCAGTTCGCCGAAGGTGAGGGTCGCGTCGGCGGCGACCAGGGCCCTCGCCCCGGGCCGTTCCAGGGCGGTGGCGTGGAGGAGGTCCGGCAGGAGCGTGGCGGGCACCGGGCGCACCGGGCCGGTCAGCGCGTGCGGGAGGGTCGGGCCGGGTGCGTTCGCCACGGGGTCGTCCTTGTCGTCCTTGTCGTCCTGGCTGTCCTGGTTGTCCCGGTCGGGGGCAGCGGTCACCGCAGCAGGCCGGAGACGGCGGCGGCCACCTCGGGGCTGGCCATCAGGTCGACGTGCGCGATGCCGGGGAACGGGACCTCCGTGCCGACCAGCCGCCCCGACTCGCTGTTGGTCGAGGAGGTCACGGCCGTCGCGGCGGACCACATGCCCACCAGCGCGGTGATGTCCTCGGCCGCGACCTCGCTGGAGCCGCACACGAAGGAGACGTAGGTGGTGAACCCGCCGAGGAACTCCGCCGTGTGCTCGTCGTCCAGCCCGGCCCGGCGGCACGCGGGCTCGCCGTACTCCCGGAAGAGCTCGCTGAGCCGGGTGCCCAGTTCGGTGATGGACTCGGCCTCCTCGCGGGCCTGCTCGCCGCGCTTGCGCGCCGCGGCCATCTCCTCGGGCGCCAGGTCCGGCAGAAAGCGCTCCATGATCTGCTGGTACTGCCAGTACAGGAAGAACTCCTGAGGGATGTCCGGGTCGAAGAACACGGTGGCCGGCGTCTCGTCCTGGATCTCCCCGATGCGGTGCGCCAGGACTGCCGCGTACGGGCTGGCGGCGCAGAACCCCATGACCGCGCGGACCGGCCGCCCGCTCGCGCGGACCCCGTCCAGCCAGCGGTCGACCCACTGGGCGCCGGTCAGGGTGGTGCCGGAGGCCAGCGGCGGCGGCAGCGTCTCCCACAGCGCGTACGGGATGTCCAGCCGCTCGGCCAGGTCCGTGAACCCCGCCTCGCGCCGCCCCGTGCCGGGAAAGTCGACGGCGAGCACGACCGCATCCGCCGCGCCCTCGGACCGGACCGCCCAGGACCCGCTCGCCCCCATGAAGTCCTCCGCCTCTCCACCGTCGTGACCCTCTTGACCGCAACGCCTCGACAGGCGTTCGAACGCCGACCCTAGGTGCCCGCCACCCCCCGATCGGCCCCCTAGCGCCCCCAGTCGTGCCCACGAGCCCGCGAGTTTCGGGGGCCCTGTCCACCGGTCCCTGTCCACCGACCCCTGTCCACCGACCGGTGGACACCGGCCCGACCCGCCGGTCGCACCGCCGCCAGGCCGATGGCATGGAAGAAACAGCAGTACAGGTCCGGGCCTGCGCAAGACGCACGGGAAGCACACCGCCGCCGACGGCCTCGGCCTCGACATCCGGCGCGACGCGGGCGAGGCGGAGGTGCTCGGCAAGGTGGCGCTCGCGCCCCTGTCGTACTTCCTGCTGTCCCGCCCGTGGGCCGTCGGCTTCCTGCTCGTCCACAACTTCGCGCCGGCGCTCGGCTGGACCCTCCGGTGGTGGAACGAGATGGCCGAACTCCTGCACTCCCTGCTGATCACCGCCGCCGTCACCGGGTCCTCGCTGACCATCGCGGCATGCTCGACGCCCAGCCCGGCCTGGAAGTCGTCGGCGCCGCCCCCACCGTTGCCGCCGCCCTCGTCTCCCGCCCGCGCGGCGGCGAACCCGAACGCCCCCAACTCTCCCAACGCGAACTGCAAGTCCTCGCCCTCGTCTCCCAGGGCCACGCCAACGCCGAGATCGGCCGCCTCCTCCACATCGGCGAAAACACCGTCAAGACCCACCTCCTCCGAGCCTTCGCCAAACTCTCCGTCTCCGACCGCACCGCCGCCTGCCGGACGCGACCCTGGTCGAGGTGGTCGACGCGTTCGCCGCAGCCGGGCAGCGGCAGCGGGCCCACGAGCTTGCCCGTACCATCACCAAGGGCCTCTACCGGGCCCGGACGCTCGCGCTGCTCGCGCGCCGCAGTGGCCCGACGGGGGCGGGCCGGCAGCTGCTCGCGGAGGCGATCCGGGCGGATTCCTGGTATTCCGTCTCGTACGCGACGGCGCTCACCGCGCCGAGCAGGACCGGCTCCTGCTCGGCGTCCGTGTCCTGATCATGAGGGTGCTGGAGCCTCGCGCCGAGTATCCCGGTGGTGCGCTGCCTCTCACGGCCTGGGTGGGACGAGGCGGTCTCAAGCGTCACGGAGGCTGGACGGGAAAGCCCCTGACCTGCTTGCTGACTTCGAATTGATGAACATGGGTGGGGCGCCCGCTCGAACGCTGGGGTCAAGGGCGCGCAGGTTCACATCCTGTCGTCCCGACAGGGGTTCGCCCCATACCCGACGAGGGTCTGCGTTCCGATGACGTTCAGGAGCGCCAGGCGCTCGGCGTCCTCGGTGCCGGGCTGGGTGGAGTAGACCACGATGCGCAGATCGCTGCCGGCGACGCTGAGGATGTCGCAGTCCAGGGTCAGTGTGCCCACGTAGGGGTGGTCGACGGTCTTGCGGGCGGCCTGGTGCTCGCCGACGGTGCCCGACTCCCACAGGGCTTCGAAGTCGGCGCTGCGTTGGCGCAGGTCCGCGATGAGGGCCTTGAGGTTCGGGTCGTCGGGGTAGCGTCCGGCGGTGCGGCGCAGATCGGCGACGAGGGATGCCTGCAGTGCGCCCCTGGATTCTGGGGTATGGCGCACGCGATGGTCCGGGGTGAGGAAGTTGCGCCAGACGCCGTTGAGGTCGTCGCCGTGCCATTCGCCCATGAGCGCGGTGTAGAGGGGGTTGGCGAGCAGTTGGTTCCAGGCGGCGTCGAAGACGGCGACGGGCGTGCCGGCCAAGCGGTCCAGCATGCGGTGGACGCCGGGAGTGACGTGCCGCGGAACCATGCCGGGCCCGGGCGGGGTGAGGCCGGCCAGGCGGAACAGGTGGGCGCGTTCGTCCTGGGTGAGCCGCAGGGCGCGGGCCAGGGCCTCGACGACTTGGGGCGAGGGGCTGGTGGCGCGGCCCTGTTCCAGCCGGATGATGTAGTCGGCGGAGATGCCGGCCAACTGCGACAGCTCCTCGCGGCGCAGCCCGGCGGCACGTCGGCGGCCCCCGCCGGGCAGACCGACGGCCTGGGGCGAGACCTGATCACGCCAGTGACGCAGGGCCGCGCCGAGTTCCGTGGTTGCCATACCGTCGATTGTGGCAAATGAGTCGTTTACCAGCCTGGTACTGCCATTCCCAGGAAAACGGGACTGCTGGCTGCTCATCCGTGCCCGGCGGACCGTGGAGGCATGACACAAGCACGATTCCCTGCACGGCCCGTCGTGGGGTTCACCGGGTTCGGTGACCAAGGCCTGCCCATGGCCACCGCGATCGCCGTCGCCGGCCTTCCCCTGCACACATGGGCCCGGCGCCGCGGATCCCCGGAGCCAGCTATCGCCTGAGACCTCGTCTGCCTGTGCCCGCGCACCGACGATGACGTCCTGCAGCTGGCCGACTGCCTCCTCGAAGGTCTGCGCCCCGGCACGGTGGTCGTCTGACGGGCACCGGGCTCATGGTCGACCCGGCTGAGCTGGCCGGCTACCGGCCCTCCTACCGGGTCCTGGCCTGGCACCTGAACCGCCAGGGCTACACGGTCGAAGATCACCACCTCGGCGACGACCTGCCCGAGGCCGTCGCCGAGCAGCACCGCGCCGAACACACCTGGCTCCACCACAACCCCACCCCGGCCGCTCAGGCCACCACGCGAAAGGAACCGCTCCAATGAGCAAGCTCGCTCTCGTCACCGGCGCCACCTCCGGCATCGGCAAGGCCTTCGCCGAACGCCTCGCCGCGGACGGCTACGACCTGGTCATCGTCGGCCGCAACAAGGACCGCCTGGAGGAGTTCGCCGCCGCCCACCCCGAGGTCACCGTCCGCGCCGTCGCCGCCGACCTGTCCACCGACACCGGCGTCGAGACCGTCGCCGAGATCTGTGCCACCGAGCCGCTGACCATGCTCATCAACAATGCCGGCGTCGCCCACTACATGCCGCTGGCCCAACTGCCAGCCGACAAGGCCCGCGAACTCGTCCACGTCAAGGTCGTCGCCCCCACCATGCTCACCCGCGCCACCGTCGCCGGCATGCAGGAACGCGGCGAGGGGAAGATCATCAACGTGGCTGGGATGATCGCTTTCAGCGGGCCCGCCGACAAGTCGGTCATGCCCCGCCGCGCCGTCTACACCGGCTCCCTGGCCCACCTCGTCGCCATGTCCCAGACTCTCAGCGCCGAGCTGGAGGACACCGGCGTCCAGGTCCAGGTGCTGTGCCCCGGCGTCGTCGCCACCGAGTTCCACACCCGCCAGGGCCTCGACATGAGCGTCGTGCCCCGCATGAGCGCCGAGGACGTCGTCACCGCCGGCCTGCGCGGCCTCGAGCTCGGCGAGGTCGTCTGCGCCCCGGGCCTGGAAGACGCCGGCCTCCTCGACGCTGTCTTCCAGGCCGACCTCGCCGCCTTCGGAGGACAGAGCCCCCAACTCGCCTCCCGTTACCGGGCCAACTGAATCAGCTCGGCGACCTTGGTGTGCCGACTCGCCTGAGCCGTGCATTCACCGGCCGGCAGTGCGTGCGACAGGTGGCCCCTCCTTCACCTACCGCGACGCGGTGGATTCGGCTGTAGATGTCACTGTGGGACGAATATCGATGAACTCCGTAACGCTGCGCCACTGTGCACATCAGAGGCGATACCGCCTTTTCCTCGCCCTGACCTGGCCATCTGCCGGGTCCGGCCGAGGAGGACGGGTGGGTTACCGAGCGGCCTCGGCCTCGCGCTTGAGGTTGGTGACCCAGTTGTGCAGGGAGTTGTCGAGGGCGGCCTGGAGTACGGCTTGGTTGGCGGTGACCGGCTCGCCGGTCCAGGACTCCTCGGTGTGGACGAGGACGCCGTCGGGGGCGGGGGTGAAGGTCCAGACGTGGACGGCGGTGATGCCCTGGGCGGGGCCGCCCCAGACGAGGCGCCTGCCGGGGTCGACCTGCTTGACCGTGGAGGTGATGTCGAGGCCTTCGGTGCTCCAGCGGAACACCGAGCCGGGGCGCAGGCGGCCGGGGGTGTCCTTGGCCATGCTCTCGACGTTCGGCTGCCAGGCGGGCCAGTTCTCGACGTCGGTCTGGATCTTCCAGACGGTGTGCAGCGGGGCGTGGATGAGGACGTCGGTGCGGGTGATGACCGGGGCCTGTTCGTCGATCCGCACGTCCGCCGGGTGCTTCGCGGGCGCCGCGGCTGCCGTGACGGGGCGGTCTGTGGTGAGAGCGGAGGCGGCGGGGGATGCGGCGAGGAGGAGGGCGAAGGTGACAGCCGCGGTCTTGGCTGCGGTGGGCGTACGCATGGCAGTGCCCTTTCGTGGAGGGGCGGGTCTGCTGGAGGGCCGGGGGCGGCGGGCCGTTCCCCCGGGAGTTCGTCAGAGGGTGCTGTCGGGGATCCAGGAGCCATGGATGCCGGCGGTGACCCGGCGGGGCAGGTGGACGGTGGCGATCCGGTCGAGGCCGGAGGCATCGAGTACCAGCAGTTGGGAGGCGTCCAGCTTGAGGTCGGAGACGACGGTGAGGAGGTAGCCGTCGTCCTCTCGGGTGGCGCCGGCCGCCGGGACGAAGACGGCTTCGCTGGGCAACCGGGCATCGCCCGCTTGGTGGATGCGGCGCTCGCCGGTGCTGCGGTCGTACTTGACGACGCCGTAGCCGCCGACGCCGTGCTGGTCGGGGAAGGAGATCGCGTACTGGTAGCGGTTCTCGACGCCGAGGAAGTCCTCGTTGAGCGTGGGGAACTCGATGGCCAGGTCGTCGATGACGCGTTCGTCGACACGGCCGGCGGCCAGGTCGATGACCCAGCGACGGTTGTAGGAGCGGGTGTTGGGCTCGCTGCCGCGGCCGGGAGCTCCGACCCACCAGTTCCAGGAGAGCTGGAAGCCCTCGCGGTCGACGGTGGGGCCCTCCAGGACGATGCGGCCCGCGGCGTCCTCGTAGGCGTTGGCGGCGTGCAGCATGTTGCCCGGCTCTATGGGGAGCCAGCGGATGCTCCCCGCGCCGCCGGCGCCGCGCGGCATGACGCCGATCCGGGCCGGCTGCGCGTCCTGCCAGGAGTAGGGGATGCCGGAGTGCTCGGTGGGGTCGAAGGTCACGGTGCCCTCGACGAAGACCACGTGGTTTCGGGTGAGCGCGAAGTCGTGCTTCAGGGAGGCGGTGGCGCCGGGGATCTCGGCGCTGTGGGTGACGTGCCCGTCCGCGTCGGCGATGTAGTACGTCAGGAACGGCGGGAAGGGCGAGGAGCCGAAGAAGTGCAGCTCGCCGGTGACCGGGTCGCTCTTGGGATGGGCGGTCATCGCGCTGCGCAGCTTGCCGTCGAAGTCGAAGGGGCCGACGGTGTCGAGGTCCCTGGTGAGTTCGAAGGGGAAGTTCGCCTCGCACAGGGCGAGCAGCCGGCCGGCGTGCTCGATGACGTGGGTGCCGGCGGCGGAGGCGGTCAGGTCCGGGCCGTTCTCGGTCATGTAGGGCGCGCCGTCCAGGGCGGGCGTGCGCACCCAGCGGTTGCGGTACCACTCGGCGCGGCCCTCGCGCAGCCGGATGCCGTGCACCATGCCGCTGCCCTTGAACCAGTGGGTGGGGGTGACGCCGGGCTTGGGGTTGTGGCTGTTGCGGATCAGGCGGCCGGTCAGTTCCGGCGGCAGGGAGCCGTCGACGGTGAGTTCGGTGGCGGTCAGTTCGTCGGCGGCCGGCTCGTAGTGGCCGGTCAGGAAGGGCTTGGCGGTCATGGTCGGTTCCTTGTGCTCTCGGTGCGGTGGTGCAGGGGACGGGGTAGGCGCGGTGTGGGCGACTTGGCGTCAGGAGCGCCTCTCCGCACGGTTCTTGAGGCAGATGAGCCAGCCCTCCAAGGAGGTTTGCAGGGCGTCGCGGAGCTGGTCGGCCGCGGCCTCGACGGGTGCGCCGCTCCAGGACTCCTCGGTGCGGACGAGCACCCGGTCGCCGCTCTGCTCGAAGGTCCACACGTGGACGCCCTCGATGCCGTTGGCCGGGCCGCCCCAGACGATCCGGGCGCCTGGCACGAGCTCGTGGACGGTGGAGGTGATGTCCAGTCCGTGAGTGCGCCAGGTGAAGGAGGCGCCTTCGGCGAGCGGTCCCTCCAGCCGGGCCTGGTCGATGTCGGTGTTCCAGACCGGCCAGTCGTCGATGCGGGTGTGCAGGGACCAGACGGTCTCCAGCGGGGCGTCGATCTCGCTGGACAGGCGGACGATGACGGGCGCGGTCTTGTCGATGGTGAGCACGGGCGGTTCCTCTCGATAGGTGTGCTGGTGGAGTGCGGGCGGTCAGGTGGTCAGTGCCGGGCGCGGCCGGCGGGTTGTGGAGCAGAGACCCCGGTGGCCGCGAGGCCGGCAGGGGTGCGCCGGGCCAGGCGGGCCGCGAGCAGGGCGGTGGCGGCCAGGACGGCAGCGCAGATGCCGAAGACGGTGCGGTAGCCGGCGGTCAACGCCTCCGGGTGGGGCTGGTGCCCGGTGGCGTGAGCGGTGACGGTTCCCGCGACGGTCGCCAGGACCGCGAGCCCGACAGCGCCACCGACCTGCCGGGTGGTGTTGACCAGGCCGCCCGCCAGGCCCGCGTCCGCTCCGGTGGCACCTTCGACGGACAGGGCGGTCAGCTGCACGAACGCGATGCTCAGGCCGAGTCCCACGAGGACGCTGGGACCGAGGATGTCGGTAAGGAAGCTTCCGTCGGCGCTGATCCGGGACAGCCACAGCATCCCGGCCGCCTCGGTCAGCAGGGCCCCGACCACCGCGGCTCGGTTGCCCACCTGCCGGGTGAGGGCCGGGGCGAGTGCGGCGCCGAGCATGTTCGCCCCGGCGAGCGGGAGTTGGCCGAGTCCGGTCGTCAGCGGGTCTTCGCCGAGGACCTGCTGCTGGTAGAGCGGCAGGAAGAAGAACAGTGCAATCCACGTCGAGCCGAACAGGCCCATCAACAGGTTCCCGGCCGCCACGCCCCCGCCGGCGAACAGGCGTGGTGGCACCAGCGGGGCCGGGTTGCCGCGCTCGACCCGCAGGAAGATCAGCGCGAGCGCGGTGGCGGCGGCGAACGCGGCGAGGACGCGGGTGTCGGTCCAGCCGAAGCGGCGGGCCGTGGTCAGGCCCCACACCAGGGCGGTCAGGGACAGGGCGCTGGCGGCGGTGCCGCCGAGGTCGAACCTGGCCGCCTCTCCGCGGGCGGCGGACGGGACGAACGCGACCGTCGCCGCCAGGACCGCGAACGTCCCGATCGCCACGGTGTGGAAGATCCACGGCCAACCCCAGGCCTGGGTCAGAAGCCCTCCGAGGATCACTCCCGCCGCGCCTCCCGCACCGGACACCGCGCCCCAGACCGCGAGCGCCTTGTTCCGGCCGGGGCCCGGTGGATGGAGACCCATGGCCAGGGCGAGGGCGGCGGGGGCGACGGCCGCCGCGCCGGCGCCCTGGACGGCACGGGCGGCGGTGAGGACGCCGGGCGAGGCGGCCAGTGCGGCGGTGGCGGAGGCGGTCCCGAACGTGCCCAGGCCGACGAGCAGCACGCGGCGCCGGCCCAGCAGGTCGGCGGCGCGCCCGCCGGCGAGCAGCAGCGCGCCGAAGGCCAGGCCGTAGGCGTTGACCACCCAGGTGGTGGCGGTGTCGGAGAGCCCGACACCGTCGCGGATCTGCGGCAGCGCGACGTTCACGATCGAGGTGGCGAGCATGACGGTGAACTGGGCAGCGGCCAGTACCGCGAGGACGGCACCGTGAGGTGGTTTGCGCATGGGGGCTCCTGGCGGGCCGGTGGGAAATGAGCGCGGGCGGCGTTCAGCGCGTGGTGCGCTCGGCGGCGGACTTCAGATGGAGGAGCCACTGGAGCAGGGACTGGTCGAGTGCCTGCCTGATCCCCGCGGGGTCGGTTCGCACGTGCGCGCCGTCCCAGGACTCCTCCGTGGCGACGAGAGTCGCTCCTGTCGAGGGCGTGAACGTCCACTGGTGGATCGCGGTGATGGCCTGGGACAGGCCGCCCCACAGGATCAGGCGGGGTGCGTCGACCACGTACACGGTGGAGGTGATGTCCAGTCCGGCGGTCTGCCAGTGGAACACCGCGCCCGGCGTCGGCGGGGTCAGCGCCCGGGCCTCGGCGATGTCCGGCTGCCAGCACGGCCAGTCGGGCACACAGGTCAGCAGATCCCAGACGGCAGTGGCCGGGGCGCTGATCGGCAGTTCACGACGGGCGACGACGGGAGCGGCCCAATCGATGCCCGAGGGCGTGTTGTCCATGGGATTGAGTCTCGTCCGGCGGGCCTCGGTCCCTCTTCGGTGAAAGTCGCCTAGAGGGTTGCCTAAGTCGCTCGGTGACGGGTGCCGAGGGCTTGGGGCGATGCTGCACGGCCGTGGGCCGTGCTCGGCTCGGTGTCGCGCGATCCCGCGGCAGAGGATCGGCCACCGCCTCGCGTTCGATCCCTACGGCACTGCTCGGTGTGCGGGGCGTCGGAGGGACAGCGGAGAGAGGAGCACGACCGGTCACCTGGCATCGACCGCGGGCATCGGCTGAGAGCCGGGGCGGCGGTCCACCGGTCGCAGCTCGCGTCCGGGGGCCAGGCTCCGCCACAGCCCGAGGCAGTGGGAGCGGCGCCCGGGTGTGGGCGCGGTGAAAGACGTGTGGGCGAGAGGAGGACGGAAGCCCCGGGCCCGGTCACGAACCAGCAGCGGAGCGAGAACCGGAAAGCACGCGTGCGGGCCCCGCCGGTCGATGGCGGGACGCCCGCCGTGCGAGCAACCCGACGCAGCGAAAGTCGGCTGCGCGCATCGAGTGGGCTCCCAGGCCGTTGACCAGCGGGAACGGGGGAGCCGGCCGGGATGCTAGGCCGCCCGGCCGAGCACGTCGGCGAGCTGGCGGCGGGAGGTGATGTCGAGCTTCTTGAAGACGCTCCGCAGATGGGCATCGATGGTGCGGGGGCTGAGGAACAGACGGTCCGCGACCTCTCGGGAGGTTGCTCCGGTCGCCACGAGCCTGGCGATGTTCAACTCCTGGCCCGTCAACATCTCCATGACACCGAGCGTGGAGGACCTGGCTTGTTCACCCGCGGCAGCCAGCTCGACCCGTGCCCGTTCAGCGAATCCCTCCGCCCCGATCGCGGTGAACAACTCGTGGGCCGCGCGCAGCGCGTCACGCGCCTCCAGGCGACGGCCGTCACGGCGCAGCCACGCCCCTTGGTGCAGAAGAGCCCGGCCGTGCCACGACCGCAGACCGGCGGCGCCCAGTCTGGTCACCGCCTCGGCGTGGAGCGGCTCCGGGTCGTCGGACAGCTGAGCGGCGAGGCCCGCACGCACGCCCAGCGCCCAGTCGGTGCCTGCCGCGGACGCGTGATCCGACAGCCGTGCGAACGCCTCGCGGGCGATGCCGTCCTCGCCGCACCGCACGGCCGCCTCGACCAGTTCGGGCAGCGCGAGGCTGGAGACCCCCAGTTCGCCATCCGCGAGGGCCAACCGGGCCGATGCCAGCGCCGCCCGGTGGTCGGCGACCCCGTTGGCGTAGAGCGCAGCCGCCGCATGGGCGGTCGCCGTCAGCATGCCCTTGCGCCGCGCGTGCGACTCGGCCAGGACCCGGTCGATCAGAGGCTGCGCCTCGGCGGCCTTCCCCCGTAGCGCGGCGGCGTAAAGCCGGCCGTACCAGTGGGGAGGGACTCCGGTCGCTTCGGCTATGCCGTCGGCCTCGCTGTTCAGGGCCGAGGCGGCGACCAGGTCACCGCGTTGGACGGCCGCCATCGCCTGCATCCAGAGCCCGACCGGGAGGATCACCAGCGCTCCGCCGACGCGGGCGGCCTCGACGGCCCGGGTGGCGAGCTGCTCCTCCAGGGCGACGTCCCACAGTTCGACGGCGAGCAGGGCCGCGAGCGACAGGCGGCGCGCCCAGAGCGGATCGGTGACGTCCGACAGCAGCTCCAACAGCCCGGGCACCACGGCGAGGTCACCGTCGAGGTAGGCGACGAGCGCGTCGAGCAGTTCGTCGCCGGTGGAGCGCTCCCCCAGCGCGGCGGGTGCCCGCCGGGCCGCTTCGAGTGCGTCGCGTGCGGCGGGGGAGGAGCGGCCGACGACGAGTCCCGCCTGCAGGGCGTCCAGCAGGTGGAGCCGGGCCCGGCGGGGGTCGAGGCCTGCGGCCCTGACGAGATGACTGACCGCGTCGGCCGCGCCGTCGCGGAAGAACGCTGCTTGGCCGCGCACGAGTTCGGCCTCCACCCGGCCCGTGCCGTCGATCGGACCGCTTTCGGCCGCCTCGACCAGAGTGACCGCGCTCTCGAAGGAGCCGGCTTCCAGCGCGGCCCGCGCCGCGGCGAGGCTGCGTCCGGCCCGTAGACGAGGATCGGCAGTGAGGGCTGCGGCCTGTTCCAGGAACGCGGCCTCGGCCGCGGCACCGCCCCTGCTCCGTGCGCGCTCCGCGCAGCGCAGCAGATCGGCCGCGACTTCTTCATCGGGGCGGGATGCGGCCTGTGCCCGGTGCCACGAACGCCGGTCGGGCGCCGTCAGCGGATCGGTGACGTCAGCGAGTGCTCCGTGGGCGCGGCGTCGCTCGGCCGATGAGGCGGACGTGTACACCGCCGAGCGCACCAGCGGGTGCCGGAACCGGGACTGCCCGCCCAACTCGATCAGATCCGTCGCTTCGGCCTCGGCCCCGGCTTCCGGTCCCACACCCAGCAAGTCGGCCGCCCGCCACAGCAGACCCGGATCACCCGTCGGCTCCGCGGCCGCGATGAGAAGCAGCGTGCGTGCGCTCCACGAGAGTTGAGAGACTCGCTCCTGGTAGCTCCGCTCGATGCGGTTGGCCGGTGAGACCGGGGTCGGCAGCCCGAACCCGCCGGCCAGACCGGCGGGGCCGAGTCGGCGCGGCAGCTCCAGCAACGCGAGCGGATTTCCGCGCGCCTCGGCGAGGATCCGTTCGCGAACCCGCTCGTCCAAGGGACCCGGGAGGCTGGAGGAGAGCAGAACCCGGGCCGCCTGGTCGGGCAACCGCGACAACGTCAGCGCCGTCAGCCCTTCGAGTTCCCCGACAACGTGCGGGTCGCGGACTCCGAAAACGATCGCTATCGGCTCGTCCGCGATCCGCCGGGCCATGAACGCCAGCACCTGCGCCGATGCCCGATCCAGCCATTGCGCGTCGTCCACGACGCACACCACGGGCTCCTCGCCCGCGGCGTCGGACAGCAGACCCAACAGGCCGAGGCCGACAGTGAAGCGGCTCGGTGTGCCACCATCCCGCAGCCCCATGGCCACGGCCAGATCCTCCCGGTGGGCGGAGGGCAACCGTTCGATTCGGCCGTGCAACGAGCGAGTGAGCTGGTGCACCGCAGCGTAGGCGAAGTCCGCTTCGAACTCGGCCCCGTTCACCCACAGCAGTCGTACACCCTCCAGCCCGTCAGTGACATGGCGCAGCAATGTGGTCTTCCCGATACCTGCTTCGCCGCGAACGACTGCCGCCCCACCCCGCCCCACTCGCGCAGCAGCGAACAGTTCAACCAGAGCGACGCGGTCGGTGGGCGGAAAGTACTCAGAGCCAGTCACAAGAGCCACGCCAGAATCATGTCACGCCCTCTGAGCTCGACGGATATGAGAGACCGGGAGCTGTCGAGAAGCGCTCCGCGCCCCGTAGCCGTCACTCGACTGCGTGGTCCAACGTGATGTGATCGTCTCGCCGACGCGAGTCGAAACCACTGCCCACCGTGTGAATCGAGGCGCCGCCATCGGAACCAAGCACTCGACTGGCTCCTGCAAAAGAACGGTGTAACTCCCGATCCCCGCTCCCCCTGGCCGGCCGCCGCCGCAGCAGGCGTCTCGAAGCGGCCCGTAAGCGGGAGGTCCCCCCGGCCGGTAGGGCTGGGTCTGTGGGACGGTGATCGCTCGTGCCGCTGCGTCCGGCTCGCCTGCCGTGACGAATGGCCTGAAGGGGTGGCAGCAGTGGCGGCCACTCGACATGGGGGACCGCCTCACAACAAGTGACGCCCGTCTGCCATATCGGCCTTTCACGGTGGAGAAGTTGACACCCAACCAGAACGCCTCCTACCTGCGGTCGAACGCTTCGGACCGGGCACCTGCGCCCAGCCATCCTGAAGATCTCGCACACTTTCCGTTATCCGCAGCCCCGCGCCTGATCTCCCATACGTCGGCAGCAAACCACCCCATCTGCCGACGAGGAGAGCACATGACCGGCAAAAGAGTGGCACGCGGGCGCGACAACGTCCCTGTACCGGTGGGCACTTCGGTAGCGGCGAGCGTCATCGTCGGCACCCTGTCCCGCCACGGACGATCCCCGAACTGACTGTCAGTCGACTCATCGCCGAGCCTGCGATCGGCCGGGACCAGCCGTCGGCTCGGCGCCACGCAACCGACACCGGCCGACTGTGCCAAGAAAATTGACGAAGCATCACCTGATCGCGCACCTTCCCCACGAGGCCGCGCCGCACGGTGCTGCCCCCACACCAGGAGAACCCATGAAAGCCGCGCACGCCCGCAACAAGCTGCCCAAGCTCCTGATAGCCGCCGCCCTCGCGCTGACCGCCGGGGTCGGGATCGCCGCCAACGGGCCGGGCAACGCTCACGCGGGGCTCACCAGCCCGTCCCCCGAAGCCAAGGCCGACGCTCCCCGCCCAGGTCTGGCACCCCAGTCGGCCACCGACGCCGTCCAGGACGACGCGAAGCGGGTGCGTCCCAAGGACCGTCGACCTCTGCCGTCCAACACCGAGGCACAGCAGCAGAACTACGGCAGCCCGACAAGGTCCGCCGCGGCAAGGTCGAAGGCAACGACCGGGGAGGTAGGCGGCTCGAAGGCGAGCGCCGCCGCCTGCTCCACCAGCGCCTTCACAACGAACACCGGCGGCGCCCTGATCCAGGCGATCCAGTCCGCCGGCCCGGACTGCATCAACGGCCTGTTCAACGTCACCGGTTCAGACGCACACCTGGCCTTCCAGGAGTCGCAGATGACCACGGTGGCGGACGCCTTGGCCGCCGCCTCCCGCAGCTACCCGGGGGACAACAGCACCCACGTCCTGGAGCTCGTGCTCTACCTTCGGGCCGGCTACTACGTGCAGTGGAACCACAAATCCGACGTCGGTACCTACGGCAGCGCTCTGCAGACCGCGGTCCAGTCCGCCCTGGACTCCTTCTACGCCAACGCCCACAGCCTGGACGCCACCGACGCCAACGGCGCCGTCCTCTCGGAAGCCGTCACCCTGATCGACAGCGCCAGCCAGAACGCCCGCTACCTGCCCGTCCTCAAGAAGCTGCTCACCGGCTACAACAGCTCGTACAACAACTCGTACAACATGCTGACCGCGGTCAACAACGTCTACACCGTCCTCTTCCGCGGCCACCAGAACCCCGACTTCGTCACCGCCACCGAAGCCGACCCCTCCATCCTCACCACCCTCGAGACCTTCGCCAACAACAACCTCGGCCTCCTGGGCGGACCGCAGAGCTACCTGGCGTCCAACGCCGGGACCGAGCTGGCCCGGTTCCTCCAGGACCGCACCCTGACCCCCACCGTCCGCCCGATGATCAAGAACCTGCTGGCCAAGTCCTCGATGACCGGCCCCACCGCACCCCTCTGGGTCGGCATCGCCGCCCAGGCGAACGACAACGACCAGAACAACTGCTCCGACTACGGCACCTGCGACCTCCCCAACCGGCTCAAGAAGGCCGTGTTGACCATCGACTACCAGTGCGGCACGATCCACATCGTGACCCAGGCGCTCACCAAGGAGCAGCTCCTCAGCACCTGCGACAGCCTCACCGGCGAGAACGCCTACTTCCACAAGCTCGCCAAGGACCCCGGCCCGCTGTCCGACGACCACAACAGCGCCATGGAGGTGGACGTCTTCCACTCCACCAGCGACTACCAGACCTACGCCAACGTCATCTTCGGCGTCGACACCAACAACGGTGGCATCTACGAGGAAGGCGACCCCTCCAAGCCGGACAACCACGCCCGGTTCGTCGCCTACGAAGCCGACTGGCTGCGCCCGAGCTTCCAGATCTGGAACCTCAACCACGAGTACACCCACTACCTGGACGGCCGGTTCAACACCGCCGGCGACTTCGCCGCCACAACCGCCACCCCTGGCACCATCTGGTGGATCGAAGGCTTCGCCGAGTACGAGTCCTACGGCTACCGCGGCGTGACCGACACCGCGGCGGTCGCCGATGCGGCCAAGGGCAGCTACCCGCTCAGCACCGTCTTCGCCAACACTTACAACAGCGGCACGGACCGGATCTACCCCTGGGGCTACCTCGCGGTGCGCTACATGATGGAGAACCACCGCTCCGACATCGACGCCCTGCTCGGCCACTACCGATCCGGTGACTACAAAGCCGCACTCGGCCTGATCAACTCCATCGGCACCAGCTACGACGCTGACTGGGCCAAGTGGCTCAAGGAGTGCGCCGCCGGTGCGTGCAACGCCACCGGCAAGCCGCTCACCGCCACGTTCACCGCCAAGGCGAACGGCCTGAACGTCACGCTCACCGACACCACCGAAGACGCCGCGGCGATCAGCGCTCACAAGTGGGACTTCGGCGACGGCACCACCTCCACCGATGCCAATCCGACCAAGACCTACGCCAAGCCGGGCAGCTACCACGTCCGGCTGACCGTCACCGACAAGGCCGGCGCCACCGCAACCGCCGACCAGACGGTTGCGGTCGGTGCTTCAACCGCCGAGTGCACCGCTGACGACACCCGCCGCCTGGCTCAGAACTGCAGCCGATCCAACCTCACCGCCGCCGCCCGGGACAACAGCTACCTCTACATCGACATCCCTGCCGGAACCAAGAACCTCACCATCACGTCCACCCCCGGCACCGGAACCACCGACCTCTACTACAGCCCCACCACCTGGGCCGACAGCACCGTCAGCACCGCCTCCGCCACCGGCAACGGCCCGCACACCCTCACTATCACCAACCCCCCGGCCGGCTGGAACTACATCACCCTCCACGCCACCACCGCCCTCACCGGCGCCACCGTGACGACCACGTTCTGACCCCGCCGGTCGCGCCGGCCGACGCCCGGCTCTCTGCCGGTGAACTGCTGCTGTTGGACGCCGGATTCACGTCCGGGGTTCGGGTTCAACCGATTCGAGCAGGACGGCGCCGACGCCAGGCTGTGCAGGGTCGCCCGGACACTCCGGTTGGGCCCGTGGGGTTAAACCCGCACAAAAAGATCGTGTAAGTCTGTTATGTGACAGGCTGGCCAGGGCTCCGCCTTGGGTCTTGGTCGGCCTGTCGCGACGTTTCGGAGGTTGGGTTCTGGTCCAACGGATACTCGTTCCAGGTCGAGAGGAACCACCGGACGGCCAGTCGGGACATGCGGATCGCCGAAATGCCGATCCGATTCGGGGAGTGGAGCACCGGCGATTCGGAGATCGGCCTTGTGGTGCTGGGGGTCAAGGGGTCGCAGGTTCAAATCCTGTCGTCCCGACTTGCGTAACGTGGAAGTGGTTGAGGACATATTCGGGGTGGAGCGACCGGCGGTCGGGGCGGTGAAAGACGAGACCACCGCCGGGGGCTCCGGCGGGTGCGGGGGCCGTGGTCGAGGTGGACGTCGTTCCAGTGGAGCGCGAGGGCTTCGCCTTTGCGCATGCCGGTGCCGATGAGGAACTCGACGAGGTCGGCGAAGGGCGGGTCGACGGCGTGGCAGTAGCGGAGGAAGTGGACGGCTTCGTTCGTCGTCCAGATGTGGCGTTCGGCGGCGGCTGGGCGGGGGATGACGGTTGGCCGGGCGGGGTTGGTGGCCAGGCGGTGGTGTCGGACGGCGTCTCCGAGTGCGCTGGAGAAGATGGCGAGGATCTGGTGGACGGTGACGCGGCCCCGTCCCGGGCGAGTTGGGTGTGGACGAGGCCGGCGATGTGGGGGTAGCCGAGGTCGTCGAGCCTGATATCGCGAACGCGTCCTGGACGCGGTCCTCGCCGTGCTCGGCTCCCAGCTCACCGGCGACGAACGCTGCGACCTCGCCGCAGCACTGCCAGGCCAGGCCCGCGCCACCTTCGCCTTCCAGATCCCGCTGCCCGAACCCGTCGCAGCTCCCTTCGTCGAAGCCGTCGCCCGCACCCTGAACACCAGCCTCACCGCAGCCCGGTGGGACGCCTCCTCCGTCCTGGCAGCCCTGGCGGACCTCGCAGGCGAACGGCTCACCGACCGCCTCCTCGCCCACCTGCCCCGCGGCTACGCGCTCCTGTTTGGCCGCGCCGACCTCACCACCGCCGTGTAGCGGCAGCGCAATGTGAGCTCGGCGGCGAGCGGCAGCTCGCCCGCCGTTGAGCGCCCATACGCGGCCGAGGAGGCTCGTCATGGTCCTGATCCTGGCTCTGGTTATCGTCGCGATCGTGCTGGGCATCATGGGCGCCGTCGCCAACGGATGGTTTTTCCTCCTCGTGATCGCGATCATTCTCTTCGTCGCCGACATGGCCTACGCCGGCATCCGCTGGTCCCGGCGCTCAGGCCGACGCCCGACGCGCTGAACCAGCATCTGCCCGGCCGCGGTGCGGCGGAAGACCGCAACCGCTGTCACCCACCTGTGCGGGCATGCCGTGGATGCAGCCCGGGCTGCCGCCACCCCCCGCGTCCCGGCCTTCCTCCGTCTCGTTGGACGGCAATGGGGATGCCGCAGTTGCCCGTCGCGCCTCGGATGCCATCACCCGATCTCCTTCACCACCGATCGTGGCGGCCTCGGACCCGATCCAGCCCTTCCTCTCTCTCCTGCCTCGGCCCGCCCTCCCGCTCCTCCTCCGGCGGCGAGGAGGAGCGGGAGTCAGTGACGGGGTCTGTCGTGATCTTGTGGGGGGTCGGGTGGTGGTTTGCGGGTGTCGCGGGGTTCGGGGTGCGGCTCTTCCTCGGGTGGGTGACCGGCTGCGATGGCTCGTCCGCGTTCCAGTTCGAAGTTGAACTCCAGGCCCAGCAGGATCGCGAGGTTGGAGACCCAGAGCCAGAGGAGGAAGAGGATCACGGCCCCGATGCTGCCGTAGGTGCTGTTGAGGCTGCTGAAGTTGGCGACGTAGAGGGCGAACGCGCCGGAGGCGATGATCCACAGGGCCACGGCGACCAGGCTGCCGGGCAGGATCCAGCGTAGCTTCGGTCGTTTGGCGTTGGGAGCGGCCCAGTAGAGCAGGGTGACCATCGCGATGACGACGATGATGAGGACGGGCCATTTGGCGATACCCCATACCTGTACGGCGTTTTCGCTGACTCCGAGGATCTTCCCGGTCTTGGTGGCCAGGGTGCCGGTGAAGACGACACCGGTAGCGGTCAGGGCGAGGAGCACGACGAGGACGATGGTCAGGGCTAGCCGGGTGGGCAGGGTCTTCCAGGGCGGGCGGCCTTCGTCGATGCCGTAGACGTTGTTGGCGGCGCGCATGAAGGCCGCGACGTAGCCGGAGGCGGACCACAGGGCGAGTGCGATCCCGATGGCCAGTGCGATGCCTGCCTTGCCCTGGGCGCTCTGGAGTTGCTGCACGACGGTGGTGAGGATCTGGCGGGCGGATCCGGGGCCGAGGTTGCGGATGTGGTCGAGCAGCGGCTTGGTGGCGGAGCTGCCGACCAGCCCCAGGATCGACACCAGCGCGAGCAGAGCGGGGAAGATCGCCAGCAGGCCGTAGTAGGTGAGCGCGGCTGCCGCGTCGCTGAGACTGTCGGCCTTGAACTGCTTGGTGGTGCGTTTCAGGACGCCCCACCACGACCTCGTGGGCAGATCGGTCGGACTCTCGGCAGGACCGGCGCCACCGGTGGCGGGCCTGCTCTCGTCAGTTGCGCTTGTGTGCCGGTGTTCGTTGTCGTGTCGTGACATGGGTGCCAACCCGGCGTGCGGAGTGCCTGTTCTGGGAGCGGGGCCTCAGTCCTTGACCACCTGGTAGATGCCGTAGATGACCCCGGGCACGTGGCCGCACAACTGAAGGAGGAAGGCCCAGAGCACCTTGATACTCGGCCCGTCCTTGATCAGTACTGCCAGGAACGGCAGGACCAGGCACAACAGCACCAAAAGGACCTTGACCATGATCATTCCTCGTTCCGAGGCGCAATGGTCGGCGGCATGTTAGCCGCTTTTTCATGGTCTCACCGCCGGCCGCCCGGCGGGGAACCGGCCGAGCTGGAACGGCGGGTACGTGTGGGTGGACAACCCAGGGTGTCCGCGCGCATGGGCCCTACCCCGGTCGATCCTGCCGTCCCTGTTCGCGTTGGTATCCCGGGCGGTGCGGTTCTACTGCGGGTCTGCAGCAAAAATTTCCGGAGCGCCCCATGATCATCATCATCGGGCTCATCATCCTGGTCGCCGCGGTAGTCGTCGGTGTGGCGGGCATTCTCACCAACACTGGCAGCGGACACGCGCTCACAGGCGGGTTCGAGGTATTCGGCTACCACGTCACCGGCTCCACCGGCACGCTGTTCCTGTACGGCATCATCGTCGGGGCCCTGGCCATGTTCGGACTGAGTCTGCTCCTGGCCGGTGCGCGCCGCACCTCTCGCCGGGGCCGCGCCGCACGCCACGGGCTCAAGGAGTCCCGCCGTGAAACCGCCGCCGGCAGGGAGCGCGACGACCTGATCGGCCAACGCGACACCGCCCGCGCGGAGACCGCCGCACAACGGAACGACTCACCTCCAGACGACCCGCATCCCAGCCCCGGCGACGGTCATCGGAGCTGGACGCACCCGTTCGGGCACCGAGCCGCCCACCGGTAGATCGCCGCCACCACATGCGCAGACCACTGACGGGCCACCGCCCCGAAGCGGCCGCCACCTTGGAAGGGCAGCCCCGATGAGTATCGCCAAGAAGATCGCGCACAAGGCCGAAGCGGTCAAAGGCGGCACCAAGAAGACCGTCGGCCGCGTCACCGGCAACCGGCGCCTGCAGGCCGAAGGCCGCGGTGACCAGGTCAAGGGCAACACCAAGCAGGCCGGAGCGAAGATCAAGGACGCCTTCAAGCACTGATCACCGCGCCCCGCAGGCCCGCCGTGGCGCGCGGGGCACGTCGCTGCCCCGACTCCACTCTGGCCGCGCCATTTGCTCGGCGACGGCATCGACCGTGGTAGTCAACATCCATGCCGATGCAGTCTCCCGATGCCGAAGGCCGTCCGTCCCTGTTCGGGCGACTGCGCCGGCTAGTCCGCCGTTCGCCGGCCGGACGCGGATGGAGGCAGGGCAGCACTCTCGAACTGTGGCAGCGGTCGCTCGGCTTCGCGGCGCTCGGGTTCCTTACGCTCGTGCCGCTGCTGATCGTCATTTCTGCGGCCGATCCGGCGCACGGACAGGGCTTCGCACAATGGCTGGGCGAAGGACTCGGCGTGTCGGCGCCCTCCAGGAAGAAGGTCGAGCAGCTGATCGCCCTGCCCGGCCAGACACTGCGGACCACGACGGCGTTCAGCCTCGCCGCCCTCGCCGTCTTCGGCCTCTCTTTCGGGGCGGCGGTGCAGACCACCTACGAGAAGGTCTGGGGCCTACCACCGGCCCGCTGGTGGGCCAGGTGGCGGCACCTCGTGTGGCTCGCCGCCCTCATCGGGCTCCTCCTCCTGTCCGCCACCACAACCCTGTGGCGGCAGACCCCGGCCGGCGGCCTCGCCGCAGTGCTGAGCGCCACCCTGTTCCTCTGGTGGTCACAGCGGTTGCTGCTCGGCGGACGGGTCCGATGGAGCGCCCTGCTGCCCGGCGCCGTGGCCACGACCGTCGGGCTGCTCGGCCTGAGACTCTTCTCCCGGCTCGTCTTCTCGCCGCTGATCGCCACCAACACCCTCGCCTACGGACCGATCGGCACCGTCCTGGTCATCCAGTCCTGGCTCGTCGGCGTCGGCGCCGTCGTGTACGGCGGCGCACTGACCGGCCGGCTGCTCCACGAAGAACTCCCGCGCGTGGCACGTGCGCTGAAACGGCGAAGGTGAGATCCGAAAATCCCGCCTCGATCGGGGCTTGCGGATGCTCCTGCCAACGGTGAGCGATTCCGGATCGTCTGGCCGGGCGTCGAGCACTCATGCACACGGGCTGGAAACGGTGCGAGGCACTGTGGGAGAGCTGGCGAGCGCTACAATCGGGGTGTGAGGCAGATCACTCTCGAACTCCCGCTCGCGCACTGCCTCTCACGCGCCTCTCACGGATTGCGCGTCATGAGGTGGCATCAGGCGTCATGCGGGTTGGACGTGATGGGCCCTGACCTGTGTGATTCGAACTGGTGAACATCAGGCAGACACCCGTTCGACCGCCGGGGGTCAAGGGGTCGCAGGTTCAAATCCTGTCGTCCCGACCAGCGTTTTCGCAGGTCGTAGGCCGTTTCCGCTTCTGGCGGGAGCGGCCTTTCTGGCGTTTTGTCAGCTGGTGGTCGCATGGTGGTCGCACCGGTCACAGCGGAATGGGTGCGTGAGCTGGGCGTTCGCGGTGGGTTCGGCGTTGGCGGTTGGTGAGGTGGTCGCGAGGTGGTCGCGGAACTGGGCGATCAGATTCCGTGGCCGGTCCGCTCGTTGGGTGGTGTGGAGGGCGAGTTCGGCGCTGTCGAGGAGTCGGGCGATGGCGTCGACGGCTTCGCGGGCTGCCTGGCGGGTGAGGTGGCTGTAGATGTTCGCGGTGGTCGACAGGGTGCGGTGGCGCAGGGTCTTGGAGACGATCACGAACGGGACGCCGCCGTTGAGGGCGAGGGCGGTGGCGAGGTGGCGCAGGTCGTGGACGGCGATGCGGGGGACGCCGGCCTGGTCGCACAGTTTGTGGAAGTGGTTGAGGACGTAGTGAGGGTCGAGGGGGCGGCCGTGGTGTTGGAAGACGTAGCCGTGGGCGGGGATGGCGAGGCCGAGGAAGTGGTGGTCAGCCTGGTCTTCGAGGGCGCGGCGGGCTCGGTTCGTTGATGGCGATCCAGGTGAGGCTGCTGGGGGTCTTGGGGGCGGTGAGGACGGTGTAATGGTTGTCGACGGAGGAGAGGGTGTAGCGGACGAACAGGACGCCCTCATCGAAGTGGACGTCGTCCCAGTGCAGCCCGATGGCTTCACCCTGGCGCATGCCGGTGTTGATGATCAGCTCGACGAGGTGGGCGAACAGCGGGTCGTGCTCGTGGGTGTAGTCGAGGAAACGGACCGCTTCGTCGGGGTCCAGATCCGGCCTTCCGGCGTGGGCGGGCGGGGGATGATCGCGGGTTTGGCGGGGTTGCGGCCGAGGCGGTGGCGGGTGACGGCCGCGCCGAGGGCGCTGGAGAGGGTGGCGAGGATGCGGTGGACGGTGACGCGGCCTCGGCCGGCTTTGAGCTGGGCGCGTGCGTAGTGGTCGATGTGTTCGTAGGCGAGGTCGTCGAGGGGGACGTACCCGAGGGCGGGGATGAGGTTCTGGTGGACGTAGGCGCGGTAGCGGGCGAGGTTGGTGGGCTTGAGTCGTAGTTCCTGGGCGGTGAGCCAGGCGATCAGGTAGTCGCCGAGGGTCTGGCGGGGGTCGGGGTTGTAGCCGTAGGCGTGGCCGTCGAGGAAACGCTTGAGGTCGTTGCGGGCGGCGTCCTCGTTGGGGTAGCCGCCGCGTCGTACGGTGTGGCGGCGCTGGTCAGGCCAGGGGACGTCGACGGCGTAGGTCCAGGTGCCATGGCCGGGATCGGAGGCCAGCAATGGGCAGCGGGCGCCGAGCTGTCGACGCTGGGTATCGCGGCTCCCGCAGCGCCGGTAGACGCGGCCACGGTCGTGGGTCGAGGTCGGCATGGTGATCGCCTCAAAGGCTCGTGCGGAGGGGTTTCCCTCAGTCTCGCCCCGGGCCGCCCTTGGCCGCGCCAAGGGGTCGTCGCAGGTCAAGCGCCGATTCCAGCGCTGGTGAGCGCGTGGTGGTCGCGGCCGAGCCGTCCTCTGACCGGCAATCGGGGACGCCGCCGACCGGGGGACGGTTCCGTTGCCGGGATGGAGGGGCCCACTGCGGCGGCCCGCTCCTGCTTCTCGTCGCGGAGAGTGACCAGAAGCAGGAGCGAGCCCAGGAATGCCACCGCGGGTTCGAAGTCACCGTAGGTGATCGACTACGTCCAGTCGGAGCTGCGGGGCGCGTACGAGCGAGGTCAGATGAGCCGGTCGCGGTGTGCGGCGGTTTCGCGGACGAGCTGGGCGAAGCGCTCGCGGCTGCGCCGCTGGTACTGCTCGGCCTGCTCGTCGTCCCAGTCCTAGACGAAGGGCACAGCGGGCGGGCGGAGGGTACCGGGGCCCCGGGTGGTGGCGCCCTCTCTGAGCGGACCATCCCGAGCACCTGGCCGGCGGCGTCCAGTCAGGCCGCGCCCTCCAGCCACCACCTCTTGTGCCGCGCTGGGGTGTTGCCGTCCGGGGCGACGGCCGGAGCGTGCAGTGCGAGGCCGTCCCCCGGTCTGGCCCCTGCGGCGTGGCCGTACGGCTGGAAGGAGCTGTGGCCAGTTGCCGGGCGGATCAGGTGTCCGTGGTGGGTTCCTGGCGGTGTTGGGTGCGGCGGAGCTGTTCGTTGAGGCGTAGGGCTTCTTCGAGTTGGTCTTCGAGGATGATGATGCGGCAGGCGGCTTCGATGGGGGTGCCCTGGTTGACGAGGTCGCGGGCGCGCATGGCGATGCGCAGTTGGTAGCGGGAGTAGCGGCGGTGGCCGCCATCGGAGCGTAGGGGGGTGATGAGGCGGTGTTCGCCGAGGGCCCGTAGGAAGCCGGGGGTGGTGCCGGTCATCTCGGCGGCGCGGCCCATGGTGTAGGCGGGGTAGTCGTCGTCGTCGAGTTTGTCGGGTGTGTTGGGGCTGGTCGTTGTAGTCACTGCACCTCTCTGGTTCTCGGGGAGAACGCGTCGAGGGGCCCCGGGGCCATGTCGGCTCCCGGGGCCCCGAAGGGGAACAACACCATCTACCGGCCTGGGCCGGTTCTGTTACTTCCGAACTGCCCCAGGGGAGGGGCTGTGCGGGGATCGCGTATGCGTGACCGGAAACCACCGTCCTTGCGTTGGGGTCTGCGGTGTCCGCCCGGGCGAAGGTTCACGGGCCGGGCGATCCTGATGGCGCTTGCGCCCTCCGTTCATCCGTTGTGCTGAACTGTCACTTTCGTACTGCTGGTACTGCTGGTACTGCACTCACTGAACTGCTTACTGCTCGGTACCACTGGTGGCGGCCCCTGATGCCTGCGGGCCGCCCGGTCCGGCAGCCAGTCCCGTCGCCGTCCTGCACCTGCCTGGCTTCGGAACTCCACTGCCGGACCGAACTGCGAACTTCTGTCCAACAACCCCGGCCAGTTCGTGTCTGGCCGGTATCGCCGACTGCTGTCTACGAGAGAAACGTTAGACCCACCCATGGGCAATGTCTACTCCGGCGCGCATAGATTTTGCGGCGCCCGCGAGTGAGGTAGTCTCCCGCTGCGCGGCGGCGGCACCCCCCGAGCCGCCGCCGCGCGTCAGAAGTACCCAGCGACACCGCGCAGGGAGGCGGAAATGGAAGAGCGGTGCCCGCAGTACCGGAGGCGGCCCGGGACGGACAGGCGGACCTGATCGAGGCGATCATCGAGGCTGTGCACGACGGCGACGACCGAACCGTCCGCCGGCTGCTGGCCCGCTTTGCCGAACTGGCCACCATCGCCGACCTGTACGCCCTGCGCGACGCCCTCGACACCGCCCCCCATCCAGCATCCACGGGCAGAGGTGACTCCCATCAGAACGCACTCGCGACCCCGCCCGACCAAGCGTTCAGGTCGACCCTGCACCTGGCGTGGTGGCCGCTGTGAATGCGCGGTGCTGCCCGTTTGGGTGACGCACGGTAGCGGTGACGGCCATTGCCCGGTCCGGGTCAAGCCGCGGTGGTGAGGTCGGCGCGGCCGAACAAAGGCGCGTAGCCGCGGGGAAGGTCGGCGAGGAGACGGTCGTGAGCTGGTCGCCGCCAGGGCGGCGAGGGCGCAGGAGGCGTCCCAGCGGGCGCCGTGAGGCTGGTGTTCAGGGCTCGGGCGACGGCTTCGACGACCCGCATGCGCGCCGACCTGCCACTGGACGCGCTGGAGACGGCATTGTGGCGGCGGAAGATGTTCATCGGCACTGTCGGACTGGCCGTCCTACTGGTCGTGCTCCGCCGTCCGGTTCCGGCACGGGGGCCGATCCGCGCACCGCTGACAGCCGGGCAACCGCCGCCGACGGTCTGCGGTTCGCCCGGAGCGGATCGCCGTCAGTACTCGGAGCCGCTTCGCAGGTAGGTGCCCGCGACCTGGAGCCAC
>NZ_JBVHHY010000047.1:0-41061 GCF_055560835.1 Kitasatospora sp. NPDC023120 | reverse complement strand
CGGACGCTTCCTTCGGACCGCCTTCCAGCGGACCCTCCGGGCTTCGTTCTTTCGTGTTTCCAGCTTATCAGATGTTTTCCGCTCCGTTTTCCGGAGCCTCATTCATCGAATCGGCTTTTGCCTTTCGGCGCTCCCGAACTCTAGCAGAGTTTCTCGGTCCGTTTTCCCCGGTAGTTCTCGAATTAAGATTCGAGCCCGTTCCGAGGGGCCGTCCCGTGGGGCAACCCGGAGAACATTACGCACCGGGCCGCCCCACGTCAAACCAGCCACAGGCCGGCGACAGGCCAGCCGAGGCCGGGACGGACGAGGGTCAGACCTCGACCACGACCGGCAGGATCATCGGCCGGCGGCGGTAGTTGTCCGCGACCCACTTGCCGATGGTCCGACGGACCAGCTGCTGCACCTGGCGGGGCTCCAGCACGCCGTCGCTCGCCGAGCGGTCCAGGGCCTCCTGAAGCTTCGCGACCACGGGGACGAACGCGCTGTCGTCGATGCCGGAGCCGCGCGCCTGGATGGTCGGGCCGCCGATGATCTTGCCGTTGGTCGAGTCGACCGCGACGAAGACCGAGATGAAGCCCTCCTCGCCGAGGATCTTGCGGTCCTTGAGCGAGGCCTCGGTGATGTCGCCGACCGAGGCGCCGTCCACGTAGACGTACCCGGCCCGCACCTTGCCGACGATCCGGGCGACGCCGCCCTCGAGGTCGACGCAGACGCCGTCCTCGGCGATGACCACGCGGTTGCGCGGCACGCCGGTGGCGATGCCCAGCTCGGCGGCCGCACGCAGATGGCGCCACTCGCCGTGAACCGGCATCAGGTTGCGCGGCTTGCAGATGTTGAAGAAGTAGAGCAGCTCGCCGGCCGAGGCGTGGCCGGAGACGTGCACCTTGGCGTTGCCCTTGTGGACGACCTTGGCGCCCCAGCGGGTCAGGCCGTTGATCACCCGGTAGACGGCGTTCTCGTTGCCCGGGATCAGGGAGGACGCCAGGACGACGGTGTCGCCCTCGACGATGCGGATCTGGTGGTCGCGGTTGGCCATCCGGGACAGCGCGGCCATCGGCTCGCCCTGCGAGCCGGTGCAGATCAGCACGACCTCCTTCTCCGGGAGGTCGTCCAGCTGCTTGACGTCCACGATCAGGTTGCCGGGGACCTTCAGGTAGCCGAGGTCGCGGGCGATGCCCATGTTGCGGACCATCGAGCGGCCGACGAAGGCGACCTTCCGGCCGTACTCGTGCGCGGCGTCCAGGACCTGCTGGATGCGGTGCACGTGGCTCGCGAAGGAGGCGACGATGATGCGCCGGTCGGCGTTCGCGAAAACGTTTCGCAGCGCGGCCGAGATGTCCCGCTCGTGCGGGATGAAGCCGGGGACCTCGGCGTTGGTGGAGTCCACCAGCAGCAGGTCCATGCCCTCCTCCGCCAGCTTGGCGAAGGTCGGCAGGTCGGTCAGGCGACCGTCGAGCGGCAGCTGGTCCATCTTGAAGTCACCGGTGGCCACGACCATCCCGGCGGGGGTGCGGACGGCCACGGCGAGGGCGTCCGGGATGGAGTGGTTGACCGCGATGAACTCGCAGTCGAAGGGACCGATGCGCTCGCGCTGGCCCTCCTTGACCTCCAGCACGTACGGGCGGATCCGGTGCTCGGCGAGCTTGGCCTCGATCAGGGCCAGGGTCAGCTTCGAGCCGATCAGCGGGATGTCCGGGTTCTCCCGCAGGAGGAACGGGACGGCGCCGATGTGGTCCTCGTGCCCGTGGGTGAGGACGATGCCGTCGACCTTGTCGAGGCGGTCCCGGATGTAGCTGAAGTCCGGGAGGATCAGGTCGACGCCGGGCTGCTCGTCCTCGGGGAAGAGGACACCGCAGTCGACGATCAGGATGCGGTCCCCGTATTCGAAGACCGTCATGTTGCGGCCGATCTCGCCGAGGCCGCCGAGCGGAGTGATACGGAGGGCGCCCTCCTTCAGGGCCGGAGGCGCGCCGAGTTCGGGGTGCGGGTGGCTCAAAAGACTCTCCTCACGACGCACGCCATATGCCCGGGGTCCTCCCCCTGGAGACATATGGCGTGCGTACTCAGTGTCGTTTTCCTACTGGGTCGGTACTCTCGCGCCTTCGGTCCGGTCCAGCGGCAGACCCGGGAGGGTCCGGCGAGCCGGGGCGCGCACGTCTGTGTCTGCTACAGGTGTACCCCGCCTGCGGCGAGATCCTGCTTCAATTGCGCGATCTCCTCGGGCGTCGCGCCGACCAGCGGCAGTCGCAGCGGTCCGGCGGGCAGCCCCTGGAGCTCCAGGGCGGCCTTGGTGAGGATTACGCCCTGCGTGCGGAACATACCGCTGAACACCGGCAGCAGGCGCTGGTGGATGCTGGTGGCCTTCACCACATCTCCCGCCAGGTAGGCATCGATCATCGCGCGCAGCTCGCCCGCCACGACGTGCCCCACGACGCTGACCACGCCGGCGGCCCCGACGGACAGCAGCGGCAGATTGAGGACGTCGTCGCCGGAGTACCAGGCCAGGTCGGAGCGGGCGATCGCCCAGGCCGCGGCGCCGAGGTCGCCCTTGGCGTCCTTGTTGGCGACGATCCGCGGGTGCTCGCCGAGGCGGACCAGCGTCTCGTGGCTCAGCGCCACCCCGCTACGGCCCGGGATGTCGTACAGCATGACCGGCAGCTCGGTCGCGTCGGCGAGGGCGACGGTGTGCCGGTACAGACCCTCCTGCGGGGGCTTGCTGTAGTACGGCGTGACGGACAGCAGGCCGTGCGCCCCGGCGGCCTGCGCCTGCCGGGCCAGCTCGATGCTGTGGTGGGTGTCGTTGGTGCCGACGCCGGCCACCACGTGGGCGCGGTCCCCGACCGCCTCCACCACGGCGCTGACCAGTCGGGCCTTCTCGGCGTCGCTGGTGGTCGGGGACTCACCGGTGGTGCCGTTGACGACGAGGCCGTCGTTCCCGGAGTCGACGAGGTGCGTGGCGAGGCGCTGGGCGCCGTCGAGGTCGAGTCCGCCGTCGGCGGTGAACGGGGTCACCATCGCGGTCAGGACCCGGCCGAACGGCGTCTGGGGGGTGGAGGTCGGAGCCATGCGTCCAAAGCTACTCGTAGGCGGTGGGCCGGTATCCACACCGGTCCAGGGTTCGGACAGGGGCGGCGGCGCCGAGCGGCGGAAACAGGCGGTGGGATGGGACTCCGGTGCTGCCCGCTCGGGGGTTCAGGCAGCACCGGAATCCGTGTTCACGAATGTAGGGAGCGGCTAGAAAAGCCGCAATCCAGACATGCCAGACACTCTGCCCATATGCCTGTCGTCCCAGGTCAGGGGGCGACTCGACCGTGCTTCTCGAAGGCCGCATGGGTGAGCGGCATGAGCTGCGCCCACTGCTCTTCCATCTGCTCGGCGACCATCTCGATCTCGCGCTGCGGGAAGGATGGCACCGCCGAGTTCTCCCGCTTGGTCCGCAGCGACAGGAAGTGCATCAGCGAGCGCGAGTTGCAGGTCGCGTACATCGAGGAGAACAGGCCGACCGGCAGCACCGCGCGGGCCACCTCGCGGGCCACGCCGGCCGCCAGCATCTCCTGGTAGCGGGCGTAGGACTCGCGGTACGCGGCCTCCATCGCCTCGGTGGTGGTCTTGTGCTGCTCGGGCGTGCCCTCGGTGAACTCGTACTTGCCCGGGCGGCCCTCCTGGACCAGCTTGCGGTCCTCGGCCGGGACGTAGAAGACCGGCTCCAGCTCGCGGTAGCGGCCCGACTCCTCGTTGTACGACCAGCCGCTGCGGTGCCGGTGGAACTCCCGGAACACGAAGATCGGCGCGCTGATGAAGAAGGTCATCGAGTTGTGCTCGAAGGGCGTGCCGTGCCGGTCGCGCATCAGGAAGTTGATCAGGCCCTTGGACTTCTCCGGGTCCTGCGAGAGTGCCTCCAGGGACTGCTCCCCCGCGGTCGAGACGCGGGCCGCCCAGATGACGTCCGAGTCGGCGGCGGCGCTGCGGACCAGCTCCACCGTCACGTCGCTGCGGAAGCTGGGGGCCGTCGGTTCGTCGCTCACGCGTTACTCCTTGCGGGTTCGGTGCTGTGCAGCTTGATGGCGTGCTGCATGGTCTTGCGGGCGCGCGGGGTGTCGCCGGCGTCGGCGTAGGCCACGGCGAGGCGGAACCAGACCCGCCAGTCGCCCGGCGCGTCCTGCGCCTCGGTCTGACGGCGGGCGAACACCGCGTCGGCCGAGGCCCGGTCGATCCGCCCGCCGGTGGTGCGCTTCAGCTCGTCCACCGGCAGGCCGCCCTCGGCCTCCAGCTCACGGGCGAGCCGCTCGCTGTCCCGTCCGAAGCGGACGGTCTGGCGCAGGAACCAGACGCCGATCAGCGGGATCACGAAGGCGCACAGGCCGATGCCGATGCCCAGCGGCTTGCCGGTGGCGATCAGCTGGACGCCCTCCCCCACGCAGAGCAGGGCGACCAGCAGCAGCACGCCGGACAGGACGAAGAAGCCGGTACGGGAGGTCATGACGCGCTCCTGGAGATCGGCACGGTCGACACGTTGGGCACGGTCACAGGTCCAGGAAGTGTTCGAGGCCGAAGGTCAGCCCCGGCGTCTCGACGACCTTGCGCACGCCCAGCAGGATGCCCGGCATGAAGCTGCTGTGGTGCAGCGAGTCGTGCCGGATGGTGAGCGTCTCGCCGGTGTCGCCGAACATCACCTGCTGGTGGGCGAGCAGCCCGCGCAGCCGGACGGCGTGGACCGGCACCCCGTCCACGTCGGCGCCGCGGGCGCCGGGCAGGCTGTGGGTGGTCGGGTCCTGCTGCGGCGGGCGGCCGGCCTCGGCACGGGCGGCGGCGATCAGCTGCGCGGTGCGGGTGGCGGTGCCGCTGGGGGCGTCGGCCTTGCGGTCGTGGTGCAGCTCGACCACCTCGACCGACTCGAAGTACTTCGCCGCCATCTGGGAGAACTTCATGCCGAGGATCGCGCCGATGGAGAAGTTCGGCGCGATCAGCAGGCCGAGCTCCGGGGCCCGGTCCAGCCAGCCGCGGACGGTGGCGAGCCGCTCGTCCGTCCAGCCGGTGGTGCCGGTGACCACGTGGATGCCGTGGTGCAGGCAGTAGTCGAGGTTGCCCATCACCGAGTCCGGGTGGGTCAGCTCGACGGCGACCTGCGCCCCGGCCTCGGTCAGCTCCTCCGGCTTCGACCCGCGGCCGAGGGTGGCGACCAGTTCCAGGTCCGGCGCGGCCTCGACGGCCTTGACCGCCTCGGAGCCGATCCGCCCCTTGGCGCCGATCACGGCGACACGCAGCGTCATAGCGAAAGTCCTCTCACACCAGCAGGTCGGCGAGCTTGGCGGCCCGCTTGTCGTTGATCGGGCCGATCAGCGCCAGCGACGGCCGGTACGCGCCCAGCACATCACGGGCCACCGTGTGGACGTCCTCCAGGGTCACCGCCGCGATCCGGTCGAGCATGTCGTCCACCGACAGGTGGTGCCCGTAGCTGAGCTCGGCCTTGCCGATCCGGTTCATCAGCGAGCCGGTGTCCTCCATGCCGAGCACGGTGGAGCCGGAGATCTGCCCGATCGCGCGCTGCAGCTCCTCCTCGGTGATGCCGTCGGCGACCACCTTGGCCAGCTCGGCGCGGCAGATCCGCAGCACCTCCTCGACCCGCTTGGGCTGGCAGCCGGCGTAGATGCCGAACAGGCCGCTGTCCGCGTAGGACGAGGAGTACGAGTAGACCGAGTACGCCAGGCCGCGCTTCTCGCGCACCTCCTGGAACAGCCGGGAGCTCATCCCGCCGCCCAGGGCCGCGTTGAGCACGCCCATCGCCCAGCGGCGCTCGTCGTGCCGCGGCACGCCGGGCACGCCCAGCACCAGGTGGGCCTGCTCGGTGGACCGGTTGAGCACCTCGACCTTGCCGGCCGTACGCAGCGCCTTGACGCCGCGGCGGGCTTCCGCGGGGGCTGCGGCGGAGCGGGCCAGCACCGGGGCGAAAGCCTGCTCGACCTGCTTGACCACCTTGCGGTGGTCGAGGTTGCCGGCCGCGGCGACGACCAGGTTCTCGGGCCGGTAGCGCCGGTGGTAGAAGCCGGCGATCTGGTCCCGGGTGAGCGTCCTGATGGTCTCCTGGGTGCCGAGGATCGGGCGGCCGAGCGGGCCGGTGCCGTAGATCACCTTGGCGAACAGGTCGTGCACCACGTCGCCCGGGTCGTCCTCGGCCATCGCCATCTCCTCGAGGATGACGCCGCGCTCGGCCTCCACGTCCTCGGTGCGGATCAGCGAGCCGGTGAGCATGTCGCAGACCACGTCGATGGCCAGCGGCAGGTCGCTGTCCAGGACCCGGGCGTAGTAGCAGGTGTTCTCCTTCGCGGTGAAGGCGTTCATCTCGCCGCCGACCGCGTCCAGGGCCGCCGAGATGTCCAGCGCGCTGCGCCGCTCGGTGCCCTTGAAGAGCAGGTGCTCCAGGTAGTGGGTGGCGCCGTTGAGCAGCGGGGTCTCGTCCCGCGAGCCGACGCCGACCCAGATGCCGAAGGTCGCGGAGCGCACCGTCGGCAGGGTCTCGGTGACGACCCGCAGGCCGCCGGGGAGGACGGTGCGGCGCACCGTGCCGGCGCCGTCGACGCCCTTGAGCAGGGTCCGGGTGCTGCCGGGACGCTGCTTTACCGCCGGGGCCTGGGCCACGGGGGGTACCTCCAGAGGAAACGCACGTGGCGGAAGGCCCGTACGGACGAAAGCGTGGACAACGGGGTGCGGCCCGCACGCCTCGAGGCGTACGGGCCGCAGGGGTCAGCTAGCGGCGCTTCACTCGGAAGCGGCCTCGCCGCCCTCTTCGCCCTCGATGACCGGGATCAGGGAGAGCTTGCCGCGCGGGTCGATCTCGGCGATCTCGACCTGGACCTTGGCGCCGACGCCGAGGACGTCCTCGACGTTCTCGACGCGCTTGCCGCCGGCCAGCTTGCGGATCTGCGAGATGTGCAGCAGGCCGTCCTTGCCCGGCATGAGCGAGACGAACGCACCGAAGGTCGTGGTCTTGACCACGGTGCCCAGGTAGCGCTCGCCGACCTCCGGCATGGTCGGGTTGGCGATCTGGTTGATCGTGGTGCGGGCGGCCTCGGCGGCCGGACCGTCGGCGGCACCGATGTAGATGGTGCCGTCGTCCTCGATCGTGATCTCGGCGCCGGTGTCCTCCTGGATCTGGTTGATCATCTTGCCCTTGGGGCCGATGACCTCACCGATCTTGTCCACCGGGATCTTGATGGTGATGATGCGCGGCGCGTTCGGGGACATCTCGTCCGGGGAGTCGATGGCCTCGTTCATCACGTCGAGGATGTGCAGGCGGGCGTCCTTGGCCTGCTTCAGCGCGGCGGCGAGCACCGACGCCGGGATGCCGTTCAGCTTGGTGTCCAGCTGGAGGGCGGTGATGAAGTTGCGGGTACCGGCGACCTTGAAGTCCATGTCGCCGTACGCGTCCTCGGCGCCGAGGATGTCGGTCAGCGTGACGAAGTGGGTCTCGCCGTCGATCTCCTGGGAGATCAGGCCCATCGCGATGCCGGCGACGGCGGCCTTCAGCGGCACACCGGCGTTCAGCAGCGACATGGTCGAGGCGCAGACCGAGCCCATCGAGGTGGAGCCGTTGGAGCCGAGCGCCTCGGAGACCTGGCGGATGGCGTACGGGAACTCCTCGCGGGAGGGCAGCACGGGCAGGATGGCCCGCTCGGCCAGCGCGCCGTGGCCGATCTCGCGGCGCTTGGGCGAGCCCACGCGGCCGGTCTCGCCGACGGAGTACGGCGGGAAGTTGTAGTTGTGCATGTAGCGGCGACGCGTCTCCGGGGAGAGCGTGTCCAGCTGCTGCTCCATGCGCAGCATGTTCAGCGTGGTGACACCCAGGATCTGGGTCTCGCCGCGCTCGAACAGGGCCGAGCCGTGCACCCGCGGGATGGCCTCGACCTCGGCGGCCAGGGTGCGGATGTCGGTGACGCCGCGGCCGTCGATGCGGACCTTGTCCTTGATGACGCGCTCGCGGACGATCTTCTTGGTCAGCGCGTTGTAGGCGGCGCTGATCTCCTTCTCGCGGCCCTCGAACTCGGGGAGCAGCTTCTCCGCGGCCAGCGCCTTGACGCGGTCCAGCTCGTTGTTGCGCTCCTGCTTGCCCGGGATGGTGAGGGCCTGGGCGAGCTCGTCCTTGACGGCGGCGGTCAGCGCGGCGAGGACGTCGTCCTGGTAGTCCAGGAAGACCGGGAACTCGCCGGTCGGCTTCGCGGCCTGGGCGGCCAGCTGCGACTGCGCGGCGCAGAGGACCTTGATGAACGGCTTGGCGGCCTCGAGGCCGGAGGCCACGACCTCCTCGGTCGGCGCCTCGGCGCCGCCCTCGACCAGCTTGATGGTCTTGTCGGTGGCCTCGGCCTCGACCATCATGATCGCGACGTCGCCGTCCGGCAGGACGCGACCGGCGACGACCATGTCGAAGACGGCCGACTCCAGCTCGCTGTGGGTCGGGAAGGCCACCCACTGGCCGTTGATCAGCGCGACGCGAACGCCACCGATCGGGCCGGAGAACGGCAGGCCGGCCAGCTGGGTGGAGGCGGAGGCGGCGTTGATCGCGACCACGTCGTACAGGTGGTCGGGGTTGAGCGCCATCACGGTGACGACGACCTGGACCTCGTTGCGCAGGCCCTTGACGAAGGACGGGCGCAGCGGGCGGTCGATCAGGCGGCAGGTGAGGATCGCGTCCTCGGAGGGCCGGCCCTCGCGACGGAAGAACGAGCCGGGGATGCGGCCCGCGGCGTACATCCGCTCCTCGACGTCCACGGTCAGCGGGAAGAAGTCGAAGTGCTCCTTCGGCTGCTTGGACGCGCTGGTGGCCGACAGCACCATGGTGTCGTCGTCCAGGTAGGCCACGGCGGAGCCGGCGGCCTGACGGGCCAGACGGCCGGTCTCGAAGCGGATGGTACGGGTGCCGAAGGAACCGTTGTCGATCACGGCCTCGGCGTAGAACACGTTCTCTTCCACCTGGAAGATCTCCTCTTTCGTACGTCTCCGGGAGAGCGTCCCCGCGCGCTGTCTGGGGTTGGCCCTAGGGTCCTCCCTGCCAGGGAGGACGGGCAGTCGGGCCGGTCTTCGATCGAAGCCTCCGGGGTGCCCCGCTCGGTCTGCGGGGGTTCCGGCGGCCACTACCGAGGACCGGCGCCTCACGGCTGCCGGGCCGGACGGGCGGTCCGCGTCTGGACGCTCTCTCGGATGCGGGCGGCTTCCGTTTGAAGCCTTCGTCCCGCGGGGGGTTCGGGTCTGTCTGCCCGGGTGGCGCGCTGGTGCGCCATCACCCGGCATGCCCACAACCCTACGGTGCAATCCTCGGGCACCCGGGGAGGTGCGCGCGAGTTGTTATGTCCGGGCGCCGCGGCCCGACGGCCGCGGCATACGCGCGAAGGGCGGCTCCCCGGTGTGGGGAGCCGCCCCGAGCGGCGGTCTTAGCGGGCGCCGCCGGCGGCACCGCGGCGGATGCCCAGGCGGTCGACGAGCGTACGGAAGCGCTCGATGTCCTTCTTGGCCAGGTACTGCAGCAGGCGGCGGCGCTGGCCGACCAGGATCAGCAGGCCGCGACGCGAGTGGTGGTCGTGCTTGTGCATCTTGAGGTGCTCGGTCAGGTCCGAGATGCGGCGGGAGAGCATGGCGACCTGGACCTCGGGGGAGCCGGTGTCGCCCTCCTTCTGGCCGAACTCGGCGATGATCTGCTTCTTGACGTCAGGGGCGAGAGCCACTGCAACTCCTTCGGGGTCTACCGAGCGGTCCTGGTCGACAACACAGGACTCATCGAGAACTCGGTGTCGCGAGCGCGGCCGGCGCTCTGTAGCCCACGGAGGGCGACGGACACACGGCTGCGCTCGAAGGCCAAGCGTAGCAGTGCCGCCCACCCGGCCGGTCGGCGGGCCCGGAAGAGGTGCGGGTCAGCCGGTGGCGCCGCGGACCAGCCGGTAGATGTTCAGGACGGCGAGCGCCAGCGGGACGAGCGAGATCAGGGTGAGGCTGTCGACCAGGTCCAGGATGCGCCCCCAGAACGGGGAGACGCCGAGCCGGGGCACCACCAGCGCGATCGCGACCAGCAGCGCGGCGCCGAAGGCGATGGAGACCGCGAGCCAGATCGTGCGCAGGTCGAGCTGGGTGGTGGAGCCGGACACCCGCAGGAAGAACTGCGGGGTGTGCAGGGACAGCCCGACGATCAGCAGGCACAGGCCGAGCAGACCGGCCACGGTGAGGCTGAGGACCTGCGCGGTGTAGCGGAACAGCCGGGCGCGCAGCATGGTGGCCAGGCTCAGGGCGAGCGCGAGCAGTTCGGGGGTGGTCCGGTCGGCGAAGCCGAGCACGGCGCAGGCGCCCACCACGACCGCCGCGCAGCCGCCGACCAGGCCGACCAGCACCTCGTGGCCGCGGCGGGCCTGGTGCGCGATCTTCTCGTACTGGACGGCCTCGGCGCGCTCGGCCTCCTCGTCGTAGTCGCGGCTGCGGGTGCGGGTCTGGCCGGGGGCGCTGAAGCCGACCGGCAGCCGGGCGAAGCGGGCGGAGAGGCTGGGCAGGAAGCCGACGGCGGCGATGGCGGCGACACCGGTGACGGCGGCGATGTGCCCGGCCGGGGTCGCGGGCATCAGCACGGCGGCGAAGGTGGCGAGCGCGCCGGCGGTGGCGACCAGGGCGGCGGCGACGAACACCGCGTCCTTCTCCGGCAGCAGGCCGACCAGCAGCACGGCGACCACCAGGACGGCGACGCAGCCCGCCAGGAACTGCAGCCGGCCGGGGCCGTCCCACGGGTGGGCGACGGCGATGATGCCGCTGCCGCCGATCATGGCGTGCGGCAGCGCGCCGAGGCCGAGGGCCAGGGCGGCGTGGGCGTCCTGGTAGACCCGGGCGCGCACGCCGGCCAGTGCGGTGAGCACGACGGCGGCGACGCCGGCCAGGATGCCGGGCAGGCCGTGCATGTCGTGGCGCAGGTCGGAGAACCAGAGCGCGAAGCCGAGCAGGGTGAGCAGCACCCCGGCGCCGATCAGGCCGAAGCCGCGCATCAGCTCGGCGGTCCAGAACCGGCGGTCGGCCTCGACGGCGCTGGCGATGGCGTCGGCGACGTCGTCGTACACGGCGGGCGGGAGGGACTCGGCGAAGGGGCGCAGCGCGAGCAGGTCGCCGTCGCGGACCTGCTGGGCGGCCAGTGGCAGGCCGCTGTCGAGGACGGTGCCGTCGCGGCGGACCAGGTGGAAGCCGGTGGGGGTGCCCTCCGGCTGGCTCTGGTTGGCCAGGCGCAGCACCTCGGGGTAGACGTCGGCGAGCGGGACGTCCTCGGGCAGGGCGACGTCGATCCGGCGGTCCGGGGCGACGACCGTCACCCGGCAGTAGCCGGTAGCGGCAGCACTGGTCATGCCCGCACCTCGTTCCTTCGACGCACTTGGCGCTCCCCCTTGTTGACGGTGCCGAGGCACGGCGGCGCTCGGTGTGGCTGTGGAACCGGCCCGACCGGGCCGCGAGTTGGCGCGGCGTTACCCTACCCGTTCGCCTGGTGACCGGGGCCTGGCGGGCGGCGCGGGGCCGACCGTTAGGATCGGCGCCTGCGCAAAGGTACGGGGGCTGCGCTGTGTGGGGCGTCCTCAGCCGCCGGATTCCCGTACGGACCATACGCAGTCGCGTGAGGGCTGATGCCGAAGTGATCGATCGACGCCACGGGGTGGATGACACATGGGTGTGATCACGGTCAAGCGACCGGCCAGGGCCTATCCGCCCACCGTGCCGGACGAGCCGGTGGAGCTGGTGAGCCCGCCCGAACTGCCCCGGCAGGGCGGCGAGGACTGGCTGATGAGCATCCTGCCGATGCTCGGCATGGGCGGATCGGCGGTGTTCTTCTTCTCGCCCGGCGCGGCCGCCCCGATGAAGATCATGGGCGTTCTGATGATCGTCTCGACGGTCGGCATGGCACTGGCCCAGATCGTGCGGGCCCGCAAGGGCGGCTCCACCGCGATGGCGGACGAGCGGCGCGACTACCTCAAGTACCTGCAGCAGACGCGCCGCCAGGTGCGCCGCACCGCGGAGCGCCAGCGCGGCGCGCTGCTGTTCCTGAACCCGGCGCCGGACCAGCTGTGGTCGATCGTCGAGGACGGCCGGCGGCTGTGGGAGCGGCGCACCGGGGACGGCGACTTCGCGCAGATCCGGGTGGGCCTCGGGCCGGTGCAGCTGTCCACCCCGCTGGTGGCGCCGCAGACCGCGCCGATGGACGAGCTGGAGCCGCTGTCGGCGGCCGCCATGCACTCCTTCCTGAAGGCGCACGGCACCCTGCAGGACCTGCCGCTGGCGGTGTCGCTGCGGGCCTTCTACCACATCACGGTGTGCGGGGACCCGGACTCGGTGTACGGCAACGTGCGCGCGATGATCGCCCAGTTGACCACCCTGCACTCGCCGGACGACCTGATGGTGGCGGTCGCGGCGGCGCCCGGCGCGGCCGAGGAGTGGGAGTGGACCAAGTGGCTCCCGCACAACCAGCACCGCAAGGAGGCCGACGGCGCGGGCTCGCGCCGGCTGTTCGCCCCCGACCTGGGTGACCTGGAGCACCTGCTGCAGGACGAGCTGGCCGGGCGTCAGCGCTTCGTCCGGGACGCGTCGCCGGCGGCGGACCAGCCGCACCTGGTGGTCGTCATGGACGGTGCCGGGGTGCCGCACGACTCACTGCTGGCGAGCCCGGAGGGCGTGCAGGGCGTGACGGTCATCGAGGTGGTCCCGGGCGAGGTGGACGAGCCCAGCGGGCACCTGATGGTGACGGTCAACTCCGAGGAGCTGGTGCTGCGTTCGGCCTCCGGCGCGACCTACACCGGCAAGCCGGACCTGCTCTCGGTGTGGCAGTCCGAGGCGCTGGCGCGGCAGTTGGCGCCGTACCGGATCTCGGCCGGCGGGGACGACGAGCCGCTGCTTTCCAACCTGGACTTCACCGACATGATGAGCTCGGGCGACCCGGGCTCCTTCGACGTGAACCGCAGCTGGCGCCAGCGCGCCCAGCACGAGCGGATGCGGGTGCCGATCGGCGTCGGCGCCAACGGCGAGCACGTCTACCTGGACATCAAGGAGGCCGCGCTGGAGGGCATGGGCCCGCACGGCCTGTGCGTGGGCGCGACCGGCTCCGGCAAGTCGGAGCTGCTGCGCACCCTGGTGCTGGCGCTGGCGATGACGCACTCCTCGGAGATCCTCAACTTCGTCCTCGCCGACTTCAAGGGCGGTGCGACCTTCTCCGGCATGGCCGACATGCCGCACACCTCCGCGGTGATCACCAACCTGGAGGGCGAGCTCACCCTGGTCGACCGCATGCGCGACGCGATCGAGGGCGAGCTGCACCGCCGCCAGGAGCTGCTGCGCTCGGCGGGCAACTACGCCAACATCCACGAGTACGAGCGCGCCCGGGCGGCCGGTGCGGCGCTGGACCCGCTGCCCTCGCTGGTACTGATCATCGACGAGTTCTCCGAGCTGCTCACCGCCAAGCCGGACTTCATCGAGATGTTCATCCAGATCGGCCGGATCGGCCGGTCGCTCGGCGTGCACCTGCTGCTGGCCTCGCAGCGCCTGGAGGAGGGCAAGCTGCGCGGCCTGGACACCTACCTCTCCTACCGGATCGGTCTGCGCACCTTCTCCGCCGCCGAGTCGCGCGCGGCGATCGGCGTGCCGGACGCGTACCACCTCCCGCCGGTGCCGGGTGTCGGCTACCTCAAGTTCGGCGAGGACGTGATGGACCGGTTCAAGGCCGCCTACGTCTCCGGGCCGTACCGGGCGCCGGGGCAGCAGCGGTCGACCGGCGGGCGGCGGGTCGCCGCGCGCCCGGTGGAGTTCACCGCGGCCTTCGTGGACCTGCCGGACCCGGTGGAGGAGGAGGCGCCGGCGGCACCGGAGCAGGACGACGCGCTGGTGGACACCGTGCTGGACGTGTTCGTCCAGCGGATGGCCGGCCAGGGCCCGGCCGCGCACCAGGTGTGGCTGCCGCCGCTGGAGGAGGCGCCGAGCATGGACCACCTGCTGCCTCCGCTGCAGGTCGTGCCGGAGCGCGGGCTGACCGCCCCCGGCTACCCGGCGGGCCGGCTGCGGGTGCCGATCGGCATCGTGGACAAGCCGCGCGAGCAGAAGACGGACATCCTGGAGGTCGACTACGCGGGGGCGGCCGGCCACGGCCTGATCGTGGGCGGCCCGCGCTCGGGCAAGTCGACCGTGGTGCGCACCGCGGTGGCCTCGTTCGCGCTCACCCACACCCCGCGCGAGGTGCAGTTCTACCTGCTGGACTTCGGCGCAGGCAGCTTCCAGTCGCTGGCCGGGCTGCCGCACGTCGGCGGGGTGGCCGGGCGCCTGGACGTGGACAAGGTGCGCCGGATGGTCTCCGAGGTGCACGGGGTGATGAACCGGCGCGAGGAACTGTTCCGGGTCGCCGGGATCGACACCATCGGCACCTACCGGGCCCGCCGGGCGGCCGGGCAGCTTCCGGACGAGGCCTTCGGCGACGTCTTCCTGGTGATCGACGGCTGGAACACCTTCAAGCAGGAGTTCGAGGGCCTGGAGCCGGTGATCGGCGACATCGCCCAGCGCGGCCTCGGCTACGGCGTCCACCTGATGATCACCGCGGCCCGGTACGCGGAGGTCCGCCCGGCGCTGAAGGACCTGCTGCAGAACCGCACCGAGCTGAAGCTCGGCGACGCGATGGAGTCCGAGGTGGACCGCCGGGTGGCGCAGAACGTCCCGCCGCTGGCCGGGCGCGGCGTCACCCCGGAGCGGCTGCACTTCCTGTCCGGCCTGCCCCGGCTGGACGGCTCCTCCGGCGTCGACGACCTGCAGGAGGGCGTGGCCGGGCTGGTCGGCGCGATCGACGGCGCCTGGAGCGGGCCGCGCGCCCCGCAGGTGCGGATGCTGCCGGCCGTCCTGGACGGGCACTCGCTGCCGAAGGGCTTCGAGCACCCGGAGCGCGGCGTGTCCTTCGGCGTGGACGAGGCGGAGCTGGCACCGGTCTTCGTCAACTTCGAGACCGACCCGCTGTTCATCGTCTTCGGTGACACCGAGTCCGGTAAGTCGGCGGTGCTGCGGATGCTGATCAAGCAGATCACCGAGCGTTACACGCCGGAGCAGGCGGGCATCGTGGTCGGCGACTACCGGCGCGCGCTGCTGGGCACGGTGCCGCCGGAGTACCTGGTGGAGTACGCCGCCGCGCAGCCGGCCATGTCGGCCGTCGTGGACATGCTGCGCGGGGCCTGCTCCCGCCGCCTGCCGGGCCCGGACGTGACCGCCGAGCAGCTGCGCAACCGCAGCTGGTACAGCGGCAAGGACATGTTCGTGATCGTCGACGACTACGAGCTGGTCGCCACCGGCTCGGGCAACCCGCTGGCGCCGCTGGCCGAGTTCCTGCCGTTCGCCCGGGACATCGGCCTGCGGGTGATCGTGGCCCGCAGCGCGGGTGGCGCGGGACGCTCGCTGTACGAGCCGGTGCTGCAGCGGATGCGCGAGCTGGGCGGCCAGGGCGTGATCCTCTCCGGCAACCGGGACGAGGGCGCGCTGCTGGGCACGGTCAAGCCGCAGGCGCTGCCGCCGGGCCGCGGTGTGTACGTGTCGCGCCGCGCGACCAACGGGCAGATGGTCCAGACGGGCTGGCTGCCGGTGGCATGACCGCCGGCCCGGCCGGGCCGGTTGTCACGGATCGTGATCGAAGGGGTCGGACTCACCGGAGTCCGGCCCCTTCGGCGTCCCAGGTGCTGAAACGTTACCTAGATCTTTCCGCGCGGGTGCTGCGGTTCCCGTACCCGGTCGGGGAGTTGCGGCGCCGTTTCGGGGGCGCCTGGGCGTGCCGCCATCCGAGTCGACACCCGCCTTTGAATGTCAGGCTGCAACGTTCTGTTTACCTTGGATTCAAGCGCTCTGGAGCCAAGGTAACAAGTCGGACATACGACGCAATGACCGAACGTGATCATCGAACCGCATGTTTATGCCCTTGGTCGCAACGGATTCCGAAGCAGTTCCGACGTTGACGCGGTCAATACGCCCAAGGTTCCATTGCGGCCCGGGAGCGACCGGACCAGAACCCGAGCAGCCAGCCATCGGAGGCGATACCGCTCCCTCTCCAGGACCGCACAGAGCCGATCGGAAGCCACATGACCGACACGCTTCGCCCGCCACAGACCGTAGCCGCCACGGCGGCCGAGGCGGCAGCGCCCCAGCAGCTCAAGCGCTCGATCGGCGTCGTGGGCGGCACCCTGCTCACGCTGTCCTGCGTCACCCCGGCGTCGACGCTCTTCGTGATCGTGCCGGAGCTGTTCTCCAGCATCGGCAGCGCCACCGCCCTCGCCATCGCCATCGGCACCGTGCTCTGCGTCGCCGTCGCCTTCTGCTACTCCGAGCTCGGCACCCTGATCCCCAGCGCCGGCGGCGAGTACGCGATGGTCGGCACCCTGGCCGGGCGGCTGATGGGCTGGCTGGTGTTCGTGCTCTCGCTGATCGTGGTGATGATCGTCCCCTCGGTCATCGCGCTCGGCACCGCCGACTACCTCGCACCCGTGATGCACCTCGACAAGGCCATGACCGGCGCCGCCGTGATGCTCGCCGCCACCCTGGCCGGCCTGCTCGACCTGCGCGCCAACGCCTGGATCACCGGCATCTTCCTGGTGCTGGAGGTCATCGCGGCCGGCGTGGTCTCGGTGCTCGGCTTCTCGCACGCCAACGCCGACGCCCCCAGCCTGCTGCACGGCGTGGTCGCCGGGGACGGCGGCGCCACCACCACGGTGAGCGTGGGCGCCATCGTCGGCGCGCTCGGCATCGCCCTCTTCATCACCCAGGGCTTCTCCACCGCGGTCTACCTGTCCGAGGAGCTGGAGAACCCCCGCCGCAACGTCTCGCGCACCGTGCTGTGGACGCTCGGCATCTCCGCCGCCGTCATCCTGATCCCGGTCGTCGCCATCACCGTGGGCGCCCCGGACCTGCAGACCCTGACCTCCGGCGACATCTCCGGCATGGTCACCGCCTGGAGCAACTCCGCGGTCGGCACCTTCATCAGCCTGTGCGTCGCGCTGGCCATCATCAACGCCGGCATCGTCATGGTCATCCAGAACTCCCGGGTGCTGTTCGCCTCCGCCCGTGACAAGGCCTGGCCGGCGCCGGTCAACAAGGCCTTCGCCACCCTCGGCCGCTTCGGCTCCCCCTGGATCGCCACCCTGGCCGTCGGCCTGCCCGGCGCCGCGCTCTGCTTCGTCAAGGGCGAGCTGCTGAGCAACATCACCGGCGTCGCCGTCACCGGGATGTACCTGCTGGTCGCGGTCGCCGCGCTGCTCTCCCGCCGCGCCCACCACAAGCACGCCCCCGCCTGGCGGATGCCGCTGTGGCCGGCCGTCCCGGTCGTCCTGATCGCCGTCCTGGTCTACGTGATGACCCAGCTGGACACCGAGCCCCTGCTGTGGACCGGCGGCATCACCGCCGCCGCCACCCTCTACTGGCTGTTCTACCTGCGTCCCCGGCAGGACACCCGCTGGGTGATCACCCTCCCCGAGGACCAGCAGGACTGACCCCCACCCCTCCCCCACACCCCCACAAGACGGTGCCCCGGGCCTCCCCCAGCCCGGGGCACCGCCGTGTCCGCGTGCGGTGGGCGGGCGGCGGTGTTACAGCCGCCGCGGAGGAGTTTCCGGGACGTCCGGATGGACCGGCGGGTCAGTCCGCGGACTTGCGACGCTGGTCGCGCAGCACCACGCCGCCGCCGATCAGCAGGGCGACCAGCAGCGCGCCGACGGCGAGGACGTACGTCGCGGTGCGGCCGTCGCGGTCGGCCTGGGTCTCGCCGAGGCCCACCGGCCGCGGCACGATCGGCGCGGCGGCGAGCTGCACCGGGGCGTCCGGGGTGGCGGTCAGCGGTGCGACGTCGGGGGCCTTGGTCACGGCCTTGACCGGGTCCACCACGCCCCAGCCGACGAAGACGTCCGGGTCGCGCTGGGTGCGCTGGGCGGTCTGCTCGATCCAGGCCCGCACCTGGGCAGGCTTCCAGTTCGGGTGGGCGCCGACCAGCAGCGCGGCGAGCCCGGAGACGTACGGGGCGGCGAAGCTGGTGCCGTTGTCCACGCACTGCCCGCTCCCGGGCACGGTGGACAGCATGTCGACGCCGGGCGCGGCGACCTTCACGAAGGAGCCGTACTGGGAGAACGGCGCGCGCTCGTTGTTGCGGTCGGAGGCGCCGACGGCCAGCACGGTCGGGAAGGCGCCCGGGTAGGTGTCGCCCTCCTTGCCGTCGTTGCCGGTGGAGGCGACCACCACGGAACCGGCGAGCTCGGCGGCCTCGATCTCGGCCTTCAGCTCCAGGTAGCCGCCGAAGCGGGCGTCGCCGGCGCCGCGCACGTCCTGGGAGATGTTGATGACCTTGGCCTTGGCCGCCACCGCCTCGTGGATGGCCTTCACGAGCGTGGCGACGTCGCCGTTGCCGTCGCTGTCGTTCTGCCGGATCGAGAGGATCTGGGCGTCGGGGGCCAGTCCGACGAAGCCGGTCCGGTCGCTCCTGCGGGCCGCGATGATGCCGGCCACCTTGGTGCCGTGACCCACCGGGTCCTCGTAGGACTTGCCCGGGATCGGCTCCTTGGTCTCCCGGTTGACCAGCAGGTTGGAGCCCTCCTGGACCTTGTCGACCAGCTGCGGGCCGCTGTCCGTGGCCGGCACCTGCCCGGCCAGCTGCGGGTTGTTCCGGTCGACCCCGGTGTCGATGACCGCGACCTTCACGCCCCTGCCCGTGGTGCGCCCGCCCTGCCACAGCTCGTCCAGCAGCAGCCGCTGCAGCGACCACGGCACGGTCTGCACGTCGGGCGCGTTCTTGGGGCAGTCGCCCGCGGCGGCCAGCCCCGGCCCGCCGTCGGCGTGCGCCGGGGCGGCGAGCGGGCCGCCCAGCACCGCGAGCGCGGCCAGTGCCGCGGCCGTCTTCCGGTACCCGCGTCCGGCCACCCTGCCACCCCTCATGTCGTCCGTCCGTGCCGCGCGCCGAAGGGCGGGTGCCCGGAGTCCGGGTACCCGCCCCCTGTCGTTCCCGTTCGGGAACGCCTGGTCAGGCGTGCCAGAGCTTCGCGTTGTTGTCCTCGGTGGTGCGGTAGCTCTGCGCGGCGCTCTCCAGCGAGGACGCGATCTGGTTGCAGGTCGTGTGCAGGTCGCTGGCGGCCGAGTCCCACTTGACCTGCTGGGCGTGGTAGCCCTCCTGGGCCTTGCCCTGCCAGCTCTGGGCGATCTGGGTGACGTCCTTCTTCAGGTCGCTGAGCATCTGCTCGATGCGGCCGGCCGCGGCCTTGACCTCTTCGGCGGCGTGGTGGACGGTCTCGAAGTTGACGAGAATGTGGTCGGACACGTTGTCTCCCTTGACGAGGGGGCGGAGCGTCCCGCGATCAGTGGCGGACACCCCGCCGAACGGCGGTTCGGAACAGACCGGTGATCAGCGCGGATGCGGCGATCAGCCCTGGGTGTTGGCGAACATCGCCTTCTGCTCTTCCTCGGTGGTCGCGTAGTGCTTGGTGGTCTGCTCGATCGCGTGCTTGATCGCGGAGAGCGACTCCTTGAGCTTCGCGATGTCCCCGTTGACCTGGGTCTGCAGGCTCTTGTAGGCGTTCGCCGCCTGACCCTGCCAGCCACTGGTGACACCTTCGACCGTGCTGATGAGCTTGACCCGCTCAGCCTCGATCTTGCCGATGGCCTGCTCGATCTTGTTGGCGAAAGCCAGCATCTCCTGAGCAGTCATCGTGAACTGACCCTGAGCCATGCTCCACCGTCCCCCATGAGACAACATTGCGTGTACGGAGGGCTCCCGAGGGCCCGACCGCCGCATCACCCGTGTGATGCCCAGCAGCACTGTAGTCGGCACACGCAGCTCACCCAACACCGAACACTGAGTAGTTACCAGACCATGACACTGCGGCCAATTCCGTTGCCGGGCTTGGCCGGTCAGGCGTTCTGCGGCTGGGCGGCGCTCTTCGCGGTCAGCGGCGGGCCGGCCGGGACCAGGTCCGACCACTCGTGCGGCACCGGCAGCGGCTGCAGTCCGGAGTAGCCCAACCGGGCCTGGTTGCCGCCGACTTCCTCCTGCTGCTGGCCCGGCTGCTGGCCGCCCTGCTGGTCCGGTGCCCCCGGGTTCGGGGTGCTCGGCTGCGGGGTCGGCACCTTCGGGGCGCCGCTCTGCCCGGGCTGCCCGCCCGGCGCGGGGGTCGCGCCGCGCCCGCCGTCGCCGTTCGCCGGGACGGCGTAGCGCAGCCCGGTCTCGGTGATCAGGAAGTCGGTGCCGGAGCCGCCGGTGGTGTTGTTCAGCGCCCGGTAGAACAGGCCGTGACCCGGGGTCACGTACGCGGCGCCAGCGCCGTTGTTGTACTGCGCCGGGTACGAAGTCCCGGCCCAGACACTGCGCTTGGGCGTCTTGCCGTCCTCCGCGACGCCGTCGAAGGTGCTGCACACGACCAGCCGGGCGTCCTGGCGGTCCTGCCAGTTGTTCACCGGCGCACCGGACTTCAGCGGCCAGTCGGGCGCGGTGCCCGGCAGTGGGGTCTCGCTGACGTTCTGCGAGTGGTCCAGCGGCGTCATCTCGTCGCTGCGCGGCTTCTTGTCCTGGTCGTACTTGTAGAGCATCTGGAACGCCGGGTTCTGCCGGATCAGCTCCGCCTGGAACGGGGTCACCAGGAAGAGCCGGTCCTTGCCGACCACGTAGTGGCGGTCCTGGTAGTGCACCAGTCGGCCGATCCTGCGGTCGGCGGCGTTCCCCAGCCCCACGTTGGAGTTGGGGTTCTGGCTGTCCACCGCCCCGTCGACCTGCGGGAAGGTGATCGGGGTGCCGTTCACCAGGGTGTCCAGCCAGTCCCGCTTGACCCGCTGCGGCACCGCGTTGGGCCCGAAGACCGCGGTGATCAGCGCCCTGCGCTCCTTCTCGTCCGACTGCGGGGAGCCGATCTCGTGCTTGCGGCCCTGAGCGTCCACCAGGTAGGTCTTCGCGCCCGGCGCGGCCTGCTGACCGGGCGCCGGCGCCGCGGAGACCTGCTGCTCGTCCGCCTGCTGCACCAGCATCAGCTGGTCCGGGCCGAGCATCCGGTCCTTCGCCGCCAGCGCGGCCGCGTCCGGACCGGACGCCACGAACACCGCCTGGTTGACGGTCTCCCGCTTCTCGTCCGAGCCCGGGCGGTCGCAGACCGCCCACTTCATCGACTGGCTCGCGTTGTCCTTCGTCGGCAACTTGTCCGGCGCGTACGGGATGCCGATGGTCGGACCGTGGTTGGGGTACCGGTCGAGCACCCCGTCGTCGACCACCACGACCTTGGCGTCGACGGGCAGCACCAGCCGCGCCGAGGACATGTTGAGCACCTGGTGCAGCCGCTTGGTCTTGCCGTCCGGATCGGTCAGCACCACGTACCGGGTGGTCGACTGCTTGCCCTGGATGATGTTCTTGCCGTCGTCCCACTTCAGCGGCGCACTGGGCTTGAACACCCCCCAGACCCCGAACCCCGCCACCGCCACCGCGCCGACCAGGATGCTCGGCAGCACCGCCTTCACCGGACGCGGCGCGTCCTCGTCGCTGCCGCCGCCGGCGGGCAGCAGGAAGGCGCCCACCGTTCGCTTGCGGGCGAAGGTGTACGCGTTGAGCTCGTCCCGGCGCGATGCCATCCTCGTCGTCCCCCTAGTCAGACGTTGTCGGACGTTGTCAGACCGACCTGCCTCTGGTCCACCCGCCGGGCGCGAACCGGCACGAACCCTCTACGATGCGGCAGCAGACGGTGAGTACGGTACGGGTACGGTCCGCGAACCAGCCAGCCGGGCCGCGACAACGGATCAGAGAGGGCCACCGGGGGATGCCAAGCCAGACCGCTCCAGGACGCCGCCGCAGCGCGGGCGGTGGGAGGTCGCGCCGGTCCGGCCGGGCGCAGCGCGGCGGCCCGCCCGCCGAGACGGGGACGGGCCTGCCGCAGCCGAACACCGGTGGCGGCGGCGCCGTCCAGGTGCGGGTCAATCCCCGACCGGGGTTGCTCGGCGGCCGGTTGAAGCTGCAGCAGCTCGTCCTGGTCGAGGTCGCCGTCGCGCTGGTCGCGGTCGGCTGGACGATCAGCCGCCCGGTCGCGGCCGGCTTCGGCGCGGTCGCGCTGGTGCTGCTCGTCCTCGCGGTCGTCCCGCTGCGCGGCCGGACCATCCCCGAGCTGCTGCAGGTCCGCTCCGCCCTCAAGTCCCGCCGCAAGCAGGCCCGTACGCTGCTGCCGCCGGCCGGCACCGACCCGGCCCTGGCACCGGCGCTGGAGCTCGAACCGGGGCTGCGCACCTGCACCCACGCCACCGAGGCCGAGTTCGGCGGCCGCCCCGTCCGCCGGGAGACCGGCATGGTCGGCGACGGCACCTTCCTCAGCTCGGTGCTGCTCGTCCAGGCCAAGGACCAGCCGCTGCGCCCGGTGCGCACCGCACTGCCGCTGCCGCTGGACGTCATCTGCTCGGCGCTCACGGTGGACGACATCACCCTGGAGTCGGTGCAGCTGGTCCAGCACACCCAGCCCGCCCCGGCCCCACACCTGCCAGAGCAGTCGCTGGCCGCCCGCGCCTACCGCGAGCTGCCGGACGGCACCTCCACCCCCGGGCTGCGGCTGACCTGGGTCGCCCTCAAGCTCGACCCGGAGCGCGCGGCGACCGCCGTCCGCGCCCGCGGCGGCGGCGAGGAGGGCGCCCGCAAGGCGCTGCAGCGGGTGACCGACCAGCTCGCCGGGCGGCTCAACAGCGCCGGGTTCAACGCGACCGTGCTGGACGAGCGCGAGCTGATCGCCGCGCTGGCCATCTCCACCTGCGCCAACCCGATCGCGGTGGCCGGCCGGCAGGGCACCGGCAGCGGCGGCGGCACCACCCGCCGCACCCAGGAGGGCAACCGGTTCTGGCGGATCGACGACCGCTGGCACACCACCTACTGGGTCTCCCGCTGGCCGCAGCTCGGCCGCCCCGGCGGCGCCCCCGGCCGGATCGGCGCCCCGGACCTGGTCAACCTGATCACCGGCTCCCCGGCCCTCGCCAGCACCTTCAGCCTGACCGCCGGCCACGGCACCGGCGGCTCGGTGACCGTCAGCGGGCACCTGCGGGTGACCGGGCGCAGCGAGAGCGAGGTCGGCCAGGTCGGCCGCCAGGTGGAGACCCGGGCACAGAGCGCCGGCCTCGGCCTCGTCCGGCTCGACCTGGAGCAGGCCCCCGGCATGCTCGCCACCCTGCCGCTGGGAGGAGCGTCCTGATGGCCTACCAGACCTATCCCGCCCTCGGCCCGCAGCCCGGCGCCGAGCGGCGCCGGGTCCGGCCGCGGATCCTGCCCGGCTTCGGACTGCGCGGCCCGCGCCGGGAGAAGCACGTGCTCGAACCGGCCGACCTCGCCGCGCTGTCCTTCCCGGTCGGCGACGACGGCGTGGTCATCGGCGTCGACCCGCAGGGGCTGCCCGCCGTGCTCGGCCTCTTCCGCCCCAGCGCGTACGACCTGGTGCTGGTCGGCGGCATGTGGACGGCGCAGGTCATCGCGCTGCGGGCGGCCGCGATCGGCGCCCGGGTCGCGGTGGAGACCGCCCGCGGACAGCTGTGGGGCCCGATGGCCCAGGCCGCCGGCGGCGGACAGCCGTGCGTGACGATCCACCAGGTCGGCCGGCTCGGCCCGCAGGGCGCCTCGGTGGCCTCGCCGGTCCTGGTGGTGCGCGACCTCGGCGCCCGCCCGCCGCGCAGCCGGCTCTCCGCCGCGCCCTGGCAGACCACCCTGACGCTGCTGCCCTACCTGGGCCCGAACGCCGCCCGGGTGCTCAACGCCGCCGACCTGGTCGGCGTGCAGCGGATCTCCCCGCAGGAGGCGGAGCTGACGGGCCGGGTGCTGTCGCTCCCGCCGGAGGACGTGGCCACGCTGCCCACCCTCGGCGACGACCTCACCCTGTGGGCGACCCGGATGCGGCGTCAGTACGTACGGGCCGTGGCCGGACAGGCCGAACAGCAGGTGCTCGGCGGCCCGCGCCGGATGGACTGAGCAGCGGCTCGCCGCACCAGGCGGGCCGCCGCGGAACCGAAGCCGCCTTCAACAGGGGTAGCCGTACGGCCTAGTCTGTGATGCGGCAACGGCACCGCTGAACAAGCGGCGGCGAACACGAGGGAGCCAGAGTGAGCAGCGATCGGGACGGCGTCTACGTCGGCGACAACGCGGCAGAGGACGACGACGACTGGTCGGACGCGCCTGACTACACTCCCCCGTCCTGGTACGTGCAGACGGAGGGGCCGGCGGGCGCGTCAGCCACTCCGGCTGCCGCTCCGGCGGGCGGATCGGCCGACGCGCCGCCCGCCGCGCCTGCGCCGACGCCCGCGCCCGTACCTGCGCCCGCCGCCGAGGAGGCTGCGGCTGCCCCGGCTCCGGTACCGCACCAGGCCCAGGCTCCGGTCACCGCTCCGGCTCCGGCTCCGACCGCGGTTCCCCCGGCCGAGGCCGCACCGGCCGCCGTACCGGCAGCCGTCCCGGCGCCCGTGCCCGTCGCGCCGGTGCCCCCGGTGCCGCCGGTCCAGGCCGAGGCGCAGCACGTCCCGTTCCCGATGGCGTCCCCGGCGCCCTCCCCCGCTCCTGCCCCTGCGCCGACCCCCGCCCCTGCCCCCGTCGCCGAGCAGCCGCAGCCCGCCGCTCCGGCCTGGCCGACGGCGGAGGCCCTCGCGCAGCCGTCCGCGCCGCAGCCGTACCCGGCGGCCCCGACGCCCGCCGCGAGCGCCCAGCCCGGGCAGCCCGTCCCGCCGCAGGCCTACCCGCAGCCGGTCCCGCCGCAGGCCCCGCAGGGCGCGCAGACGCCGCAGGACCAGCAGGCGGCGTGGGACCCGCAGGCCGCGTGGGCTGCCCAGCAGGCGGCGGGGCAGTCACAGCAGGCCCCGGCACCGCAGCAGCAGCCCGGTCCGGTGGACCCGCGTCAGGGCGGCTGGCCGCAGCCCGCCGCCTACCAGCCGCAGGCCGCGCAGCCGCAGCCCGGTCAGCCGCAGCCGGGACAGCCCGTCCAGCCGCAGCAGCCGGGCCCCGCGCAGCCCTGGCAGCAGCAGCCGGCTCCGCAGCCCGCCGCGTTCCAGCAGGCCGCCGCCCCGCAGCAGACCGCGCACGGCGCGCCGCTCGGCTACACCGCCGCCGTCGAGCTGTCCTCGGACCGGCTGCTGCGCAGCCAGCCCAAGCAGCAGCGCCAGCAGCCGCGGTTCCAGTTCGGCGGCAAGGCCGCGGCGGCCGAGAAGGCCCGCAAGCTGGAGATCATCCGCACCCCGGTGCTGAGCTGCTACCGGATCGCCGTGATCAGCCTCAAGGGCGGGGTCGGCAAGACCACGACCACCACCGCGCTCGGCGCGACCCTGGCCAGCGAGCGCCAGGACAAGGTGATCGCGATCGACGCCAACCCGGACGCCGGCACCCTGGGCCGCCGGGTGAAGCGCCAGACCGGCGCGACCATCCGCGACCTGGTGACGGCCATCCCGCACCTGCGCAGCTACATGGACATCCGTCAGTTCACCTCGCAGGACCTGCACTCGGGCCTGGAGATCCTGGCGAACGACGTCGACCCGGCGGTCTCCACGACCTTCAACGACTCGGACTACCGCCAGGTCATCGACGTGCTGGGCCGCCAGTACCCGATCATCCTGACCGACTCGGGAACCGGTCTGCTGTACAGCGCGATGCGCGGGGTGCTGGACCTGGCGGACCAGCTGATCATCGTCTCCACCCCCAGCGTGGACGGTGCCTCCAGCGCCTCGACCACCCTGGACTGGCTCTCCGCGCACGGCTACGCGGACCTGGTGCAGCGCAGCATCACTGTGGTCTCCGGGGTGCGCGAGACCAGCAAGATGATCAAGGTCGAGGACATCGTCGCCCACTTCCAGACCCGCTGCCGCGGCGTGGTCGTGGTGCCGTTCGACGAGAGCCTGGCGGCGGGCGCCGAGGTCAACCTCGACATGATGCGGCCCAAGGTCCGCGAGGCGTACTTCGAGCTGGCCACCCTGGTCGGCGAGGACATCGTCCGGGCCCAGCAGGCCGCCGCACAGCAGGCCGCCTGGCAGCAGCCGCAGGCGCCCGCCCCCCAGCCGCAGCCCTACCAGGGCCAGGCGCAGGCCCCGCAGCCCGCTCCCGGCGCACCGTGGGCGCCGCAGCCCGGCCAGGTCCCGCCGCCCCCGCCTGGGTACGGCTACCCGCAGCCACAGCAGGGCACTCCACGGCCGGGCTACGACTACGACTGCTACCCACCCGCCCAGGGCCAGCCGCCGGCGCCCGCCCCGGACGGCTACCAGCCCCCGCCGCCCGGCTACGGCTACCCGCCGCAGGCGCCCCCGCAGCAGTGACGGCACGGGAAGGGCCCGCCGACCAGCAGGTCGGCGGGCCCTTCGCGCGTCATCGCGGGAGTCAGACCCCGTCGGTCAGCTCGCGGGCGCGCTTGACGTCGTCGGCCATCCGGTCCAGCAGCGCCTCGATGGAGTCGAACTTCTCCATTCCGCGCAGGTAGGCCAGGAAGTCCACCGCGACGTGCAGCCCGTACAGGTCCAGGCCGACCCGGTCGATTGCGTAGGCCTCGACGGTGCGGGCGGTGCCGTCGAAGGTCGGGTTGGTGCCGACCGAGATCGCGGCGGGCATCCGCTCGCCGTCGGCGGTCAGCCAGCCCGCGTACACGCCGTCGGCCGGGATGGCGCTGTGCGGCACGGTCTCGACGTTGGCGGTCGGGTAGCCCAGCTCGCGGCCGCGCTGCGCGCCGCGCACCACCTCGCCCTCGACCCGGTGCGGGCGGCCCAGCACCTCGTTGGCGCCGGCCATGTCCCCGGCCTCGACCAGCCGGCGGGTCAGGCTGGAGGAGAACGGCTCGCCGTCCCCGGCCGTGCCGCACACCTGCAGGTCGACCACCTCGACCTCGAAGTCGTCCGCCCTGCCCAGCTCGGCGAGCAGCGCGACGTCCCCGGCGGCCCGGTGCCCGAAGCGGAAGTTGGGGCCCTCGATGACGACCCGCGCGTGCAGCGCGTCCACCAGGACCTGCCGGACGAAGAACTCCGGGGACTCCTTCGAGAACTCGGTGGTGAACGGCAGCACCAGCACCGCGTCCACGCCGAGCTCCGCGATCAGCTCGGCCCGCCGCGGGTGCGGCGCGAGCAGCGGCGGGTGGCTGCCCGGGCGGATCACCTCGCGCGGGTGCGGGTCGAAGGTCACCACGACCGAGGGGAGGCCGAGTTCGCGGGCGCGCTCGACCGCCTGCCCGATGATCAGCTGATGTCCGCGGTGCACCCCGTCGAACGAGCCGATGGTGACGACGCTGCGTCCCCAGTCACCGGGGATCTCCTCCAGGCCACGCCAGCGCTGCACCTGACCGCTCCTTGTTCCGTACGGTGCGTACCCTCTGTACGCTCAAACGCTCAAAACCCGAACCCCTATAGCGTGCCATGCGCCTGCCCCGGCTCAGGCACCGGAATACGGGTTGAGCGCCCCGTCGGCCCCGCGGCCCGGTCGGGCGCGGTCCGCTCGGCCTCCGCGGCGGCGTACTGCGGATCCCGGCCGGCCGCCACCAGGGCCCGCATCCGGGCCAGCCGGGGGCCGTCCGGCGCGGTCGGGGCGGCGTCCCGCGGCCAGCGGACGAGCAGCCGGGCGAAGGCCGCGGAGCGTCCGGCGCAGCGCACCAGCAGCTCGTCGGCGCCCGGCAGCGCGGGGGTGGTCCGGGCCAGCACCGCGCGGGCCCGGACAGGGTTCTCGGCCGCGCAGTGCTCGGCCAGCCGCTCCACGGCGGCGGTCAGCACCGCCGGGTCGCTCTCGGCGGCGAGCAGGGTGTCCAGCAGCTCGCAGCGCAGCGCGTCCGCCGCCGGGTCGGGCACCGGGACGGACAGCACCTCGGCGAACGGCCGCCGCACCGCCGCCGTACGGGCGGCCAGCGCGGCACCCAGCAGCAGCCGCAGCTCCAGCCGGTCGGCCGGGCCGACGGCCGCCGCGCGCGCCAGCCGACGGCCCAGGTAGTCGGCGGCGACCGGACCGGCGAGCCCCGGGTGACCGCGCAGCAGCCGGGCGGCCAGTTCGGCGCCGCGCCGCACGGCCACCGGGGCGGCGGCGTCGGCCAGCACCCGCAGCGTCTCGGCGGTGGCCGGGCCGGGCGCCGCGAGCCGGTCGGCGAGCGCGGCGAGGACGGGCTCCGGGTCGCTCTCCAGGGCCGGGGCGAGCGCCCTCGGGGTGAGGAAGGGGTCGCCGCCCGCCCGGTGCAGGGCGAGCGCGGCCGGGAGGTGCTCGGCCCTGGTCGCCGGATCGCCGACCAGCAGGGCCAGCGCCGCGCCGTGCAGTCCGGGCTCGTCCTCGCGGGCGAGCAGGGTCAGCGCGGTGAACCGCAGCAGTTCGGCCCCGGCCCCGGTCGCGTACGGGGCGGTCCGCAGCGCGTGCACGGCGGCCGCGACGTGCCGCTCGGGCCGCCGGTCGTGGCTCCAGCGGTCCACGGCGCGGCAGAGCGCGGACGGCTCCTCGACGGCGAGCACGGTGAGCAGCGCGTCCGCCCGCGGGTGCGCGGCGGCGGCCAGCGCGTCGGCCAACTCGTCCAGGGCCAGCCGCCGGTGGGCGTGCAGCAGGTCGTGGGCGAGGTCGGCGACGGTGCTGCCGGGACGGCCCGGCAGGCCGCGCCGGTCGTCGAGCCAGGCGCAGAGCAGCGGGAACACCGTGACGGGGTCGGACCGCAGCCGCCCGGCCACCGTGCCGAGGAAGCGCTGCCCGGGGCCGTCGGCGGCCACCAGGCGCCGCAGCAGGGCGAGTTCGTCCTCGACCGGCAGGCCGAGGCCGGTCCAGAACGCCGGGCCGAAGTGGCCCAGCCCGGCGCCCGGGAGCGCCGCCGCCCCGCCCGCCGCCACGGCCCGCTCGGCGATCCGTCCGGCCAACTGGTCGAGCAGTGCCCGGTGTTCGGCCGGGTCGGGGCTGGCGGCCAGCCCCGCGGCGAGCAGTCGGGCCGCCCACCAGGCGGGTTCGCTGCCGGGCGGGCGCAGGTCCAGCGCGCGCCAGATCCGGTGCAGCCACGGGTCCAGGGCGGGCGCGCCCCAGGTCTCGGCCACCCGGCGCAGCGCGGCGGCGACCGGGCCGATCCGGTGCCGGGGAACGGGGTTCGGCCCGGCGGCGCGGCCGGGCGCGTCCGGACCGCCGGCGGGTGAGGGGGGCGTGTCCGCGGCCTCGCCGAGCAGCAGCCGCAGCGCCGCGTCCAGGTCCAGGTGCAGGCCCTGCAGCCAGTCGGCGAACTCCCCGTGGGCGAAGCGGTATCCGGGCCCGGCGGGGACGAACAGACCCTCGGCGAGCACCGCCGTGGCCCAGCCGCCGTCGACCGGGAACAGCTCCTCGAAGACGGCCCGGTCCAGCCCGCCGGGCTCGCTGCCGAGCATCCGCCGGGCCGCCTCGTGGACCCGGCCCGCCACCGCCGCCGCGAGCCGGCGCACCCGCCCCTGGCGCGGTCCGCCGGGCCGGGCGGCGCCCCGGCGGTGGGCCCCCGGGCGGCGCGGCCGGCCGTCCTCGGCCAGCCGCTGGGCCACCCGCAGGCAGCGCAGGTCCAGGAAGGCGCCGAACAGCTCGCCCCGGCCCACCGGCCCGTCGCGCAGCCCCTCGGCCCACAGCTCCCCCGCCAGCCGTACGGCCAGCGGGTGCCGGGCGTCCTCGGCGGCTGACGGACGGCCGGGCGGCAGCCCGTACCGGCGGCGCACCCGCTCGGCGGCCTCGACGGGCAGCGGGCCCAGCCGGTGCCCGGCCAGGCTCGGCGCGCCCGGGCCGACGCCGTCCATCCGCACGGTGGGGGCGCTGCTCAGGTCGCCGTCCGGGTGCGGATCCTCGGCGCGGGCGGCGTCCGGCGTGCCGCTGCCCCAGGGCTCGGCCGCCAGCCGCTCCCAGAGCTCCTCCCCGCAGGCGGTCAACAGCCGCGCCCCGCAGCCCGTCAGCCACTGCCCGGCGCCGCGCAGCCAGCGCTCGTCCAGGCGCGCCGGGGCCTCCTCCGGACCGTCCAGGACGACCAGCAGCGGCCGCCCGGCCGCCGCGCAGAGCGCCGCCAGTGGCTCCGGCGCGGGTGTCGGGGTGCCCAGCTCGGCCGCCGCCGCGGCCAGCGCCCGCTCCACCGGTTCGGCGAACGAACGGTCCCCGGCGCGCAGGTCGGCGCCGCGCAGCCAGAGGGTGGGCAGCGGGTGGGCGCCGCCGGTGCGGCGGGCGGCCAGCGCGGCCAGTTCGGTGGAGCGCCCGCTGCCGGAGGCGCCGACCAGCGCGGTGACGGTCGCGGCGGGCTCGTCCCCGGCCAGGCCGTCCGGCCGGTCCACCCGGTCCGCGGCCAGTGCGGCCACCCGCCCGGGACCGGCCCCGGCTGCCGCCAGCTGGACGGCGGTCAGCCGCAGCACCCCGGCCAGGTTGAGCGCGGGACCGTACGCGGGCACCGCCGCGGCGTTGCGCGCCAGCAGCCCGGCCAGCGCCTCGGCGATCTCCACCGCGCCGCCGCCGGCGCCGACCGCCGGCAGCGCTCCGCCGTGCTGCGGGCCCCGGACCGCGGGCGCGGCCAGCGCGATCACCGCCCCGCTGCGGGCGTCCAGTACCGGCGAGCCGGCCGGCACCGCGACGCCGCCGACCACCGGCACGTCCAGCAGCAGCACACCGCCCAGCGGGTGCCCGCCGTACCCGGCGCCGGTGACCCCGAGCAGCCCGCAGCGCAGCGCGACCGCCCGTCCGTCCTCGCCCGCCAGCGCGGCCAGCAGCACCTCGTGCCCGTCGCCGACCGCGGCCACCGGCAGCGGCGGCACCGGCAGCCCGCCGACCCCGTCGGTGCGCAGCAGCGCGAGCCCGTGCTCGGGCAGCGGCAGGACGGCGTCCGGGCCGAGCACCCGGGTCTGCCCGCCGGGGGTGTGCAGGACGACCCGGTCCAGCCCGGCCACGCTCTCGTGCGCGGTCAGCACCCAGCCCTGCGCGTCGGCGACGAACCCTAAGCCGTGCAGCCGCCCGTTGAGGTCGCGGATCCGCAGCAGGTACCGCTCCGGATCGCCCTCCTGAAACCCCGGCATGAGTGCCCCCTCGACCGTCGCTCGCTCACCGCCGGGAGCCTGCCCGCCGGGGCGGCGCGCCCACCGCGCCCACGCCGCTCACCACGGGCGTTCACCTCGTGCGCTCCCTCGCGCGAGTGAACGCTCCCCGTTCGGGTGAAAGGGTCCCGGTACGCGGAAGCCCCCCGTCAGGAGGACTCCCGACGGGGGGCTTTCCGAGCAGCGGTGGGGCTCAGCCGACGAAGACCGCGACCGGCTTCGCCTGCCCGCCCTTCTCCTCGACCAGCGCGAGGAAACGCCCGTCCGGCCCGAACACCGCGATCGGTCCGTCCACGCCCAGCCCGGGCGCCTTGAGCCGGGAGCCGTGCGACAGCTTCTCCGCCGACGCCTCGTCCAGGTCCCAGCGCGGGAAGGCCGCCGCCGCGGCCTCGGCGATCGGCAGCACCTCGAGCTTCTCCTCGAGCTGCTCCAGGGTGCGCGCCGACTCCACCCCGTACGGCCCGACCTTGGTGCGCCGCAGCGCGGTCAGGTGCCCGCCGACGCCCAGCCCGGCGCCCAGGTCCCGGGCCAGCGCCCGGATGTAGGTGCCGGAGGAGCACTCGACGGTCACGTCCAGGTCGATCACCGGCGTGCCGTCCTCGGCGACCGTCGCGCGCTGGTCGTGCACGGTGAAGGAGTGGATCGTGGTCGGCCGGGCCGCGAGCTCGAAGTCCTCGCCCTCGCGCACCCGCGCGTACGAGCGCTTGCCGTCGATCTTGATCGCGCTGACCTTGGACGGCACCTGCATGATCTCGCCGGTGAGCGCCGCGATCCCGGCGTCGATCGCCTCCCGGGTGACGGCGCCGGCCGGGGTCGAGGCGGTGACCTCGCCCTCCCGGTCGTCGGTGACGGTGGTCTGGCCCAGCCGGACGGTCGCCTCGTACGTCTTGGCGGTGAGCATCAGGTGGCCGAGCAGCCGGGTGGCCCGCTCGACCCCGATCACCAGGACGCCGGTGGCCATCGGGTCCAGCGTGCCGGCGTGCCCGACCTTCCTCGTGCCGGCCAGCCACCGAAGTTTGGCGACGACCCCGTGGGAGGTGATGCCCTCGGGCTTGTCGACGATCACCAGGCCGTCCGGGCCGGTGCCTTTGCGCTTCATCGGGTTCTTTCTCTGAGAACGTCGGAAAACGTCAGGAGACGATCAACGGATGATCAACGTACCGGTCGCAGGGCGGCGCGGAACCGCTCGACCACCGCGGCCACGTCCTCCCGGGCGCTGAAACCGGCCGCGTAGACGTGCCCCCCGCCACCCAGCTCGGCGCAGGCCCGGGCGACGTCCACCGCGCCCTTGGAGCGCGAGGAGCCACGCAGCGTGCCGTCCGGGTCCTGCTTGAGCACCAGCGCCACCTCGGCCTCGGCCGGGCGGCGCAGGATGTCGATCAGCCCCTCGATCTCCTCGACCGTGACGCTGAACAGCGCCAGGTCCTCGTACGGCACCCAGGTCCACACCAGGCCCAGCCCGTCCGCCGCCTCCGGCTCGTAGACGGCCCGGTCGAGCGCGCCCGCGAGCACCTTGAGGTAGCCGAAGGAGGAGGTGTCCCACAGCTGCCGGGAGATCAGGTCGTGCCGGATGCCGGTGGCCAGCAGCCGGCCGGCGAGTTCATGGGTGGCGGGCGTGGTCGCCCGGTACCTGAACGAGCCGGTGTCGGTGGCGACACCGGTGTAGAGGCAGGTGGCCAGGTCCCGGTCGAGCTCGACGCCGAGCCGGCTCAGCAGTTCGTCGACCAGCACGGCGGTGGCCGGCGCGGTCGGGTCGATCAGCTGGTGGGTGCCGAAGCCCGGGTTGGAGGCGTGGTGGTCGAACACCACCAGGACGGGCGCGGCGAAGGCCTTGTCGTGCAGCAGGCCGAGCCGGCTCTCCGCGGCCACGTCGAAGCAGAGCACCAGCTCGGGCACGTCCGGCACCTCGGCGGCCGGCACGATCAGCTCCTGGCCGGGCAGGAAGGCCAGCGACTCGGGCACGATCTGCGGGTCGTCGCCGAAGGACACCCGCACCTGCTTGCCGAGGGCGCGCAGCGCCAGCGCGGCCGCCAGCGAGGAGCCCAGCGCGTCGCCGTCCGGGCAGATGTGGCAGATCAGGTCGATCGAACGGGCCCGCCCGATCTCCGTCACCACCTGCTGCCAGAGCAGCTCGAACCCGCTCTCCTCGGCGCGCGGCCCCGGGAGCGCCGCGAGGGCACCCTCCACCGTGCTGGTGGAGGACGCCCCCGTGGTCGATCCGGCTCGCGAGGCGGCCTTCGCCGGCTCACCTGCCATGACTACTCGTCCTCGTCGTCACGCTCGGACGCCGGAACCTTGTACGGGTCCGCGTCACCGGCGTAGGCCGCCCCCGCGGCGGTGGTGCGCACCGCCGCGTCGATGGCCCGCGCCCGGTCGAGCAGATCGTCGATGTTCCGGGCGTTCTCCGGCAGCGCGTCCGCGACGAAGGTCAGCGTCGGGGTGAAACGCACCCCGATCTTGCCGACCTCGGAGCGGATCACGCCCTTGGCGCTCTCCAGCGCGGCGGCCGTGGCCTCGCGCTCGGTCTCGTCACCGAAGACGGTGTAGAAGACGGTGGCCTCGCGCAGGTCGCCGGTCACCCGGGTGTCGGTGATGGTCACGAACCCCAGTCGCGGGTCCTTGATCCGCCGTTCCAGGGTCTGGGCGACGACCACCTGGATGCGGTCGGCGAGCTTGCGCGCCCTTGCGGTGTCGGTCACGTTGCCTCCTCGTGCAATGGGCCCGGTACCCGGGCGAGCTGCGCACCCGTCGGGGCCCACGCCCCAAAGTACCGGCCCGCGCCCGGCCTTGCGGGCGCTCTCGGTCCTGATCTGTGTGAGAACGGCGACTTCCGCCGGCCGGCTCCACAGCTCTCATTCGTCGTCGTCGTTGTGGTACCGCCGCCTCGCGGAGAGGAGCTGCACCTCGGGGCGGCCGGCGACCAACCGCTCACAGCTGTCCAGGACCTCGGTGACGTACCCGGCATCGCCGGACACCACCGCGAGGCCGATCTCGGCCCGGCGGTGCAGATCCTGGTTCCCGGTCTCGGCAGCGCACACGCTGTACTTGCGCTGCAGTTCGGCCACGATGGGCCGCACGATCGAACGCTTCTCCTTGAGCGAGTGGACGTCGCCCAGCAGCAGGTCGAAGGTGAGTGTTCCCACGAACATGTATGACAGGTCTCGCCGACCTGGAAGGCCTCGGGGAGCAGCCCGGAACAGGGCCGCTCCCCGGACCCTACACAGCGAGACCGGGGCCGGTCGACGGAAATACCACCCGTCGACCGGCCCCGGACACCACTCGCTTACGCGCGCGGCTTCTCGCGCATCTCGTAGGTCTCGATGACGTCCTCGACCTTGATGTCGTTGAACGACCCGAGCGTGACACCGGCCTCGAAGCCCTCGCGGACCTCGGTCGCGTCGTCCTTGAAGCGGCGCAGACCCTCGATGGTGAGGCTCTCCGCCACGACCTTGCCGTCGCGCAGCAGGCGGGCCTTGGCGTTGCGGCGGATGATGCCGTCGCGGACCAGGACACCGGCGATGTTGCCGAACTTGGAGGAGCGGAAGACCTCGCGGATCTCCGCGGCGCCGAGGCGCACCTCCTCGTACTCCGGCTTGAGCATGCCCTTGAGGGCGTTCTCGATCTCCTCGATCGCCTGGTAGATGACCGAGTAGTACCGGACGTCCACGCCTTCCTTGTCGGCCGCGGCGCGCGCACGACCCTCCGCGCGCACGTTGAAGCCGATGATGATGGCGTCCGAGCCCATCGCCAGGTCCACGTCGGACTCGGTGATGGCACCCACACCGCGGTGCAGGACCCGGAGCTCGACCTCCTCGCCCACGTCCAGCTTGACGAGGGCGTCCTCGAGGGCTTCGACCGAACCGGAGACGTCACCCTTGATGATGAGGTTGAGCTGCTCGATGGAGCCGGCGGCGATGGCCTTGTCCAGGTCCTCCAGGGACACCCGGACCCGACGCTGCGCGAAGGCGGCGTTGCGGTCGCGGGCCGAGCGCTTCTCGGCGATCTGACGGGCGGTGCGGTCCTCGTCGACGACGATGAAGCTGTCGCCGGCGCGGGGCACGGAGGTCAGACCGAGCAGCAGCACCGGGCGGGACGGGCCGGCCTCGGTGAGGTTGTTGCCGTTCTCGTCCAGCATCGCGCGGACGCGGCCGTAGGCGTCGCCCACGACGATCGAGTCGCCGACGCGGAGGGTACCGCGCTGGACGAGGACGGTCGCCATGGCACCGCGGCCCTTGTCGAGGTGGGCCTCGATGGCAATACCCTGCGCGTCCTGGTCGGGGTTGGCCCGCAGGTCCAGCGAGGCGTCCGCGGTCAGGACCACGGCCTCCAGCAGCTGGTCGATGTGCAGGCCCTGGCGCGCGGAGATGTCGACGAACATGGTGTCGCCGCCGTACTCCTCGGCCACCAGGCCGAACTCGGTCAGCTGACCGCGGACCTTGGTCGGGTCGGCGCCCTCGACGTCGATCTTGTTGACGGCGACCACGATCGGCACACCGGCGGCCTTGGCGTGGTTCAGCGCCTCGACCGTCTGCGGCATGACACCGTCGTTGGCCGCGACCACCAGGATCGCGATGTCGGTGGACTTGGCACCACGGGCACGCATGGCGGAGAACGCCTCGTGACCCGGGGTGTCGAGGAAGGTGATCGGACGCTGCTCGCCGTTCACCTCGGTGACGACCTGGTAGGCACCGATGTGCTGGGTGATGCCACCGGCCTCGCCGGCCACCACGTTGGACTTGCGGATGGCGTCCAGCAGGCGGGTCTTACCGTGGTCGACGTGACCCATGACGGTGACGACCGGCGGGCGCGGGGCCAGCTGGTCCTCGTCGCCCTCGTTGGCACCGAAGTCGATGTCGAACGACTCCAGCAGCTCGCGGTCCTCGTCGTCCCGGCTGACGATCTCCAGCTGGAAGCCCATCTCGCCGGCCAGCAGCTCGAGGGTCGCGTCGGAGACCGACTGGGTCGCGGTGACCATCTCACCGAGGTTGAACATGACGGAGACGAGCGCGGCCGGGTTGGCGTTGATCTTCTCCGCGAAGTCCATCAGCGAGGCGCCGCTCGACAGGCGAACGGTCTGGCCGTTGCCGCGAGGCAGCATCACACCGCCGACGGACGGGGCCTGCATGGCCTCGTACTCCTGGCGCTTCGCCCGCTTCGACTTGCGACCGCGCGCCGGGCGACCGCCCGGGCCACGACCGAAGGCGCCCTGCGTGCCACCACGGGCACCCGGGCCGCCGGGACGACCGCCGAAGCCACCGGGACGGGGGCCGAAGCCACCGCCACCACCCGGGGCACCGCCACCGGGACGCGGGCCGCCGAAGCCGCCACCGGCCGGACGCGAGCCCGGACCGGCCGGACGGCCCTGGAAACCGGGACGGGCACCGCCGGCACCCGGACCACCCGGACGACCGCCGGGGCCACCCGGACCGCGGCCACCCGGACCCGGACGCGGGCCGGCCGGACGCTGCGGCATCATGCCCGGGTTCGGGCGCGGCATGCCGGACGGGGTCGGGCCGCCGGGACGCGGCGCGGCCGGACGCGGCATGCCGTCGGGACGCGGGGCACCACCCGGACGGGGGGCACCGGCACCCGGGGCACCGGCCGGACGCGGACGGTCGCCACCCGGACGGGGAGCACCGGCACCGGGACCACCCGGACGCGGAGCACCCGGACGCGGAGCACCGGCACCCGGGGCACCGGCCGGACGCGGACGGTCGCCACCCGGACGGGGAGCACCGGCACCGGGACCACCCGGACGCGGAGCGCCACCCTGGGCGCCCTGGCGGCGGTCGCCGGGGCGACCCATGCCGGTGGCGCTGCCCGAGGTGAACGGGTTGTTGCCCGGACGCGGGCCGGCCGGACGCGGGCCCGGACGGGCACCGCCGCCGGCCTGACCGCTCGGACGCGGGGCCTGGGCGGCCGGACGCGGGGCGTCACCCGCCGGAGCCGGCGAGGAGAACTCGGCCGCGGGCGCGGCCGGAGCCGCCGGGGCCGCCGGAGCGGCGGGACGCGCGGCCGGGCGCGGGCCCGGAGTCGGCGCACCCGGACGCGGGGCAGCGGGGGCGGCGGGGGTGGCCGGAGCGGCGGGAGCCGCAGCGGCCGGGGTCGGACGGGGACCGGGGGCCGCGGCAGGGCGCGGTCCCGGGGTCGGAGCACCCGGCTTGGGTGCACCCGCGGCACCCGCCGCGGGCTGGGGCGCCGCGGGCTTCCGCGGGCCAGGCTTGGCAGCGCCACCACCGGTGGGGGCCACACCAAGCGCGTCAGTCAGCTTGCGCACGACCGGCGCCTCGATCGTCGAGGACGCCGAACGGACGAACTCACCGAGCTCGGTGAGCTTGGCCATGACGGCCTTGCTCTCCAAACCAAGCTCCTTGGCGAGTTCATAAACCCGGACCTTAGCCACTTCACTCCTGTCTATGAGTCCGGGGGTCTCGTCCGCCGGACTGTCGCTACTTCATGGGCGTACCCATCGCGTACTCATCGCGTACTCATCGAGTGCTCATCGCAATCTCGACCTACTTCCACATCGCGAGGTACCTGACTGGTGGCACGGCGCGCGGCTGCCCGAGCGCTGTGCTTGTTGCGGTGGTTCTCCGCCGCGTGGAGCGGCGGCCGTCGCGGGAGGTGGCCCGTCTAAGAGGCTCCGCCTGCCCGCTCCCCGATGAACTCGCGGAGCCGCTCGGTGTCGAGCGCGCCCTGGAGCCGGAAGGCCCGGGGGAACGCCCGACGGCGGACCGCGAGGTCGAGGCAGGCCGGATCGGGGTGCAGGTGAGCGCCCCGGCCCGGCAGTGCGCCACGGGGATCGGGGACGCACTCGCCCTCGACCGCCGTGACACGCAACAGCTGGTGCTTGGCCGCGCGCTTGCGGCAGCCCACGCAGGTGCGTTCCGGGCGTGCTCGGACGTGCGTCCGGCCAGACGAAGGCAAGTCTACCCCTCCGAAGCGACATGGCGCCGCCCCACAGATCCCGGGGGACCCGCAGGGACGGCTAGGACAGCACCGACTACCGGCTTTTCGCCACCCACTTTTTCCTACTGGGGGCGGACGCCGTCCTCCGACTGGCCCTCGGTGTCCGGCCGGATGTCGATCCGCCACCCGGTGAGACGGGCGGCCAGGCGGGCGTTCTGCCCCTCCTTGCCGATCGCCAGCGACAGCTGGTAATCCGGCACGATCACCCGGGCGGAGCGCTGGGCCGCGTCCACGATCTCCACACTGGTCACCCGCGCGGGGGACAGCGCGGCGGCGACCATCTCGCGGGGGTCCTCCGACCAGTCGACGATGTCGATCTTCTCGCCGTGCAGCTCGCCCATCACGGCGCGCACCCGGGAACCCATCGGACCGATGCAGGCACCCTTGGCGTTCAGGCCCTGGCGGCGCGACCAGACAGCGATCTTGGTCCGGTGGCCGGCCTCACGGGCGATGGCGGCGATCTCCACGCTGCCGTCCGCGATCTCCGGGACCTCCAGCGCGAAGAGCTTCTTCACCAGGTTCGGGTGCGTGCGCGACAGCGTCACGGACGCCCCGCGCACACCCCGTCGCACGGCCACCACGTAGCACTTCAGCCGGGTGCCGTGCCGGTAGTCCTCGCCCGGGACCTGCTCCTGCGGCGGCAGGATGGCCTCCAGCTTGCCGATGTCGACCAGCACGTTCTTCGGGTCGTTGCCCTGCTGGACGACACCGGTCACGATGTCGCCCTCCTTGCCCGCGTACTCGCCGAAGGTCTGGTCGTCGGCGGCGTCACGCAGGCGCTGCATCATCACCTGGATGCCGATGCTGGACGCGATCCGGCCGAAGCCGTTCGGGGTGTCGTCGAACTCCTTCGGCTCGACGCCCTCGTCCAGCTCCGTCGGGTCCTCCATGGCCCACACGGTGACGTGGCCGCTCTTGCGGTCCAGGTGCACCCGGGCGCGGCGGCGCGAGCCCTCGGTGCGGTGGTACGCGGTGAGGAGGGCGGACTCGATGGACTCGACCAGCAGGTCGAAGGGGATGTTCTTCTCGTTGACCAGCGTGCGCAGGGCACTCATGTCGATGTCCACGGCTACGCCTCCTCGTCTTTCGTCACGTTCGTCATGGTCGTACGGCACCCGGGGGTCACTCGGCGCCGTCGTCCCCCTCGTCGAAGTCGGCGGCCTCGTCCAGGAGCGTCTCGTCTTCCTTGCGGTTGAACTCGACCTGGACCCGTGCCCGGGCCACCTCGCCGTACTCCAGACGGCGCTCCTTCGGACGGCCGCGCCCCTTGACCGGCTGCACCTCGACCAGTGCGCCGTCCTCGTCGGCCTCCAGCACCCGGGCGACGATCTCCCCGCCGTCCACCAGGTGGATCTTGGCCAGCCGACCCTCCGCCCGCTGCCAGTGCCGCGGCAGCACCAGCGGACGCTCCGCACCCGGCGAGCCGACCTCCAGCAGGTAGGCCTCGTCCCCCATCAGGTCCGACTCGTCCAGGGCCTCACCGACCACCCGGCTGAACTCGGCGATGGTGTCCATGTCCACGCCGCCGTCGGTGTCGACGTCGATCTGCACCTGCCGGCGGCTGCCCGCCTTGGTGACCCTGACGTCCTCCAGGTCCAGTCCGGCCTGCGCGGCCAGCGGCTCCAGCAACGCTCGCAGCCGGTCGGTGTGGGTGGTGCTCATCCGGGTGGACTCCTCGGCCGCGTCTGCTGTTGTCAGAAGGTCGCCCCGCGCCCTCGGCGCCACACCGGGTCACGGCAGCTCGGCCCAAAGCCTATCCGGTGAAGCCCCCAACCACCGATTCCGGACCATGCCCGACCGCTCGCACACCACCCACTGCGAGCAAGCTCACACCCGCCCGCCCGTAACCCGGTGTGCCCGAACCAGGCCCGAGGACGTGGGGATTCTGTAATCATTCACGCTGACGAGGGCAGGCGGGGAGGCCGTCCTCCCGTACACGCCCCGGAGTGACCCCGATGCAGCCGCCCAGCCGACGGACCTTCCTGGCCCTCGGACTGCTCACCCTCACCGCCTGCACCACCGACCACACCGGCCCCACACCCGGCACCACGAGCCCCCGCCCCGACCCGGACGCCCCCATCCGCCTCCGCGCGATCGCCGCCACCGACACCCTCCTCGCCGGGTACGACGCCCAGCCCGCGCCCCGCGCCGACCTCCGCGCCGAGAACGCCCAGCACCGCGCCGCCCTCGCCGAAGGTCTGCCCGCCTCGGCCCTCCCGTCACCACCCGTGACCGCCACCCCCACCGCCCTGGCCCTGCTGGAACGCCAGACCGGCGAGTCCCACCTCGCCGACCTCGACGCCGCGAGCCCGTCCCTCGCCCGCCTGCTCGCCTCCGTCGCCGCCGCCAACACCGTCCACGCCACGGTCCTGGGCGCCCCCGTCCCCCCGGCCCCCGACCAACCCTCCGTCACCGCCACACCCGGCCCCACACCGGGCGCCGCCCTCACCGCCCTCCAGAACGCCCTCAGCGCCGAACACGCCGCCATCTACGGCTACGGCATCGTCGGCGCCCACCTCCCCGAAGACCCCCACCGCACCGACGCCCGCACCACCTACGCCGCCCACCAGGCCCGACGCGACACCTGGCAACGCCTCCTCACCTCCCTCGGCGTCGCCCCCACCCCCGCCGCCGCCGGCTACCAACTCCCCTTCCCGGTGACCACCCCCACCGACGCCACCAGACTCGCCGCCCACCTGGAAGCCCGCCTCACCACCATCTACGCCGACCTGGTCGCCGCCGTCCCCACCCCCCACCGCCTCCCCGCCGCCCTGGCCCTCCGCGACTGCACCCTCCGCGCCCACCACTGGGGCGCCCCCGACCAACCCTTCCCCGGAATCCCCACCACCTGAGCCACCCCGCCACCCCGCACCACCCCCACCACCCCGCACCACCACCCCCCACCCCGCACCACCCCCACCACCACCCCCCACCCGCACCACCCCGCATCACCACCCCCTCCCCACCCTCCCCTCCCCTCCCCTCCCCTCCCCTCTGGCGAGAGGGACGTGCTGCGGGAGGGGGCGGCGCAGGGGGTGGTCCGGAGAGGGGCGTTGCGGGTGATTTTCAGACTGCCAACGACGCCCAACCCCCCACCCACAGCAC